>JAKPQU010000268.1 GCA_029555925.1 Bacillota bacterium
TTCATAACTATCCATAAATAATGACCTCGTAATGCGTAAAGCGTAATGCGTGATGCGCAGGGATTAAACCCGTCACGCGTCACGCGTTACGCGTCACGACGACTTAAATTCTAATAAGTTATGAAATACACTATAATAAACGTTTTCTTCCCGTCACGCGTTACGCGTCACGAAAGCATTATGTATTATTTATGCATCTTCAGTAATTGAATATTCACCACTCACTGTTCACTCCTTTTTCATTGCCATAGATTATGTGAATAAAAATTATCTGTGTGTAAAATTTATCGTTACATAAGAAAATTTTTAATTAAAATATGGTGGTAATAACAAAATTTAGTATTTATGGAGGTTATCGTATATGAGAATAACAAAATTAATCTACATCATTACAATATCAATAGTATTACTTTTATTTACCGGTTCTTTTATTCTTGCAAAGGCCAATATTAATACTAAAACTCTTCTAATTTTTGTTTGTAACAGGGAATATAAAGGGGAACTGTTCTTAAAAGAGGATTTACTTTACTGTGACCTGGATGTGCTGGATAATCTTATGGGTATAAAATATCAGATTGACGGGCAATCCCTGTTCCTTTCTAACGGACTTGAGTATGACTACAAATTGATCATTAAAGGTAAGAAAATATATGTACCTGTGACAAAATTCAGTCAATCCATAGGTTTTATAGTCAGTTACGATGAAACGAGCAATATTCTGGATATTTCTTACAGTGGTGTTTATAGTAATACAGAGCTGGTTACAACAGAGAGGAAAACGATAAAGGCTGATTTTGAAAAAACTGAGAATCTTTTGATTAAGCCCGGAAAATCTATCGGAGATTTTTCGTTGGGATTGAATTTAAAAGAGTTTGCATCCTGGGGAGAACCGGATCTGGAAGATTATAACGGCAAATATTTTTATCTTTATTACCGGAAATATAACATCGCTTTAATGGGTAACCCTTCTACAAGAAATGTAAGTGCCATGTTTACTGAGAATAAATCCTATACGGATAAATATAAAATCGGTCTCGGAACTGGTTATAAGAAGGTATTTGAACATTATCCTGACGGGAAATTCGGGGAAATAAGCGTTGATACATATTTTCTTTTTAAATATGGTATAGCTTTCGGGTTTGATAATAAAGGATATGTTAATAATATAATGATTTTTGAACCTACTGAAGATCGTTCAACTTCTCCTTATATAAATTCCAGTTCATCTTATTCTTCTTCAAATTCCGATCCTTCAGCCACTCAATGTTCAGGAATTACTGAAGATGATCATAGATGTAAAAGAAAAACAACAAATAGTAATGGTTATTGCTGGCAACATCAGGACCAGGCACGTTAACATATAGGATTTTCTATTAAAATTTTATCAAAAAAGGAAGTGTGTTAGTGTGATACAAAGAATCAATTTATTCTGTCTCATAGCAATTATTATATGCAGTCTTTATTTAAACCAGGGCTGTAAGGTTGAAATTTTTAAACCCACACCTGCTCCGACATTAATTCCTACAGTTGCTCCGACATTAACGCCTACTCCAACACCTGCTCCGACATTAACGCCCACCCCTTCTATTCCGGAAGCTTACCTTACCTCTGCCAGGAAAGCAGTGGAAGCTTTACAGGCAATTCAATCATGTACTACGACAGGCATAAGTTATGTAAATTATAGTGCTAAAAAGGTTGATGCTCAAATAGCAGTGGACCAATTTTTGAAGAGTAATTCCGTAGATTATATTCCCGGATTAAAAAATAACGTTGAAATGGCGATGAATAATTATACTCTGGCAGGGGAACGGTGGTATGATCATATTGAATACGACGCACCTGAAAGTTTACTGCAGGATAAATGGCGTGACGCCGATTACTATGTTAATGAAGCTGTCAGATTGTTAAATTATGCTACAAAACCAGAATGACTCTAAAACTAAGTACCGTAACAGGTAAAATGGTATCCGTAAAAAGCTTCTGCCTGGCAGGCTCTGGAGAAGAAAAATTAGTTTTTTATATAGAATTAAAAATTAAATAAGGGCTAATTTATTGTCTGTAAAACAAATTAAATATGGCAAATTATTTTTCTTCGTAAGAGCCTGTCAGGCAGAAGCTGATAAATGGTTACTAATTTACCTGTAGCGGTAATAAGGAGTTATAACAATGAAAATCGATATGATAAAACAGACAGTAAACAAAATATTAAAAAGAAATATCCTGAAAAACCTTCTGTTAATATGTGCTTTATTTACATTACTTTTAATAACAGGTATTTCCGTATATAAATATTACAGAGTATCTGTTATAAAAAGTTATCTGAAGAAGGTAATAGAGACTGATAGAGCTGACATGGAAGCAGTTCTGAAACTGAAAGGGATATGTGATTACGAAGAAGCAATAGAACTCTGTAATAAATCTGTAGAGAAGAGAAATGCTTTAATAAATGAAATAAGAGATTTTCACAGTAAGAACAGTTATGAACTTAATGAAGGAGCGGCTATTTTTTTGAATTCCGAAAATGAACTGGTAGTGTCTAAAAAAGATATATACAGTAAACAACTGGAGCTTTTCCGTAAAGTAGCGGAATTTCAGCAATATACAAAGACTATAACTCCTGAAAAATCTATGGACATGATAGAACAGTTTATGTCTATGGAGAGCGAAATACCTCCTCTTATGTCATCTATAATCAAATCTACCGAACGTTTTTCCGATACTTATAAGAAAACTGTCGTTGAGGAACAGGACTTTCTTGGAAAGATGTCTGATGTTCATATTAAAATCAATTCACTTTACAGGGCTTACGAACAGGCAAATATATTAATCACGGAAGAAACAAAGCAGTATATCGATACTGTAAAGTCAGATATAGTGCTTAAAGAAAACCTTATGGCAGATAAAGCCTTTACAGAAACATTACTTGCGATAACAGACCTGGAACTTCTTGAAAATTCTGATACAAAGAAGATCTTTGAATTTTTTGACACATCAAATACAAACAGAGAACATCTGATAAATAATCTGAAAGATTTCTACCCTTCAGTTAAACCTGAATTAAGAGAAAGACTTTCCTCATACCTGTCGCTCAGAAATGAACTGATTGGTGATAAAAAAGAAATGCTCGAAACCTATATCGCACTTGATAAACAGTTAGATTTCTGTTGTACAGGACTTAAAGCTATATCTTCTACCGAATATTATGAGTTTTCAGTACAGAAGGCTTATATTACCAGAACTAAACCCATATGTTATGAAATACTCAATACAATTCCTGTTCTAACAGATAGAGCCGATAAATACTCGGAGATATATAAAAAACTGCTGTGTGAAGAGAAATCTCTTTCATCTGTATCGAAAGATTTAAAGGCAAGTCTGGACGGAATGCTTATTATGAAAAAATATGAAGAGAAAAATATGAAACTTGCCCTTATTCTAAAAAAAGGCTATAAAGAACTTCAGTTTAATACGGAAGTCTTACTGGACGCGCTGGATAAGCACATTAGATTAATCAATAGCATTCAAAATTATCCTTATTATTAAAATTATAGTGAAAAATGAAATATCCACAGGATTATTTTTATCTACGGTTGAATATTTAACAGCAGATTTCCTGAACATTCGAATCTTTCACAATACGGAGGCTGAAGATATGGCAAAAATGATACCGCCCTATATATCAGAAGATGTAAAGAACAGAGGAGAAAAACAGATATTCGAACTCTTCGAAAAAGACCCGGACACATCGGACTGGATTGTCCTTCACTCACTTGGTATTGCAAAACACACGCAAAGAACGTGCGGAGAAATTGATTTTGTCGTTATGGCGCCGAAGCTCGGAATATTCTGTCTTGAAGTCAAATCGGGAGAGGTGAAAAGGGAAAACGGAGTATGGCATTTCACTAACAGATACGGAAAAACAGTAAAGAAAAACAGAAGCCCCTTTGAACAGGCAAGTGACGGCATGTACAGCCTTATAGATTTTCTTAAAAAAGTTCCAAACCAGGACAGTGACCTGAGTAATCTCCTCTTCGGCTTCGGTGTAATGTTTCCTCATATTGAATATAACGAAACAGGAACGGAGTATGAACAGTGGCAGGTTTATGACAGGCATTCCAGGAGAGGGCCTGTAAGTTTTTTCATAGAGGAACTTGCCCGTAATACAAAGAAAAAGATGGAAGAAAAAACTCACTTTATTAAAAAATTACCTTCCCGGAAAGACATAGAAAAAATAGCATCTATTCTGAGAGGCAATTTTGAAATCCTCATTACGCCGAAGCAGAGACTGGGAGACACGGAAGAACTTATCCTCTCATATACGAAGGAACAGTATAAATTCCTCGACCATCTGGAAGATAATGAAAGATGCCTTTTCCAGGGAGCTGCCGGAACAGGGAAGACCATGCTTGCACTGGAATCTGCTAAAAGAAGTATTTATTCGAAAAAAAGGACTCTTCTTGTCTGTTATAATATCCTCCTGGGTAACTGGCTCAAACTCAGATTGAAGAATAATACGGGAGAAAATTTTCTTGTAGAAGATTTCCATACCTTTCTTGAAAGGATTGCAAAAATAAATACGCCTATAAAGCCGTCTATTGTTCAGAGCAATGATTACTATACACGCGCTCTGCCATATCTCGCCGTTGAAGCACTTGACAGAGGCGTAATAGAACCGTTTGATAAAATCATTATAGATGAAGGCCAGGATCTCATAAGACCTGAATATCTCGACGTTTTTAGCGAACTTCTCAAAGGAGGACTTTCGGGAGGGAACTGGGAGATTTACTGCGACCTGGAACAGCAGGCCCTATTCTCAAAATATACTGCAGATACAATGCTGAAAATGCTCGGCGGAAGAGCCCATTTTGCCAAGTTCAAGCTGAAGGTGAACTGCCGCAATACCAAACCTATAGGAGAAAATACTGCCCGTATTACAGGATTTGAAAAGCCGCCCTTCCTTCCGAATAATATTGAAGGCCTCCCTGTGAGATATTTCTTTTATAAGGATAAAACAGAACAGATTCAGAAACTGGAACATATTTTAAGTGACCTTAAGTCAAAACAGATACCGCTGGAAAATATTTCCATACTGTCCAGATATAAACTGCAGAATTCATCTGTGTCTGGGCTTAATATGAAAAAATTTCCTTTTGAAGATATTACCCTGAGAAAAAATGATCCGAAATTATTTACAGACTGCCGGAATATAAGCTTTTCTACTATTAATGCCTTCAAAGGTCTGGAAAATTCTTATATAATTATTACAGATGTCCATAAATTGAAAGATGATAATAATAAAGATAAAGATAATGAATACAGGTCTCAGCTCTATGTTGCCATGTCCAGGGCAAAGGTCTGTCTTTATGTGCTTGCAGATAAATCATGTGAAGAAGATTGCAATAGATTGCTGAAAAGAGTAAAAAAAATTGTTAATTAATTATGAAAAAAGAAAACCTTTTACCTTACGATATGCCATTTATAATTAATCTTTACGGAGCTACTGAAAATTATATAGTAATTGATGTGGAAACTACAGGTTTATCTCCCGTTCACGACCGTATTGTTCAGCTCAGTGCCATAAAAATAAAGGACCGTATACCTGTAGAATCCTGCAATTATTATCTTGACCCCACACCTGTCCGGATTCCTCCTGTAGTAAGGCATATACTCGGTCTGGACAGATACCCGGAGATTGAACGTCAGATCTACAGCGGACAGACGGTAGAAGATATTAAATCAAAAGTCCTCGATTTTCTGGAAGATTATACCCTTGTTGCCCATAATGCCAGGTTTGATCAGGGATTTCTCTATTCTGCACTCGAAAAATTGAAAAATCCCATAATTGATACACTGGAAATAGGATTGCTCCTCCATCCCGAATCTTCAAGCCACCGCCTTGAAACACTTGTAGAAAAAAGCGGTATAACCATAGAGAAGGCAAAAAAATTCTGGCCTGCCCATGAGATGCGGGAAATGACTACATGGGAAATGCATAATGCAGTAACAGATATTTCCCTCCTCGGTCTTCTTTATGAAGATATGACGGCACGGTTTTATGACAGAAATAATATGATTCATACTATCGTGTCTGCACTTATGCCGGAAACATGCGGAAATACATGGACCACGGGAAGCCCTGATATAGCCGGTATGGCAATTAAAGAACTGGCGGAGTATATAAACCACAAGGGCCTTATTAATTATATTGCCGGATTAAATGACAGGACTGATTTCAGAGAAAGGTATATATTGAGTTATCTCCTTTCATGGAGGATAAATACAAATAACGATGATCTGAATAAAATAAGCTACTGGTGCAAAAGAACTTTTAAACAGACCTGGAATATTATCTGGTCAATCAGGTAATTTATCTATATCATCTGAAAATTCAAGTTTATTTTCTTCAACTTCTATAAGACTTTCCTGATAATTTTTGTAAATCGCTTCTCTTTTTTCTTCAATCAAAAATTTTTCAATCAAAAATTTAATTTCTTCTTTTTCTGTAAAAGATAGTTTTTTAATAACTTCAACCAGATCCCCGAAAGTTGCATTCATTTTTCTCACCTCACATATATTATAAAGAATTATACTTGAAAATACCAGATATTTATTAATTATCAAATCCGAATCCATCTCCGGTCTTTATAATAAAAATTTGATTTAAAATTTACATTTTGTTAACATTTTTTTTAACCATTCCTGCCCCTTTCTGGTATAATTTCTAATAGAGTATTTTGCTTACAAAGCAAGAACAGGAGGCTTGATATGGACAAAATGAATTTAGACCCGTCGATGAATTCCCCCTTTCAGGTAGATTATAAAGCAATTAAAGAATATAGAGATGCAAAGAAAGAAGACGCAAAGAGATTACAGAGACTGCTCAATACAACAGACAGCTTCCAGAGCACAGGTATAACAAAATCCGCTCTTCCCGATCTGTCGGAACTGGTAAAAGCAAAAGAACAGAAAGAGTGGACTGTTCTTTACTATATGGACGGATGTAATGACCTTGAAGCTTATACTGCAAACAGTTTTCTCGATCTGGAATCGGTAGGTTCAGACAAAAATGTGAATGTAGTGGCAGAAATGGGAAGAATTTCTCAGGAAGAACTTAAAGCAATAAATGAAAAAATGGGAAGACCCTATGAACCTACGAATATAGACGGAGACTGGAGCGGTGTCAGGAAATATTATGTCCACAGAGATAAACCCGGTGATGTGGGAGCAGTAGACAGAATTGATTCTCCCGTTCTGGAAGATCTGGGCCAGAAAGACATGAGTTCAGCCGATACCCTTTCGGAATTTCTCACATGGGGTATAAAAAACTATCCTGCAAAACATTATATGGTAGTCCTTATGGATCACGGCGGAGGATGGACAGGAGCTTTCACAAATGATGCAGCAGGTAGCAGCGGCCATATTATGTCAAACCCGAAGATTGCTGAAGCCTTTGCAAAAACACAGCAGGAAACAGGCGTAAAACCTGATGTTGTCCATATGGCGGCATGCCTTATGGCAAGCACGGAATCTGCCTATGAACTTAAAGACGCGACAAATTATCTGGTTGCATCGGAAGAAATGGGCACTACTCTAGGTTTTAAATACGGGCCCCTTCTCGATAAACTGGAACAGACCCTTGCAGACGGCAAAGAACTGACAGGCGAGTCCATTGCAAAGACCATAGTAGATTATTATGCAGATAAACCTGCCGCTTTTGCCACAAAATCTGCCATAGACATGAGCAAAATCGATAATGTAAAAAATGCCCTTGCCGGTTTTGCTCAGAAATTAAGAAAAACCGACACAGGTAAAGAAGTTCTGGCAGAAGCCATAGGCAAAGCACAGAATTTCAGCCGAAAACACTATATGGAATTTTACTCACATACAAGAGACCTGGCCAGTGTGGCAGAAGAGATAATTAAATCTGAAAAGATAACAGATAAAGAACTTAAAGAATCTGCGGAACTTATGATAAAAGCCGTAAAAGATGCAGTAATAGCTAATGTGGCAAATGTCTATGAAAGACAGACTGTTCTGGGTCAGAAGAAATCGGATGACGGTAAAGAAACCATAACTACACTGGAAATTGCAGAAGGTAAATTTGAAACATCAGGGCTTTCCGTATATCTTCCTACCAATCCTAAATATGTAGATTATTTTATGAAAGACGGTAAAGGATATAAAGAGCTGAAAACATCACAGGAAACTGAATGGGATGAATTTATAAAGGAAAAATTCGGCTCCCCTCCGAAAGCTGAAGAAGATAAACAAACCGAAGAGAAGAGCTGATGTTTATCTGAAAAACAGGGCAACGTCTGTTGCCCTGTTTTTATTTGAACTTGTCAGATCATGTCAATATGTGGTAAAATTTCATATAAAAAGAAAGAGAGAAAAACATGTATATCTATGAAAAAAGCAAAAAATCGCTTCTAAAGAATATTATAAAAATCATAAAAGAATGGAACAGTGTATATCACCCTACTGAAGGTGACTACAAAAGGCTAGCGGAACAGATTCTCAACCATCTTGAAGAAGAGCATATAATTTCTTTCACTCAAAAAAGTACAGAAAAAAATATTGAGAGGTAACACATGTCATCAGAACCTGTAGAATTGATACTTACAGATATGTCAGTTTTTCTGAATAAGAAATGCTTTATCTGTAACAGACCTGTTGAAAAACCTGGAGAAACAATAATTCTATGCAGAGAATGCCATAGAATGAACCATAAAGAATGCTGGGAAAAACATGGAACCTGTCTTCATGAGAAAAGAAAAAACAGGTCAGAGAAAGAAAAAAATGAAAATACCGGCATATCTCCCAGAAAAACAGACTTTATTCCTCTGATAATCATTTTGGTATGTTTGCTTGTATCCATTATACTTGTATGGACCAATATAAGTGCAAAAAAATTAAATAAACACAGAGCAAACGGTATCGGTTATTATCAGAACGGAAAATATGATAAGGCTATAGAAGAACTATCGGAATATCTTAAATACAGGCCCGGTGATGAAAAAACATTGAGCTATCTGTCCATATCATATCTGAAAAAAAATGATAAAGATAAAGCCCTTCTCTATGCAAATAAGGCTTACAGTCTTAATCCTTCATCACCTGAAGCAAATTTTGCCTCAGGTGCTGTCTGCGCCATGGATAAAAATAAATCTGCAGAAGGGGTCAAATATCTTGAAAAAGCTCTGGAACTTGATCCGGAATTGCTGGATGTGAATATATATCTGGGAGAATTATTCTATTCTACGGGAGAACTTAACAGGGGAGAAGCCTGTTTTAATAATGTATTGAATATTGCTCCTTCAAATCTTCAAGCCCTTAACGGTCTGGGACTTATTTTATACGATAAAGGAAATACCGATAAAGCGACGGAATGTTTTTTACAGGCCATAGAAATAGATCCCAACTACTGTGATAGCTGGAATAATCTCGGTAATATATATTATAAAAAGGGAAATCTGGATAAGGCAAAGGAATATTACAGCAAAGCCATTGAGTTAAATCAGAGCGAATATAAAGCTCATAATAACCTGGGTCTTATATATTACAGAAAAAAATCATATGATAAAGCCATAAAAGAATATGAGACAGCAATCAAAATCAATAAAAATTATGGCACAGCTTATAACAATATGGGCATCCTGTATCAAAGTACAGGCAATACGGATAAGGCTATGCAATGCTACGAAAAAGCGATAGATATAGAACCGGAAAATTTCCAGGCTCTCACCGGTATGGCCACGATATTAATAAATAAAAAAGACTATGAAAAAGCTCTGCCTTTGCTGGAAGAAGCCACCAAGGTTTCTCCTTCTTATGTTTATGCCTTTATAAGCCTTGGAGATCTTTATTACAATACAGGTAAACGGGATAAAGCTATTACTTCTTATGAGAGAGCGATAACGCTGGAACCGGATAATAAAGACAAAACAGGCATTTATAGCAGACTCGGTGAATGTTATTATAAAAATAAAAAACCGGATCAGGCAATAGAATGTTATAATCTGGTTCTTAAAATTTCACCTAAAAATGCTGTTATAATAAGGCAACTTGGCCTTGTTTACGAAGATAAAGAAGAATTTAATAAAGCTATTCAACTATATGAATCTGCACTGAAGATTGACCCTGCATATAAGGAATTAAACAGAGACATAGACAGGGCTTATAGCAGAAAATACAGATATTAGGTAAGCAGTCAGCCTCGTAACGCGTAATGCGTGATGCGCGATTAAACACGTGACGCGTTACGACGACTTAAATTCCAATAAGTTATGAAATAAACTATAAAGTGAAAGTCTTATAAACCATTAAAGAGGAATATTCATAGAGACTGGAGAATATATTCCATTTAGAGGAATAATTCAACAGACAGGATTCAGGAATTTTCATTTATCCCGGTAATCAAAAACTGGCTGCTGTTAGCTTAAAACTGATAGCTAATAATATTATCTTTATTTCAGGAGGAGTTCTTCAGGGAATAAAGAACAGTATAATAAAGGTCAGTATATGGCAAAGCATTAACAGTTGGAGGAATTTTAATGAGAGATGCCGATGGTAATCTGACAACAGATACCATTTTACAGGAACGCTACAAAATTATTAATCTTATTCAAAAAGGTCCTGCCAGCCGAATGTATAAAGCCTTTGATACAAAGCGCAACAAGTCTGTTTTTGTTAAAGAATTAATTGCTACATATACAGATCCGTCACTTCGTCATCAGGCTATAGAACAGTTCAAAAGTGAAGCCAAAATTCTTTTCAAGCTCAAACAGGAAAACCTGCCAAAATTTGAAGATTATTTCGATTACGAAGAAAACAGATATCTCATAATTGAATATATAGAAGGAAAAAGGTTGAATAATATAGTTGAAAGCCAGTCAGGTTTTCTGGATGAACAGCAGGTAATTAAATGGGGAATAGAACTATGTGATTCTCTTGGATATCTCCATAACCTGAAACCAAATCCTGTCATATTCAGAGATTTAAGCCCTCAGAGTATATTGCTTTCAGAAAATGACGGCAGGTTGAAACTCATAGATTTCGGAATTTCAAAAATCTATGAATCTGACGCAAAAACCATGGGTATTGCCAAAACCATGACACAGCATTATTCTCCCATAGAACAGCATGCAGGAACAACAGATAACAGATCGGATATTTATTCTCTGGGAGCAACACTCTATTATTTAATATGTAAAGAACCGCCTATGGATTGTGTGGAACGTATTATAGATGACGAACCCATGGAAAAATGCAGTAAAATTAACCCTCATATCTCAAAAGAATTAGAAAAAATTATAATGAAAGCCATGGAAGTAGATAAAAAAGATAGATATCAAAAAATAGAAGAGATGAGGGCTGAGCTGGCAAAAGCTTCTTCTACTGGTGCAGGCGGAAGAAAGCAGGACAGACTGCCTGTTAAACCTGTCTTTCATAGAAAAGAAGAGGAAGAAGAACATCCTCCGGAGGAAGAAGAAGGAGATAGTGATTACAGGCCTATTTCTTTTCAAATGGAACATCAGGGTGAGTCAGGGGCGCCTCCGGCAAGACAAACACCCGGTATTAAAGGCAGACCTGTTCTGACGCCGTCTTCTCAGGGACGAGAACAGACTCAGGGAAGAACATCAGGTGGTGCCCAGTCTACCCAGACCAGGCCTTTTGCCATGAGAAAAGATCAGTCAAAACCTGCCGGAGCCGTTTCACAGCAGCCGTTTCAGTCAAGACCTGCAGGTGGTATTACTTCCCAGACACAATCACAGGCAAAACCTGCCGGAACCAGTTTCCAGCAGCCATATCAGACAAAACCTGCCGGGAAACAAGCACCGCTTCAGACAAAACCTTTTACCAGAACGCCTTCTGTTACAGAAGGCAGAGGTGATATACAAAGTCCGAGAAGACGTATTCTGGAAGACAGAGGAGGTCAGGCGAAAACACCTGCCAAAAGCCCTGCTTTGCCTCCATTAGAGCAAACACCGGTGACAGATGACACAGAATATGAAGAAAGGCGCACTTCTGTCAGAGAAGAAGAACCACCTAAAATAACGGCTAAATTAAATCTGACAAAAACCCGGGAAGAAGAAGAGGAAGATCTATATAATGACGAAGAGGAAATGGCAATGCCGGAAGAAAGTTATGAGAAGAATCTGCAAGATTTAACAAAGCCAAAGAAACATTTTAACGGAGAAGAAATACCTCAAAAGAAACTGGGTGTCATTCAGAGAATTTTGAAGTTTTTATTCAGAATAAAAGTGTAAAGCTGTTAATATTTCCTTATAAGCCCCGCTAAGATCATTCTATAGATAGATTTCATTACATCAAAATAGCTTTTATTAATAACCTGAGCAATGTCCATTATATTTTTCCTGCCATCTATAAAATTTAACAGTTCCATTTCTTCCTGATTGAGAGAAACAATCTGATATTCTTCCGAACTGTTCAGGAAAGGTGTTTCATAAGGAGAGGAAACAGACAGTTTAATTTTTGCCAGTTCTCTGTTTTTTCTCAGAGCTCTTGTTATAAATTTCTGAGTATCCATATCCATAGTATGTTCGGCAGCCATAACAGAAGGGGTAAAAACTGCTTCTCCGTCATGCCAGCAGAGGAAACTGTATGATGCTTTTTCCCCCTTCAGGTTTCCCAGTAAAGCATGAACTATAGTACCTTTTTCAAAATATATTTCTCCCTCTTCATATTCATTTTTAAGAGTTATTTTCCCGTCTGCCATGATGGAAGAGAAGTGAAGCAGCATGTTTATAAAGCCGGTTTGAGAAACCTTCATGACAGAGCCGGCACTGGAAGCAGATTTTTTAAAAGAATCTTTTGCTACCTTACCTTTTTCCTTTTGTATAATGCTGGAAATTCTCATGTCTATTGCAAGGCCGCCTCTGTAGGCTTTACGAATGGCTTCAGTTACACTGTTTATGCTCCCTCCTTTTAGCATATATCCTTTTGCACCTGCCATAAAAGCTTTTCTGATAACCTTTGTTTCAGAAAGAGCTGTCAGCATAATAATACGGGCATTCTGATTCAGTTCCATAATTGCTTTTGTTGCTTCTATTCCGTCTATACCGGGCATATTTATATCCATAAGTATTACATCAGGCACAACCGACAGGGTTTGAAATATGTCTATAGCATTTTTGCCGTTCACTGCTTCGGCAATCAATTCCATGTCTGCAGTTCTCTTTATAATGGATTTAAAGAGGAGACGCATTACCTGATCGTCATCTACAAGGAATATTTTTATTTTCTTCTTTTCCCTTTCTATGGAAAACAACTGTGTGACATGATGGCCATAATATTTCGAATATATTGTAGCAAGATCGTCTCTAAATTCAGAAATAGTCTGATATCTGGCTTTCGGATCTATTTTTAAAGCCCTGGACAGAACGAAATCTATTTCTGCAGATACCCATGGATTGAAATTTTTCGGCGGAACAAATTCAAAAGGCACCCTGGGAGCAATTGCCGTAAGAAGATGATAAATAGTAATGCCGAGAGAATATATATCACTCCTTGTGTCATGTTCGCCTCTGTATTGTTCCGGCGGGGCATAACCTGCCGTACCGACAGCAGATTTATCTTTTTCATGTAAAACATGGGCAAGTCCGAAATCTATAAGAAAAATTTTTCCGTCCGAATCACGGAGGACAATATTTGCCGGTTTTAAATCACCATAAACGACCGGAGGAGAAAGGCCATGAAGATACTCCAGTATCGAACAGATTGACAGAGCCCAGTCAAGAACCTTCTGTTCCGGTATCCCCTGGCCGAATGTTTCTTCTATAATGGTTTCCAGGTCATTACCTTCTATATAATCCATAACCATATAAAAACCTTCACCATGCTGGAAATAATCTATTCCTCTCGGTAAATTTGGATGGTCCAGAATTGAAAGTATATCAAATTCCTTCTTAAAAGCATCAATCATAGAATCACGGTTCTCTGAAGAAGAATGGAAATAAAGCTCTTTAACGGCTACCATATTATTTAGAAATATATCTCTCGCCAGATAAATCCCGCCTGTAGCACATGCTTTAATAGGTTCTATAACGGCATATCTGTCTTTTAAAATAACATCTGAATCCAGAAAACCATCTATCATAGGTTCCTCCATTCTGTGAATATTCTGCTGGAAACAGAAAATCTCTTTACAGGGAACACATGAAGAAATATGCTGAAAAAGAGTATGATGGAACTCCACGTATAAACAACAGAAGGATAGATAACAGGATTTAAGCCGATTAAACTATGTGACACAATAATTTCTCTCGAAACTGTACCGAATAAAAACGGAATAGTTGTGAATTCTTCCGTATTTATAGTATGAGGGAAAAAAGTGGACAATATAATAGAAATAATAAAAGAATAAGTAAGGGTAAGTAATAATACCGGAAGAGCACCTGAGATAATATGAAGAGGATGCAATTTTTCCATATGGGCTCTGTTCCTTCTGGCAGACACATCGATTGTTAAATAAAATAACGAAAGACCAATAGAAAAAATAAACATAAGGAAGTATAAACTATCATGAATTTTAATCATGAAATTGAAACCTCCCCCTGTTATTACAAGCAGTATAGCACAACCTGCTACTTTACCTGCCATAGGAGGAAGTAAAAAGTCTATATCTGAAAAATTAATCTTCCTGAACCCATATAATATATAGTATAAAACCATAAATGCTAAAGAACCGTACAGAGAAATAGAAAATAAATATGTAAATAATACATTCCCCAGGGACTGTTCATAAAGACCTGTTAACGGTGGCAATAAAAAACAGAGCAAGAATATTGCCGTGATAACTGACGTAAAGACTGTAGAACCGAATTTGCTTCCTGTAACCTTCTTTTCTCTAAAAGGTGAAGGAGGGCTGCAGGATAATCCCAGGCTGTCTTTATGAGTCTTATCTATATATCTCAGATGAAAAGCTCTGTCAAAATCATATCTGGCATAATAACTGGCTACTATAAAATCTCTCACTTCTTTAAAATGGAATATATTTTTTTCTTTTCCGGAAAGAAGTTGTAAATAATTACACAGATCCTTTCTGTAATAAATCTTTTCTTTTAATTCTTCTATGTTATCTGTCTTTATGAGATTAAAAACCTCGTTCCATCTATCCAGAAGCTTGACAAGGCTGAATGTATCGTCAGGTTCTATTTCTTCTTCTTTTCCCCTGCATAACTTTCCTGCAAACAGATCGACAACTATATGTTTTAATAAAGGATCTAATATGAAATCACCTGTTAATATCCTTATATTTTCAACAGAACGAATAGAATTTTTAAGGTGAATTATTCTATCCTCTACCTGTGCGAAGGTACAGCCAAGAAAATAATCTACTTCACTTCTCAATTCATCTATATAAGAGATTACCTTTAAACACATATGCTCATTTTTCATTCTCTCTTTATCCAGTTCTATATTATACTGAAAAGATCTGGAGCCATATTTACTTTCAACCAGGGAAAAACCATTCGTTTCAAAAGCACTGTATAAGGCATGGAAGAGTTTTCCTCTTTCCTGTAATTCATGAAGTTTTTCCGAAAGTCTGTTTAAATTATCTGTGCTTCGTGCCAGTTCTAAAAGTACTATATAGGCTTCAAGACGGGCGAAATTTACAGAATATTTATTTTTCCAGTCCTTCAATTTCTGAGTAAAGGTATATATCTGTTCCGGAGCAGGTAATTTTTTAAGTACATAAATATAGGAATCTAAAAGGGAAATAAGCATATCAGGAGCTTTCTTTTTAATAAATTCCTCTTTTATAAAAGAAAAAATCTCACTTCTTCCCCCGTGTTCGATCATTTTTATGACAAGATCCAGTATTGCCTGAAAATCATCCTTTTTATGGAGTTTTATAAAATATTCTGCAAAAACAGAGGCTAAAACCTTAAGAGATTTTATGTCCTGGAGGAATAATATTCTGCAGAAAAGGTTTATAAAGGCACTTCCTTCAGATGAATCTTCATATAAATCCTTTAAAAAGTGAACTATCTCATATTTTTCCGGCACTTTTGCCACGGTAAAGATAATTTCTGCAACTTCTTTTTGAAGTACCGACTTTATATTCTTCCATATATTACTGTCCAGAAGTTTACTTTCTTTAAGTCTCAGGTATTGATTATATATAAAGAGCAGATCCCGTCTTTCAATTTCTTTTCTTAAATCCTGAAATAATTTAACGGTTTTTTCAATCATATGAAGCAAATTATGAAAAATTTTCTCAAGAGCCAGAGATATAATCGGATCAAAAACGTAAAGACCTTTTTTCTGAACCAGGTTTGCCAGATAATCTATTTCTCCCATAAAATTCATGAGATTTTCTTCCTGCATAGTAAGAGAAAAATTCTGATTTGGTAAAAGACAGCTTTTCAGTTTCTTTTTCATGCTATCCATATGAGCGGACAGATCATGTAAAAACTCTTTTTTATATTCAGAAGATACACCTGCAGTAACTTCGTCAAATTTGAAATTTATCCGTTCCATTTCCGTATGTAATGTACTTATGGAAAGGCTGCCGGAAAGTGAGAGCAGATCATGGCAGGTACGATAGAAAATATTTTTCTTTACCTTTTCTTCTTTTACGGCAGTAATAGTTTTAAGGATCTGAAAAATTTTAACATCTGACTTTTTTAAATCTTCCATATCCCTTGAGAATTCGGAAAAACTTTTTACCAGAGTAAGAAACCATGAAGGCCACGGAAATTTCCTGGAAATAATCTCACTGTACAGTTTCCAGAGAGAACCTTCATAGGACATTACTCGCAGATATTCTATAATTTTAGCAGTATTACCGTTATTGATGAGAGAAACAAATATATTATAAAGTCCTTCTCCAAGGCTATGTACTATTACAGGATGGCCGGATTGAAAAGCAGGTTTAAGAAGAGCAAAATTGTTATCTCCCGATAATATCTGAATTGCTCCGTATTGAAGAACAGGGCATGTAGAATCTTCTATTAAAATTTTAAGATTTTTCTGCCAGAATCTATCGGTAAGATTTTTTTCTATTCTCTCTATTAACATATTATATCTAGGGTCTAAATAATACTTTATAGTATGAAGCAATTCATTAATCTGTGCAGTAAATTTCTTTCTGAAAAGAGATGTTATTATTTTTATTACAGAATAATAATTTCTGTCATAAGGTTTGCCTCCATAAAAAAGTTCATAAAAAATATTATCGAATTCTTTTATCAATTTGAATAGGGCTTCAAGAGTTTCAGGAGACCAGGGAGAAGATTGAATAAGTTCGAGCCTATCTTCAAGGAGGAAAAATTTTTCCATAAGCCCGTATTCAAAGGGAATTTTTTCTTCTATCTCTTTAAAACATTTACAAAATCTATTTTTACAGAGCAGGTTTGTTTCTCTTAAGGAAAAAATAACTTCTACAGTCAGTTCCTGCGGCAATTCATAATTTAAACATTCCATTATATCTTCATAAGCTTTATGAATACCGGCATGACAGAATTCCTGACATACCTTCAGAAAAACCCTGTATAGTTCAAAATCCTCTTCTTTTCCCGAATATTTTAAAAAAGGAAGACCTGGTACAAGTTCTTTATTTTTAAATTCCACAAAACTTCTGTAAAATAAGTCAGCCTGTATAAGTCTTTCAGATTTTGGCAGGTGGCTCAAATATAATAAAGAATCGGAAAAACTTCTGACGATATTGCATATATGCCCCGGGCAATCTCTTTCTATTATCGCAAAAGCTGTTTCAGGAGAAAAAACATGAAAAGCTCCGAGAGAAACAACAGAAAAATCGGATCTCTTAATACCCAGAGTCTGCCTTATTTTTTCCCGTTCTTTATCTCCCTGTGCTTCATAATAACTTTTCAAAGAATCAATATAAAATTTAAATTCTTCTTTATCTGAAGATAAAAACTCGCCTGCTCCTGATATGGCAGATAATTCGGAAGAACTATTGCCGCTGTGTAAAAGCTTCTTCCAGTGATGAAAAAATTTCTCTTCCTTTGTTGAAAGACAGGCAAGAACTCTGGATGTAAGATTACTTACTTCAGATGACGGGGAATTTCGAAGATATTCTATGAGACTGATTATTTCTTCTATCACTTCTTCCTCATGTTTCTCCGCAACAGAAGGTTCTGAAGGCGGTGATTCAGTGATGGCAGATTCTGAGACCACAGGCTCAGAGACAATATCTGAAACTAAACCTTCTGCCGCCATAGGCTCTGAGACAACAGATTCTGATAGTAATGACTCCGATAAAGAAATTTTTGACTCCACAGGTTCGGAAACCGGTGGTTCAGAGGTAACAGATGATATAGCTTCCATATCCGTGGAAGCCAGATCATGTTTCAGAGAAATAAATTCTTTATCACCGTACAGATTAATTATTTCTCCTGATGAACATTCTTCTACTGAAGTTCCGGCATGTTCTTTTATGTGTTTATCTTCAAGAAAATAAAGTATCTTCAGAAAGAAAAGCTTTTTATTCTGATCATTTTTCATCCATTCTTTAACAGATGGTAAAAGATCGAAAATCAACAAACTGGAACATATTTTTCTGTAAAGATTATATCTTTTTTTCCAGCTTAACGTTTTATGAAGATAAAAAAGCAAATCAAGCTGTTTCTGAGGTTCAAATATAAGTTTTTCTGTTAGCAAATTCTCTGTTTCAATTAAGGTCATGTTCATAACTTTTACAGGCATTCATGCCAGTAAAATCTGACTTATGACAGATGAATGCCTGATTATTTTTTACCGGTTTCCTGTTACCGGTTTCCGTGAGAACACCGGTAACAGGAATTCTGTTTATGCCGAAGGACCGGAAAAATTAAACCTTTCTATTTTCATGGCAGGACATGCCACATTAACTCCCCATTTGCCTGCACTCTTTAAATTACACGACAGTTCGGACACATGTGAAAATGCATCAAGTATACTGTTATTGTAACGCATATTATTAACTGCTTTTGTTATTCGTCCGTTTTCCACAAGGAATACGCCATCCCTTGTAAGACCTGTAACAATGGTTTTCTTCGGATCAACTACATTATCATACCAGAATCTTGTAATCAAAATTGCCCTGTCGGTATTTTCGATTATCTCTTTCAGGTTTTTTTCTCCCGGCATAAGTACAAGGTTAAGAGGGAGAGGGCCCCTTGTACTGGGAGGAGGAAGGGCATGCCCCGTAGACTCTTTTCCATCTTTAGCGGCTGTCTTCATATCATAAACGACATTTTTTGCCACACCTTTTTCTACAAGGGTTATCTTCTGTCTCGGTACACCTTCGAAATCAAAAGGTAATCCGAGAACTTCTCTTGTGGAGAAATCATCTATAATAGTAATATTATCTCCCATAAGTTTTGCCCCTATTTTACCTGCCATAAAGCTTCTACCTTCCTGATAGGACAGGGCTCCGAAGCCCAGGGAATTAAGAAACATAAGTAAACTTCCTGCAGCTCTTTCTTCCAGAATTACAGTATATTCACCGGGAGGTAATTCTACAGGTTTTTTATTAAGAAGGGCTTTTTCTATAGCCACATCGGCAAGATCATTCACATCTATTTCACCGATAGATGTTCCGTAATGATCTGACCATCCTGTCCCTCCTTCCGCATCTATTGCAGTAAGGGTGAAAGCAGCATCGGTCCAGGAATGATAGGTAAAATTCCCCCTGGAATTCATAAGAGTCACCACATTATCTCCGAAAGAAATTGTTCCTGCGGCAGTGAGATCATCTTTTTTACATTTATTTACTACCTTCTCGACCTCTCTGGCAGTCTCTTCCGGGGTAAAATTAATGGTTCTGTCATCATATGCATCCTTAATTTCCGTATACTCTTTACCGGGAAACAGAGGAACTGCGTTCGGATCATCTAACTGATTGCGGAGAACCTCTTCTGCTTTCAATATTACATCTTTTAGATATTCACCGTGAAAAACATTGCATGAAGCGATTCCTACTTTCTTACCCTTTATTACCTTTGCAGTAATACTGTAATCTTTCTGAACAACATTCTGATGAATGTAATTATTGGCAAATCTTGTAAGCCAGTGTTTTCCTCCTGTAATAAAAACCTCTACTTCATCACATGAGGAATGGCCGATTGCTTCCTTAAGTATTTTTTGTGCTCTTTCCTTACCCAGCATAACCGACACCTACCTTTACATTTCTAAATCTGGCATAAGAAACACCATGACCTACTCTTGCAACCTGTCCCGGCTGTCCTTTGCCGCAATTAGGAGTTCCCCAGACCTGCCAGGAATTTTTATCAGAGATAGCATCACAGGAATTCCAGAACTCGGGAGTAATTCCCATATAGGTAGGATTCTTCACTATACCGACAATTTTTCCGCCTTTAATCTCCCATCCTATTTCCGTACCAAACTGGAAATTCAATCGTTTATCATCTATGCTCCAGCTTCTGTTATCACAAAGAAGAAGTCCGTCTTCCGTATCTGCCAGGAGATCTTCAAATGATATATCTCCAGGAAGAAGATTGATATTTGTCATTCTTATAAGAGGAAGATTATTCCATCCGTCTGCTCTCATAGAACCGCTGCTCTCTCTGTTTATTACGGGCGCTGTTTCTCTTGAAGTAAGATAACCTCTGAGTATACCGTCTTTGATAAGATAATTGCACCCTGCAGGAACACCTTCGTCATCATAGCCAAAAGTCCCCAGTCCTCCCGGACTTGTGGCATCTGCTACAATATTGACTATAGATGAACCGTAACGGAAGTTATCAAGTTTTTCCGTAGTAAGAAAACTCATACCTGCATAATTTGCTTCCATTCCCAGAACCCTGTCCAGTTCCACTGCGTGACCGCATGACTCATGAACCTGGAGAGCAAGCTGACTCTGACCGAGTATGATAGTCTTTAATCCTGAAGGACACTGTTTTGCCGTTAAAAGAGCAACTGCTTCTTCTGCAATCTGCCGTCCATGTTCTTTTAATTTAAGGTCTTTCACCATTTCATAACCTGCCGTATTAAACTGTCCTCTGAAAGACGAAGGATATGATCTGACCTGCATTTCCTGGTCATTTAAAGCAATGGCACTTATACCGGAACCTGTATGGAGTATATCCTGTTCTATAAAAGAGCCTTCACTGTTGAGGAACATTTTTTCTTCTCTTTTAAGATCCATATGACCGGTCGTAATTTTTATACCCTTTACTTTCCTCATTTCTTCCTCTGCATCCAGAAGAAAATTAATCTTTTCATCGAGAGGTACAGAGAAAGGATCTATTATCCTGGGAGAAACCCACTTATCACACACTTTATTCAAAGATGATAAATTCACCTTTGTATGAGCAAGACTTGCGCTGGCTTTTCCAATCTCTATCGCTCTTCTGGCTGCAATTTCAACCTTGCTGGATTTAAGATCAGGATTTCCCGCAAATCCCCAGGCACCATCCACCAGAACCCTTATACCCATGCCCACGTCTGCATCTCTCCTGACACCGTTTACAGAACCATTTTTTATATCTATAGACTCTGTTATGGTTCTTATAACTCTCACATCACAGTAACTGGCTTTTTCACTGAGAGCTACTTCCAGCGCCAGTTCTGCTAATTTTTTTTCATCCAAAACTTCAGACCTCCTTAATAATCGTGACGCGTAACGCGTGACGAGTGACGGGTGGTTTCGTGATGTGTATTTTCACCGATACCGGGCGACCACAGGGGGGCCGCCCCTACAACTCACTATTCACGTCTCACGACTCACTATTCACTCCCATTACCATGGGAAATATTTTTTTTCAGTGAATCTATATAATTTCTGTCTTTTTCATCAAGTTCCTTCTGAAAAGGTTCCAGAAAGTAAATGTATCTGCCATGGTCACTTATTAATACATCATCCCACCCTATCATTGCAGACAGAACATTTGCCGAAAGAAATTTTACAAGATACCCTCTTATAGCGGCTCTTGTATCAGAGGGAGGATTTAATTTAGCATTCTGTATATCTTCATCACAGGCCACCCTTCTTATAAGGCCTGCTTTTAATAATTTATAATAATATCCGCTGTCTTTATTCAATTCATGATATTTTAAATCTATTTTCTGCAACTGACAGTAAATTAAAAATTTCTCTATAAATTCCCTGCAGGTAATAGCTTCAGTTTTTAAAAATGACATAAAACCTCTTCTGTTCCGGAAAGAAAGTTTTTCCTTTACAGCCGCAAGCAGTTCTTCTTCATCCATAATATTACATTCTTCTTTAAACTTATCCTGAAAAAATTTAAACCATTTCAACATAGAGGAAGAAAAGGATATGTCTCCCATATCCCTCAGAGCTTCATTCATTAAATCTTTTTTTGCTACCCAGTCAAGCTCCTTGTACAACAGGTGGGGATTGATGTCAAGAGAAGTAAGAATATTTTCCCAGAGCTGTAATAATTTCTTCGTTTCATCCGATAAATCTTCCGAAGGGAGATAAAATTTTTTTGCTTCTTCCAGGTAATATCTCTGAATATCAAGGGAACTCATAGAAGTTCCGTTTCTGAGAGGTATCTTTTTTTTCATTGTAAGATCCAGAGAAAATTCTCTTAAAGCCCTGATAGTATCTTTCGGAGTCAGATCTTTAAAGGGATGGCCTTCTTCTATCATTCTTATGATAAGATCAGTAACACCGGTATTTATATAAGTAACAAATTCATTCATATTAGAATCACAGTACATTAAATGGAGTCTTTTTTCTCTTTTAAAAACAGAACGAGGGCTCTTTATAAAATTTTTAAGACTGAATACAGGTTTGTAATAATCATCCCAGAATATGGTGCATACAGTTTTTATTGCTTCTGATTTTTGAGAAAGTTCAAAAGGTATTCTCATTTTTTCACGGGGCGGAAGTTTATCCAAAAGCCTTCCGCTGCCGGTAAAAATAACCCTTGTAAGTAGATATGGCGTAAGATATTTATTAAATTCCGTAAAAACTGTCTGTCTGAGAAAAAATCCGCACGAATAGGCCCAGCATATAGTGGAAAATCTGAAAATTTCTCCGAATATGCGTGTAAAAAGGCTGGGCCTCGGACTTACCATAGTTTTAAGTATATCCAGAATAAATTCTCCGAGCTTTTTGATGGTTTTCAGGTTAATTCCGATAGCAGAAAGAGGTAAATTGATAAGACAGAGTAAAACAAACAGAAGGGATAGTATGAGCATAAAAACAAGAAGGGGGAGGTTAAAAATAATAATAACTATTAAAAATATGGAAAAGAAAAAAAATACTGTAAGAAATAAAAATATCTTTTTATATCCAGTGACAGGATCGTCTACAAGGTAATTTTCATGGGTTCCGTAAACATTACCTTTACTGTCTCTACTGTTTTTACCAAAAAAAATAGAGCCTCTAAAACCCTTCTCGTAAAACTTTTCTTCCAGCTCATGTCTGATTTCTTCGAGAATTTCGTCACTGGCTTTGCCATAAATAGAAACATCACGACAGTTGCTGCATTCCGGTGTGGAACACTCTACCACTCCTTCAAGTAAAGCATTCAAGCAGGCTTCATGATGAAGCCTGCCACCGTTCTGCATAAAAACTCCCGCTTTCACTTCCTTGGAATGTAAAACACTGTAATGAGATGCCACTACATCTTTAAGGACATGAAATAATTCATATCTGGACGGAATAAAAGAGCTTTTTACATCGGGCGCAATTATAACTGCATACTCTGTTTCCAGACCAAAGATTCGCTTTTTCATAATCTATTACTGAAATAAAAAACTATTCCCCGCCTCCCGGAGCCTGCCAGTTCTGGATATATTTAAGAGGTTCCTTCTGGCTGTCTTTTATTATTTCAGCAAAAATAGATACTACCTGACCTTTAGTATCTATTTCATGATCCACTACAATTTTCTCTTCCGTAATTGTACTCATCGTTATATTCACCTGCCTCTCTATCTCAGGCACAGTCATATATATTTATTTTGAACGTGCCGGATTCTCTGGCTCTGTAATAACTGACATAAGAATAATGGTAAATTTAACTATAAAAATATTATAACAAAAAATTCTGCCAAGTTCAAGTATGGTTAGTAAATAACGAATAGTGAATAATGGGTAATTCCTATTCTTTTCACTTTCCACTCTAAATGTAAAGAAAGATAATTTTTCCTCACAAAGGAATCTTTATATAGATTACAGAATTTTACCAGAAATATTTACCCTTCAGGGGAGATGGGCTTATGAAAAAAAACTGTACCACCTGTGGATATGAAAATATAATAACAGCTAAATTCTGCAATAACTGTGGAAGTGAACTGAAGAAACGGTTTCATACCGGGAAACCTCTGCCGGAAGGAACAATAATTGACAACCGCTATAAAATCATCACTGCCGTAAAATCTTATGAGAGAGGTAATCTTTACAGGGCTTCAGATAATAAACTGGAAAAATTATATTCAATAAGAGAATTTTTCAGCTCCTGTGAACATATAGAGGTAACAATACTATATGATAAAGAACAGATAAATCTGCTTTCTGTGCTGGAAAAACCTGATACGAGAGCGGAATATTTTACTGCCGGTAACTCCTATCATCTTCTCATGCATTTTGCAGAAGGGAAAAAATTAGGATATACAACTGATTTAATGGACAAAGAATCTATTAAAAAATTACTCGCTCTGTCAGAAGAAACAGAATTTTTTTTAAGTAAATCAAAATTAATGGCCCCTCTGAGCCATGTCTCTCTGCCTGCCATAAGAGATTATTTTATCTTTAACGGACGATACTATCTGGTTTTTGATTTTTTAGATGGCGAAGATATGGAAACTATTCTGGCAAGAGACGGAAAAACAGGATTTCCCGAAGAAAAAGTAATAGAATGGACAAAACAGATTTTAGAAGGACTGACCTATCTTTCCAGAGAACATCCCGGCCTTTCTTATAATAATATCACATGTGAAGATATTTTTCTGGCCAGACATGAACAGATCCGTTTAATAAATCATATGTCAGATATAAAAGAAGGAAATTTTTCCCGTAATACCGGTACCATCATATACAGACTCCTTACAGGTGCAGACTCTATAACAAATAAACCTCTTAAAACTATTATTCCTTTCATATCAGACGATCTGGAAAGAATAGTAAACAGGGCTTTAAAGGGAGAATATACAGTCCCTGAAGAAATGCTCCGCGAACTGTCATCAGGCCAACTGCTGAGCTGCAGTAATCAAATAAAATATATATTTGATCTTAAATTTGGTTCATGGGGTACAGGTAAAGGCCTGTTCAATCGCCCCGGGGGACTTACTGTAGATGTAACGGGTAATGTCTATGTAGCAGATACCCATAATGATTGCATACAGAAATTTGACCCTTCAGGAAACTTTCTTACATCATGGGGAAAAAAAGGAACAGGTAAAGGTCAATTCAATCTTCCCTTCGGTGTGACTGCCGATAAAGAAGGAAATATTTATGTTGTAGATACTCATAACCATCGTATACAAAAATTTGATCCATGGGGCAATTACATAAGAGAATGGGGAAGTGTCGGACAGGGAGACGGTCAGTTCAGTGTCCCTTCAAAAATAGCTATCGATCGGAAAGGATATATTTATGTAGCGGACACAAAAAATCATAGAATAGAAAAATTCGACGGTGCCGGAAATTTTATAACAAAATGGGGCACCTTCGGCCATGATGAAGGACAGTTCAATTATCCCAGGGGCATTGCAGTAGACCGCCTGTGTTATGTCTATGTGGCTGACACAAGGAATAATCGCATACAAAAATTTAATGAAACAGGGGATTTTCTGCTGTCATGGGGGGAAACAGGCTCCATGAACGGGCAGTTCAAAGGACCTGAAGCAATAACAGTAAACAGGGAAGGACAGATTTATGTAGCCGATTTTGATAATCAAAGAATACAGCAGTTCGATAGTAACGGTAATTTTATCACTTTATTCGGCTCAAAAGGCACTGAAAAAGGGCAGTTTAAAGGCCCCGGAGATATAGCGGTAAACAGTGCCGGTGATATATATGTGGCAGATACGGAAAGCCATTCTGTTCAAAAATTTATTCCTGTAGTGGAAGAAAAAAACAAAATAATACCACCTGAAATAATAAGAAAAAGTCCTTCTGTAAAAAATTATAGCAAATGTCTCTTCAGGGAAAAATGGGGCATCCATGGCTACGGAGACGGTCAATTCATATGGCCATTTTCTATGGCAATAAATAAAAAAGGACATATTTATATAACAGATTGCGGGAAACATAATATTCAAACATTTGATTTATCAGGAAATTTTATAAAAAAATGGGGTATGTGGGGTGAAGGCCCGGGCGAGTTTATATGTCCTCATGGCATAACTGTGGACAGTAAAGACAATGTTTATATAGCAGATTTTGCAAATCACAGAATAGAAAAATTTGACTGTGAAGGAAATCTTATAACAACATGGGGAAACAGAGGTCCTCTCGAAGGGCAATTTAATTACCCTGAAGGTATTGTGTCAGACAGAGACGATAATATCTATGTTTCAGATACGGAAAATCACAGGATAGAAAAATTTGACTGTGAGGGACATTTTATTGCAGCTTTCGGTAAAGAAGGAGGAGAGGAGGGACAGTTCAGATATCCTTCCGGTATTGCAATAAATAATGAAGGGGAAATATATGTTGCAGACAGAGGAAATTATAGAATACAGAAATTCGATTCACAGGGAAATTTTATATTACAGTACGGTATAAAAGGCAGCGGGAACGGACAGTTCGATCAGCCCTGTTCTGTTACTACAGACCGGGAAGGAAATGTTTATGTTTCAGACTGGAATAATAACAGAATTCAACAATTTGATAGAGACGGCAATTTCCTTATGACTTTCGGTTCTGCCGGGTTCAATGACGGACACTTTAAAAAGCCTTCCTCAATTTTAATAGATTTTGCAGGGAATCTATATGTTGCAGATACATTAAATCATCGCATACAGAAATTTACCATCCTTACACCTTCAGCAGATAGTGAAAAAGAGACTCCTCCTCCTTTAAAATATGTATTTACAAATAAATGGGGAGAAGAAGGAACAGACAATTCCTGTTTCGATTATCCTTACGGTATATGTACAGATGCTATCGGTAATATTTATACAGGAGATACCTTCAATCACAGAATACAAAAATTCGATTCTTCCGGAGAATTCATAACAGCCTGGGGAACATGCGGTTCTGAAGAAGGAGGGCAGTTTGTCAATCCTTTCGGAGTATGTGTGGATACGGAAGGAAATATCTATGTGGCAGACAGCGATAATAACTGTATCCAGAAATTTTCGTCATCTTTTAATTTTATTCAAAAATGGGGTACCGAAGGCTCTCTGGAAGGTGAATTTAAAATCCCGAGCGGTGTGGCAGCAGATTTTACAGGAAATATTTATGTTACAGACAGTGAAAACCACAGGGTACAGAAATTTGATTGTAACGGAAATTTCATAAGAGCGTGGGGAAAAGAAGGAACAGAACAGGGAATGTTTAACGGACCTTTTGGTATTGCCGTTTCTTCGGAAGGATATATTCATGTGGCAGATACGCTTAACAACAGAATCCAAACCTTTGACAGTAATGGAACCTTTATAAGAGAATTTGGAGTCCAGGGAAAAGAAAAAGGCGAGTTTGAATCGCCTGAAGGTGTATGTGTGGACAGCCATGGGAATATATATGTAGCAGATACGGAAAATCACCGTATACAGAAATTTGACAGGGAAGGCAATTTTATAACACTCTGGGGAGAAGAAGGGGATGATGACGGTCAGTTCAAAAATCCTTTCGGTATCGCAGCAGACTCTATGGGAAATATCTATGTGGCAGATACGGAAAATCAGCGTATACAGAAATTTTCACCTGTCCCGGAAAAAGAAAAAGAAGAGATCTGCGAAGAAATCATACCGGTTGAAATTAAAGCAGCAGAAGAGATGCTGGTAATGGAAGAGACCATTGAAGAACAGGAAATCATACCGGTAGAAAACTATATATTTCTAAAACAATGGGGTAAAGAGGGAAAGAATGAAGGTGAATTCGATAATCCCTATGGAATCACTACAGATGATACGGGAAATATATATGTAGCAGACACATTCAATCACTCCATTCAAAAATTTGACAGTAACAATAATTTTGTAACAAAATGGGGCACATGCGGTTCAGAAAACGGTCAGTTCAACAACCCGTTCCGCGTAGCAGCAGACAGCAGGGGACATATTTATGTGGCAGATACTATGAACCATAGAATACAGAAATTTGACTCCCATGGTAATTTCCTGCAAAAATGGGGGAAGCACGGCACAGGAGAAGGAGAATTTAATAATCCTTTTGGCATTGCTATTGACGGAGAAGGCAATATTTATATATCTGATACATTCAATCACTCAATAGATAAATTTTCTGCTGACGGAGTATTTATTGAAAGATGGAAGACTGATTATACAGGCGAAATAGACATTAGATTTCCCAGGGGAATTGCAATAGATAAAAAAGGATTTATTTATGTAGTTGACTGGGATAATAGTTGCATACAAAAATTTGATCTAAAAAGCAATTTTATTACAAAATGGGGGAAACGTGGTTCACAGGACGGAGAATTCAATAATCCTTTCGGTATTGCCGTAGATGAAGAAGGATTCATTTATGTGGCAGACTGGGATAATCATCGCATTCAGAAATTCGACAAAGATGGTAATTTTATCACAAAATGGGGCAATCTTGGCTCGGAAGAAGGCCGGTTCAACCGCCCCGGAGGAATTGCCGTGGATAACATGGGACATATATATGTGGCAGATACGAGAAATCATCGTATACAGAAATTTATGAAACAGTGACAGGTAATTTGTATATATAATACAACTGATAAAAAAAGGAACATATTTATGAAAAAATTTTATATCATTACCATTTCAGCCATATTCACAGTGTAATGCATGACTCAGTGCTGATAACGGCTGATGAAATTTTCTATACATTTAAATTATCTGTGTTCAATTCTTCCATATCCTGTATAAGGTCTAGTTCTTCCGTAAGTTCTTTTGAAGTAATTTCCTGGGTAATAAGAGGTATCTGTAAATTCCCGGAACAGGGATTAACAAATTCATGCCTGCAGGTCTTGCAAAACTTCGCAAATACTCTGTTTTTATTTTTACATTCAGGACATTCCCTGTATTCACTTGCAATAGAAGGAAGTTGTTTAAAAAGACCGAGGCCGAGAACCTTTCTTACATTGCCTCCACAGGTATTACAAAATTTTGCTGTAATTCTGTTTATAGTATTACATGTGAGACAAAAACTTGCCATTTCTATAAAAGTAACACCACAGGATTTACAGATTTTTGCACGCATGTTATTATGAGTATTACATTTCGGACACTTCAACATACTTACCGATTGTTCGACAATAACACGGGGAAGACTCAATCTTCTCAATTTTATCAGATCTTCTCCGCAGCATGTACAGAATTTGGCTGAAAATCTGTTTATACTGTTACAGGCATGACACATGTACATATAATGAGTTGTTCGTGGTCTCTCAGATTTTACAGATTTTTCTGTTAGAAATTCTTCAAAACTTTTATCCGATTTTTCTTCTACTTCAAATTCTACTTTTTCAATTAAATCTTCTTGTTTCTCTTCGGTTTTACATGCAGCAAATTTATCCGTTTCATCAGATTTTTTCTCCTCCACTGTTGCTGCGTCTTTCTTCTCTTCTTCTCCTGTCATGGCTTTTTCAGGAAAAAATGTTGTCTGATTATATATTTTAAACAGCTCAAAATTATTCAGACTTACCACTTCATGTATTTCTTTCAAATCCTTAAAAGAGCTGATAATAAGCCCCATACATGACATAAGGGCAGTTTCTTTATCAAGAATAAATTGCTGTTTATTTACACTTGTCTTTCTATTTTTAGGAAGACAGAATTTATATGAGTTAATCTTAAGTTGAGTATTGATATATTTATGGAGATCCCTGAACTGAATTGCACCGCCGCAGAAGATTATAGAGTCAAATTTATCCAGTCTGTAATCGGAGCCGAAATATCTCAGAACTTTCGAAATTTCTGTAGCCCAGTCCTTTACATGCAGAATTAAAAGGTGAAAAAAGTTAGTCTTCATGTTAGCCGTTATATTATCATATTTAATCTTTTTAAGTTCTTCCGCATGTTCATAATCTGCCATTTCAGCCTGCATAATGGCTTCAGTTAATTTATGTCCCCCGTAAGAGAAAGCAGATGTTTGAGCGAGCTGTCCGTCTTTCATAAGAGTCAATGAAGTACCTTCATCTCCCATATTTATTATAGCCACATTTTTCTTTTTAATCTCATCCTTTATTATAAGATTGGCAAGAACTGTCATTGCAAAAGGTTCTATAATTATATTATCAGGGTTAAGATCTGCCATGAATAAAGTCTTTCTGAGATTATCATAGGCTTTTTTTCTCAGTGCTATTATTCTCACTTTCATGTCCCTGTCATTATCCTGTGAGGACAGTATTTTATAGTCAATATAGCATTCTTCTACCGGAAGAGGAATGATTTGTTTCAGATTGGACGATAACATAGAAGGGAGTTTTTCAGCAGAAGTGACAGGAACCTTCAGTGTTCTGATAGTGGAGCAATAAGGAGAAAGAGAAGCAATAATATCAAAATGTTCCTTATCTTTCAACATAGATTTTATTGTTTCACTCACTTTTTCAGGGTTAATTATCATACCGTTAGAAACAGTATTATCAGGAGTTTTTTTACAGGAGATTAACTTTGGTCCCATATGACCTTTAGAATCAACACCCATCTGTAAAAGCTTTATCTCATGAGAGCCAATATCCAGGCCAATTACTGTAGATAATTGTTGTTTGAAATGATTCAGATTTGATGTTTTTATTTTAAAAATATCGGACAGGAGCGGTTTCTCCGGAACTACAGGAGAAGTCTTCGATAATGTTTCTTCCTCTTTAGTCTTAGTCTCCGCTACTTTTACACTCAAAAGAGCTTCCTTAAATTCTTTTGCAGAAGAGAATCTGTTTTCTACTTCCATTTCCGTAGCTTTAGAAATTATCTCCTGAAGCCCTGAAGGGATATCATCACGATATTTATTCAGGGAAGGATATATAAAAAGATTCCCTTCCGATTCCGAAGGGTCATAACCTGTAAGAAGTCTGTGCAGAGTTGCGCCGAGAGCGAAAATATCGCTCTGAGGATAGGCTTTCCCGAGATACTGTTCAGGTGAGGCATAACCGGTCGTGCCGACACTTGTTCCCGGATCTCTTTTCTCAAACACATGAGCCACACCGAAATCTACCAGTACGACATGATTGTCTTCATGTTCCATAAGATTATCAGGTTTTACATCCCTGTGAATAATCATAGGTTTATAGGTATGAAGATAATCTAAAATATCACAGATCTGTATGCCCCAGTTAATTACAAGTTCAGGGCTCAGATAATAATCATTCAACAGAGCATCATAGAGGATATCTTCGAGGGATTTGCCTTTCACATAATCCATAACCAGACAGTATCTTATGTCTTCTACAAAATGATTCTGCACGACAGGCAGGCCCGGATGTCTTAATTTGGCAAGTATAACGGCTTCATCTTTGAATTTACTGATTGCATATGCTCTTTCTTCAGGATCTTTAAAATTATCTGTCATAATCTTAATGGTACATAATGTATCAAGATTATGATCCCTGGCAATATAGAGTATAGCCATACCCCCTGTTTCAAGGGTCTGAATAATTTCATATCTGCCACTGTGAAGTAATACACCGGGTTCCAGTGTGAGGGGAATGTTGTTATATCCGCAGAACTGGCAAAATACAGATTCGCTGGTAATTTCTTTACCACAATAAATACAGCTGGACAATGTTTTAACCTCCCGTTTCCCTTATACAATTCGCTTCAGTCACCATATTAATTTTTTAATTAACCACTCCTCTGAAAAAATATAAGATATATCTTCAATGAAACTCCATCATACCAGATGACGGGAAATAGAAATCAACTTCCATATAATGCCTGTTCAGAATGGGTCTGATATTTTATTGACTTTATAGCGAAATGGTATTCTTTAATGGATTGGCTCAAGCCAGGATAAGATATTTTTCTTGATTACCTGATAAACATACAAAGTAAACCTATATATTTAACCTTTATATAAAAAAATCCTTCTAAAAAAATTTTTTTTCTAAATTATTTAGATAAATTGACTGTACTTTAAATTTTCCATATAAGATTTTCCGCATACCAGCTTATAAAAATTTCTGAAAGAATAAGATCTCTCAAAAAAGCTCTCTTGAAAAAAATTTTAATAAAATCAAAGGTATCTTTTATGAGTCTTTCCAGCTCGGAGGAGACTTCATAACCTCTGGATTTCAATCTGCAGATAAATGCCACTCCGCCGGTAAGAGCATCAGGTGACTTCATTTTTATCCTTTCACCGAGCATCTTCACCAGCAGTGGATCCAGTGATATATGTTCCCATCTGTCAAGCAGTTTAATAGCTTTTTTATTTATTTCCGGGTCTATTATATCAGAAATAATGCCAGAACTATTTTTACCTGTAGCAAATATTTGATCATTACAGTTAATCCATTTCAAAACAGGTAGATAAAGAGACCTGTGCCATACCCTTTCAAGTGGCATTCTTGCCTGAATAGCATTGCTCTTCAATATATCTTTCAACCATTTATTTACAGACATAGTATTTCCTGAAGAAGAAGTTATACAGGGAAATTTATCACCTTTCTTTTTAACAAACATCCATTTTTCTCCGCCATTTATGTCAGACAGAGTAAGTTCTATTTCAGAAGGCATATTATACCAGTCAGAGGGGCTATAAGTATAAAAGAACTCTTCCACTCTATTATCAAAACTGGAAGAGATTACTTCCAGGATCATTCTGGTTTCGCCATCGTCTTTTACATTCCACTGAGAACCTTTAGAAAAAGGTATAAGATGTATAATTATTTCCCTGCCTATTAAAGATTTGAATTTATCAATTAAATGCCTGTCTTTACTGTTATGAAAGAGACAGGTAAAATAAGACCATGGAATTAAAGAGATTTTTTTTTCTTCTTCCAGATTTTCCAGTATTTCAGACAGTTCGACAGGTCTGTCTCTATGTATATGCTCCCAGTCAAGCCAGTCGACCCATCTATCAGGTATTCTCATCCAGAATGTTTCTTTCATGGGTTTATCGAAAATTCTGTCATCTCTGACATATAAAGAAGCTGACCATACTCCTCCTGTTGTCGGGGCTTTTATATCCATTACAACAGGCGGTTTTTCAAAATCCTTTACCGGTAAAGTCATAATATGGTCAGGTTCATCAAGAGGATATAACCTGACGAGCCTGTCAGACATAAAATCCAGAGGATTTTCTTTCCAGTTAATTTTTATCTCTTCTGTTTTATCTTTATTTTTCAGCGACTCAACCGTAAGGTTTTCAAACTCTGTTATCCTCCTCCATGTAAAGAGGGAAATATTCTTATATTTCATAATAATATCTGCCTGTCTGAAATCACCGAAAGATTTTAACTGTGAAATAAAATCATTTAATTCCAGAACCCAGAGGGATTTAAATCTGCCATATTCACATGAGATTAAGGGGAATTTTTCTGACATAGAGAAAATTTCCAGAAGAAATTTCACTATACCGTCCTTAAATAAAAGTTCTGCTTCATCAACAGACACAAGGATTTTACCGTCATGAAAAGTGTCTATTTCCTGAGCGGGGAAACATACATTTACTGACTTCCAGTCGTACCAGTGAATCTGATGTGATGGGCATTCTATTGCCCATCTGACATAACTTCTGTCAAGGAAAAGGGTAACATCTTTCCCTTTACCGGGAAATAATTTTATACCAAGAAAAGTATTTCCTCTGTCTTCTTCAGGAAAAAAATTGACTTTATTTCCGTAACATTTAAAAGCAGTATTTTCTAAGGGACTAAATTCCGGTATTCTGGAAAAAACAAGGGAAAAGCTCTTTGCTCTGTAAGGATCTTCCGTAGAAAATTCTCTTTTACAGTCTTCCAGGGATAGATATAAAAGGAAGGATTATATCCTCTCTGCCTGTAGAACCTTTAATACGAATCTCATAAAGACCCGGTAATGGAGACTTTAAAGGTACAAAAATACTTTTATCTTCCGGTTCGTAATTAATCTGAAAGAGTGATTGCTGTTCTTCTTCGTTGCCTGTACGGACCACTTCACATGAAGCATTTCTCCAGAATAACAGCGTATCTACAGTAAAAGACATTTTCAAATTTCTCGGATGGGTAATGACAGGAATATCATCGGAACATCTTATCCATGAAGGAATTTTGTCTTCTGTTACAAGAAGTGGTTTATTGATAAGATTTTTAGAAGTTTTAAAGAGAAGATCTGTTTTTACTATCTCAGTAAAGGTTATATCGGGGCCACTGTAATTAACCGGAAGTTCACAATCAAATTTACAGTAAAGAGCTTTCCATCCCTTCCACTTACCGTAAAGAGGCATAGAGACAGTATATCCGGCAGAACATCGTAAATCGGCTTCTTCGGGATAAATAAGAAATAATTCATCAGGATATTTATTATTTATGAGTTTATAATCTTTACCGCTAAAGATAAAGAGCGGAATCTTCATACCATCGGCTTCAGGGAAATTACCGTGAATAATATATTTTTTATCACAGATTTTAACATGCCATTCTTCCGAAGGCCCTGCAGCATATGTCCTGCAATTAATTTTAACATGTTCTTCTTTTTCGTGCTTCAAAATTTTATAGTTTATCTCTCTTTCTTCTTCACCGGCAGTAATAATGAAAGGGGTACATCCCTTGGAAGGATTAAATAAAATACAGGGCACATCATGTCTATAAATTTTATCCCTCTCTTTAAAAAATTTATGAAATGATTTCACTATATATTCAGGCAATCCCCACTGCCAGTAAATCACAGGCTTATCTTTATGCCACCTTTCTGCCATACAGAGGATTCTATCCACAATATTACTGTTAACAGGATTGCCGTACAGGAGAAAACTCTGAAGACCTTTAGGAATTTTCCTCATTTTTTCATCTTCATTAATCCATTTATTTATAAGATTTTTGCCATTTTCATGTATTTCTCCGGACAGGTCCGGTTCCATAAATTCCTTCATAAATATATCTATATATGCAGGCGGTATGAGACCATGAAACAATATACGCGTTACATAGCCCTGCCTGTCAGAAACATCTTCAAAGAGTTCCAGTTCGTTCTCTTTGAGGCAATCCATAAACATATGGCCAAAGAGACCGGACATTTTGACATCTTTTATACCAAGACCTTCGAAAATATACGGCCAGAAGGGTCTTTCCTTTTCATCTATATAAAAACCTGTACCAGCCCATACAAGGTAAAGGCTTATAACGGCACGGCTTTCCACTGTATTGAGCTTTTTTAAACACGAAGGGGGATGAAGTGTAAAAAAAGCCTTTAAAATATCCTGGAATGCTTCAAATGTTTCTGTACTAAGGCTGTAAGTCAGTTCTCCTATTACATTTACAGACAAAAAATTATTTAAAATAAGAGTGCCAAGTTCGGTAAAAAATTTTTCAGGATCCTTCTGCTCCGTAACAGTTGAATTAAATATTTCTTTCAAAGAATGCTCCGTTATTTTTATATTCATTTCTTTCCCCCTGTATGTGTTTCACGTGAAACAATTTTGACGGGATCCGTGATTGATAAGACGTGGTTTTATACAATCACTGCTCATTATAGTCGTGACGCGTGACGCGTGACGCGTTAATCCCTGCGCATCACGCATTACGCTTTACGCATTACGAGGTCATTATTTATGGATAAAACTAACTATAAAATACAAATAAGTTTCACCAATCACTGGTCACTGTTCACCGGTCACTGCTCACAGCTCTCCGATCCCTCTCATCAAAAGTCGCGTACCATGCCACTTGAGTTCAATTTCTTTATAATTTGCATAATACTGCTGCCAGAGAGGATCGTCTTCTATAGATTTATCTATTTTTATAACTATTTCTTTATCCAGAAATTCCATTTTTCCTTTATATTTTATATCTTTTCCTTTTATGACAAAATTAAGTTTTTCTGTCATCCATTCAGGTTTACCGAGAGGCATTACAGTTTCACCGGTTTTCGGGTTCCATACAATATATTTATCTGCAAGCTTTGTTCTCAGTGTTTGAACGGAAGAAGGATCTCCGTGAACCAGGATAATTGATTTCGGTTTTATATAACTTATCCACTGACACAGTTGCCCCTGATCGGCATGGGCCGAAAGATGATATCTTTCCACTCTGCAACCGAGTAAAAATTCTTCATCACCAAATTTTACACTTTTCCCTGTTTCCATCTCCAGAAGCCTTCTACCGGGAGATTCTTCATCCTGATATCCTGTTATGAGAATGGCATTTTTATGATTATCTATGAGCTGTTTTGCATACCATACGGAAGGCCCTCCCGTCATCATGCCTGAACTGCTTATAATACAACATGGCCTGAGCAATGCTTCAGTCCTTGTGCCTTTATCTGCTTTTATAATCCTTGCAAGAGACGACTGTCCTTCATTCCAGAAAAGAGGTTGACGTGAATTGCATATATAATTTTTCATTTTTTCAGGAAGATAATCTAAAAAATCCCTGTAAAGGTCACATATACTTCTTACCATACCATCTACATAAACAGGGAAAGAAGGTATTTTTCTACCGAGTATGTAATCACGGAGTATGAGTATTATTTCCTGGGCTCTTCCAAGAGCAAAGGCAGGGATTAAAACAATTCCTCCGTTATCTATTATTTCTCCTACCTTCATGGCGAGTTTCGTTTCCTCATCCTGCCTTTTCGGATGGAAACCTCCTCCGTAAGTAGATTCTACAATAAGGAGATTTATATCATTAAAGAGATCGCCCGATGGCGGAGAACATCCTTCTGCAGTTCTCTGATTTGCTATGGAAATATCTCCTGAATAAAGGATTTTTATATCGTTTTTTATATCATGAATTAATATAGACGCAGCACCCATAATATGACCTGCAGGGTGAAAATAAATCTTTATGTCTTTTAACGGCTCGAACCATGAGGAAAAAGGAAATGTCTCAAGTTTCCACAGAGACTGCTCTATTTCTTCTTCTGTAAATAATATTTCACCCTCTTCATCATATGTCATAATCTTATAGGAATCTTTTAATAAAAGAGAGGCAAGTAATTTTGTTGGAGGAGTGCAGCAGTAAAAAGCTTCAGGATGATTGCGAAAGAGGACGGGAAGTGCACCTGTATGATCCATATGGGCATGGCTGAATATGACAAGATCAAGTTTTTCGGGAATATCTTCAAGAGCAGGCAACATATCAGAACCTTTTCTGTTAACCCTTATACCTGCATCGAGAAGTATGTTTTTATCATCTATAGTTAACAGGTAAGAACTTGCACCTACTTCATTTGCCCCTCCGAGAGCTTTGAAATAAAGACTCATAAAAGTACCTCATGATGAATTATGAGAATCGTGACACGTGACGCGTGACGCGTGACGCGTGACGGGAGCACGGATTATCATGCCTGTTGTGATATAAAGTGCAAAGTATAACATTTATATAATAATTTAAAACCGGTTAATTTACAAGGAGGTAAATGAACTATCTGCCGAGAGCTTTTAAAGCAGCTTTTCGGTTTTTTTCTGCAACTGGATTTTCAGGATCAATCTCCAGAGCTTTATCATAACATTTTATAGCTTCTTCATATTTTTCAAGTTTATATAAAGCATTTCCCTTGTTATTCCAGACTTCAGTAAAACGCTCTGAAAAAAGAACTCTCATTAAGACTTCTCCTGAAGAGCCTGTAATGCTTCGTATGCTGTATCAAATGGACCGATAACATTCCCTTTTTCGATATCTTTCAGCCCTTCGGCTAATCGCTTATCAATAAGTTCTTTAGGTGTAATAATTAGCTGATTATTTTTAAGTTCTACTTCCAGATAATTGCCCGGAGAGAGTCCTAATTTGTCATGAAATTTTTTAGGAATTACAATTTGTCTGCTTGCTCCAAGTTTCACTACAGCCATAAAATAACATCTCCATAAAATCATATATTTGTATATTGGTATTATATGATAAAATGTTATAAAAATCAATGAGAGAAATCTCTATAAGGTCGGCTATTTTTATAAAAATACTGATTTTATTGAGTTTCTTTATTGTTTATGATAATTAAAATTATTGAATTTTATTTTTGATAAAATTATTAATGTATAAATTTTTTTTATTGCCTATTCTGTCAGACTTGTGTTATACTTCAAAATAAAGATTTTATAATATTAAATATAAAAAGAGAAAGCCCTATGGATACAGAAATAAAAACAAGAGATGAAGAAATAAAAATAGACGATATAAATTCCCTGGAGATATTTTCAGGCGTTATAGCCCATGAATTCAACAATCTTATATCGGGCATACAGGCATGGGCCCAGATTGGTGAAAAAGAACAGGATATAAAAAATATAAGAAAAGCTTTCAAGAGTATAAATGAAGCATGTCAGAAGGGAACAACCCTGGCAAAAAGTCTTCTCAGCTTTTCAAGAACACAGGAACTGGATCTGGAGTATGTGGATATACATGACCTGTTAGATGAAACTATAAATCTCATAACAATACAGCTTGAAAAGAAACTTATTACAGTAGAAAGAAATTACAGTACATTACCTGATATGCTCATAGACAAAGGAAAGATTTATCAGGTTTTCTTAAATATCCTTATAAATGCCAGAGATGCCATAAAAAAACAGGGAGGCATTATAAAAATAAACACGTCCATGAGAGAAGAAAATATAGCGGAAATATCCTTTTCAGATAACGGTAAAGGTATATCAAAAGAAAGCCTGAGAAATATATTTAAACCTTTTTATACAACAAAAATACATAAAACCAGGTCCGGTTCCCTTGGCACAGGACTCGGTCTTGCCATAAGCAGAGATATAATAAGACAGCATAAAGGTGAAATCATGGTAGAAAGTATTGAAGGCAAAGGGACAACTTTTTATATACTTCTGCCTCTGGAAGGATCGAAAAAGATTTAAAAAATCCTTACTAACAGACATGACCGGAGCGGTCAAACCGGATATGAGAATCAGCATCCAGTGAAGTTACAAACTTCATCATTCTCATATAATTCTGCTGAAATAAATAAGGAGGAATATTTAAATGTCACTCGATATAGTTATGCCTGTGTACAATGAAGAAGGCTGTATAGAAGATGTAATAAGAACAATCCAGAAAGAAATACTCTCTGAGATACCAAATTCGAGATTACTTGCCATAAATGACGGAAGCAGGGACAGAACACCTGAAATAATCGACAGACTCGGGAAGGAATTTCCCCAGGTCATACCTGTTCATAAACCTAACGGAGGCCACGGTGACGCACTGTTACACGGTCTCTTTGAAGCGGATGCGGAATGGATATTCCTCATGGATAGCGATGACCAGTTCGAATTAAAGGATTTCTGGAAACTATGGAATAAAAAAGAACGATATGACATACTTACAGGAGTCAGAAGGGAACGCCACGATCCTCTCTCGCGGAAAATACTTACCAGAATAGTAAGATTTTCAATTCTCCTTCTCTTCGGTACCTATATTGAAGATGCAAATATACCGTTCAAATTAATCAGAAGAGAAGTCTGGGAAGAAACGGAAAATTTAATTCCGAGAACATCACTTGCACCGTCTCTGTTTCTTGCCATAGCGGCCAAAAAACGGCTTTTCAGATATTACACAACTGCCGTTACCCATAAAGAAAGATCTACCGGAGTATGTTCCATAAGATATTTCAAACTCTTCAAATTCTGTCTTAAAGGTTTTATGCAACTGCTGGATTTCAGAATCCGCCTGTTTTTGATGAGATAAAAACGGGGCTATAATAGACCTTCTTATTAAATATGGTGCTAAAGAGTAATTATTTAAGAAAGCCTTTCATAACGAGGTGTCTCCTGGTGATTTTATCACTTATTACAATAGCCCTGATATTCCTTGCAGTAGCTTACTTTTCCGTTCAGAGAGGATACAGAAGTCTCATTTACGACTCGGTTGAAGCAATACCGGAAAAACCTGTGGCAGTTGTCCTGGGAGCGGGCGTATGGGGAGAAACTCTTTCACCTGTCCTGGAAGACAGGGTTTTTACAGGGGTGGAATTGTACAAAGAGGGAAAAGTCAAAAAACTCCTCATGACAGGCGATAACAGCGAAGCAGATTATGACGAACCTGCTGCCATGAAAAAATACGCTATAAAACAGGGAGTGCCTGAAGAAGATATTGTAGTTGACTGTGCCGGATTCAATACATATGAAAGTTTTTACAGGGCAAAAGAGATTTTTTCTCTCACTGATATTATCATAGTAACACAGAAATTCCATCTTCCGCGATCCCTTTATATCAGCAATAAACTGGGCATAAAATCAGTCGGAATAATTTCCGACAGAAGGGAATATGTAGCATCTGACTGGTATAATACAAGGGAATTTTTCTCAAGTGTAAAAGCTTTTGTCTGGGTGAATATAACAAAACCGAAACCTACTTTCCTCGGGAAAAAAGAAAAAATGTTTTAAAGATTGATGAATGGATTGATTCTAAAATCAGGAGGCAATCAAAATGAATTGTATTTTTTGTGGACGTAAGGTAAAGAAAGAAAAAGTAACATTTGTATAGGAAGAAAAAGAAAAATATATTTTTATAGAAAATGTACCTGCTGAAGTTTGTCCTAAATGTGGTGAAAAAACATTCAGTCCGGAAGTTACACAGGAAATTTTGAAATTTGCAAAAAATGAATTTTCTCCGGTAAAAACTGTCGAAATTCCTGTATTTAATTTTGAATGTACTGTTACATAATAAGACTGGTTAATCTCTATGATATATAAAAAGTGGCCTCAGACAAAAGGCCACTTTTTATATTAGTACAGGAATTATAATAGCTGTCTCAACACATAATGTAAAATTCCGCCGTGAGTATAATAATTTATCTCTTCCGGCGTATCAATCCTTGCTATAACAGTAAAGGTTTTTTCTGTGTCACCTTTTACCGTAACGGTAATCTCTTTTTTCGGTGTAAGCCCTTCTTTTATGCCTGTAATGGAAAAGACTTCAAAACCTGTGAGTCCGAGGCTTTTGGCGCTATCGCCATCTTTAAACTGAAGAGGAAGAATACCCATGCCAATGAGATTACTTCTGTGTATTCTCTCGAAACTTTCTGCAATTACAGCCTTTATACCGAGCAGTGCCGGCCCTTTTGCAGCCCAGTCTCTCGATGAGCCGGAGCCATATTCTTTTCCTGCAAGCACTATAGAAGGCACTCCTTCTTTCTGATATTCCATGGCTGCTTCATAGATAGAAGTGAGCTTTTTATCGGGAAGATGACACGTCCAGTTACCTTCATGTCCCGGTGTGAGTAAATTCTTCAGCCTTATATTACCGAAAGTTCCTCTCATCATCACTTCATGGTTTCCTCTTCTTGCACCGAAAGAATTGAAATCTTTCGGGCTTACGCCATGGTCAATGAGATATTTCGCTGCAGGACTGTCAGGAGGTATCGAACCGGCAGGGGATATGTGATCTGTTGTAACAGAATCACCTGTAAATACAAGTACTCTGGCATGTTCAATATCTCCCGGTTTATCGGGTTTTACAGACATATTTTCGAAATAGGGGGGATGTTTTATATAAGTAGATTTCGGATCCCATTCATAGAGTTCACCTTCGGAAGATTCTATGGCTTTCCATTTTTCATCGCCATCAAACACTTTACCGTATTCTGTTTTAAACATGTCGGTTTTTATATATTCATTGACTGCATGATGAATTTCTTCAGATGACGGCCATATATCTTTCAGATAAACAGGCTTTTTGTCCCTGTCGTAACCGACAGGTTCTTCCGTAAGATTAATATCCATTGTGCCTGCTATGGCATAGGCAACAACGAGAGGAGGTGAAGCAAGATAATTGGCTCTTGCAAGGGGATGAACCCTTCCTTCGAAATTACGGTTTCCGCTTAATACAGATACGAGAAGAAGTTTTTCCTCTTTAACCGCTCTGGTGAAAGGTTCGGGTAAGGGGCCGCTGTTTCCAATACATGTGCCGCAGCCGTAACCTGCTACATGAAAACCGAGTTTTTCAAGATACGGTAAAAATCCGCTCTCTTCGAGATATGCAGTAACAACTCGGGAGCCGGGAGAAAGGCTTGTTTTTACCCATGGTTTTACCTTCAGGCCTTTTTCTACCGCTTTTTTTGCAAGAATTCCTGCACCTAACATTACGGAAGGATTCGATGTATTGGTACAGCTTGTTATGGCAGCTATGACTACAGAACCGTCTTTAAGCTCATAATCTCCTGCATTGAAGGACTTCTTTTCTCCTTTTAATTCACTTATATAGTTGTTAAAAGCATCTTTTGATGATTTAAGAGCAATATTTTCCTGAGGTTTTTTAGGGCCTGCAATGCATGGTTCTATATCTGACAGATCAAGTTCCAGTCTGTCATTATACAGAGGTTCGGGACTGTCTTTGGTTCTGAAGAGTCCCTGTTCCTTTGTATAGGCTTCCACAAGTTCTACCAGTTCTCCATCTCTTGCAGTAAAACGCAAATAATTAAGAGTTTCTTCATCTACAGGGAAAAATCCCATTGTTGCGCCATATTCGGGTGACATATTTGCAATGATTGCTCTGTCGGCAAGACTGAGATGGGCCAGGCCGGGGCCGTAGAATTCTACAAATTTTCCTACCACGCCGGCTTTACGAAGTATTTTTGTAATGGTCAGAACGAGATCAGTTGCAGTAACACCTTCATGTAAAGAGCCATGTAATTTGAATCCTACTACCTGCGGGATAAGCATTGACACAGGCTGACCTAACATAGCAGCTTCTGCCTCTATACCACCGACACCCCATCCGAGTACACCCAGACCGTTAATCATGGTTGTATGAGAGTCTGTTCCTACGACTGTATCGGGATAGGCAAGAACTGTTCCGTTTTCAGAAGATGTAAAAACAACTTTTCCTATATATTCAAGATTGACCTGATGGATTATACCTGCTCCGGGGGGAACTACGCTGAAATTCTGAAAAGACTTCTGTCCCCATTTCAAGAAGGTATATCTTTCCGTATTTCTTTCATATTCTCTTTCTACATTCAATTCGAGAGCTTTTTCGGAACCGGCATAATCTACCTGAACAGAATGATCTATAATAAGATCAGACTGCTGGAGAGGATTAATTTTATTCGGATCTCCCCCCAGTTTCTTTATGGCATCTCTCATGGCGGCAAGATCTACTACAGCAGGAACTCCGGTAAAATCCTGCATGAGAACCCTTGCAGGCATAAAGGATATTTCTTTTTCTGTCTTTTTAGAAGGATCCCACGTGGCAAGAGCTTCTATATCTTCTTTTTTAACAAAACCTCCATCTTCCTGACGGAGTAAATTTTCCAGTAAAATCCTCAGGGAAAAAGGAAGTTTATCTATCTGAAATCCTGCGTTTTTCAGTGCTCCAAGATGAAAAATATCATAGGATTTTCCTCCCGCTTCGAGTTTTTTTCTGCTTTTGAAACTATCAAGCCTTTTCATTGTTAATACAACTCCTTTTTGAATCGTGACGCGTGACGCGTGACGGGTAATCAGTATTACACATAAAACATAAATAGGGCGAAAATAAGACGTGAAAGTACTTCGACTGTGTCATACATTTTGTGTAAACTTACAATACACGTTTACACAAAACACCTTACACTCTCGACAATCTCTCACGTCTTACGTTTAAAGATTCAATAGCTATTTATTTCTACTCTTTTTGCTTATCTCCTTCCGAAGAAGTTTTTTCTTCCGGTAAAGCTATTATAATCACATTATTCTTCTCATCAAGATATTTTATAGCTGCTGCTTTAACCTCTTCGGCTTTTATCGTAGAAATTAAATCCTTATTTTTAAGAGCTTTTTCATGATCATAATTAAAAAGATAACTCCCCTGCATTTCACCGAGCCAGAAAGAATTTCTCTCAAGTTTTTCATTATAATCTTTTAAAAGAATCTTCTTTGCAGAATTCAGTTCTTCCTCTGAAGGGCCATTTTGTTTTATATCCCTGATTTCTGCCATCATACATTCCGTAACTTCATCTACCTTATCAGGATTGCATCCTGCTCCGAGTTGAACTCTTCCGTGACCTTTAATTGTAAGAGGGGAAATATTTCCTGCCCATACGGCATAGACAAGGCTTTTCTCCACTCTTATCTTATCCCAGTAACGCATATCCAGTATCTTGGCAAGTACCCTGAGGGGCACCATATCGGGTTCATATTTCATACACCCGGGGAAGAGAACTGTCAGCATACATCTATTTTCCATACCTCTGTAAACTATACGCTTTGTATTGCCTTCAGGGAAATCTGCCCTGAGATATGTCCAGGGCACAGAAGGTTTCTCACCTGCAGGAAGAGAGCCGAAATATTTACATAAAACAGGTATAGCCTCATCAGGGTTAAAAGCTCCTGTAATTACCAGTTCACTGTTTGAAGGCACACAGGATAAGGTCTGAAACTGTTTCAGTTGTTCCCTGTCTCTATATTTCGCTACTTCCTCTTCAGTAGCGGTAACAGACAGAGGATTGTTCGGAAGAAGAATTTTATTTTCTGCTTCAGTCATAGCTCCTTCCTGGTACTGTGACATATATCTTATATCATCCTGTACAAGTTTTATACCATAGGCTATACCTTCTTCTCTGTAACCGGGACGAACCATATACTGATACATCCACTGGCAGAGTTTTTCAAGTTCGCTCTTTGCAGAATTTCCATAGATTCCATATAAGGTACTTCCGCCTGTAGAAAAACGAATATTCGTACCTTTAAGCAATCTTTCTACTTCAAACTGGGTAAGATCTTCAGTACCACCTTTTCCCCAGGCTATCTGTGCTACATCACACATACATGGAGTATCTGCCTGTTCCAGAAGTTTACCTCCTGTAGATGTATAGCTTACATAGACAGTATCTTTATCGAATTCCGTCGGTTTAAGTAAAACTGTAAGACCATTTGAAAGTTTTAACTCTGTAATACCGGGATCTTTATATTCTTTTTTAGATAGTACCTCACCTGGCTTTAAATTGCTGTAATCATAGGAATAATTTATTTTCTCCAGTTTATAAGGAGTACCGCCGTTTTTTATTACAGTATTTACAGATGATAATACCTGTTCTTCTTTTATCTGTTTCATATCATCTGGAGGCCCCTGTATTACGACAGACATATTTACCGGCTCGAAGAGATATTTTATACGTGAGTTAATTTCTTCATCTGTTATTAAAGGAAGAAGCTTCTGAGCAAGTTCATAATCCTGTTCATATGAGGTATATATACTGTCATGCATGAGATCGCTCATAATAGAATTTATATAAACCCTGGATTCTCTTGTTTCTTTTTCTTCTTTTGCCTTTCTCAGGTTCTGGAGCATCTGTGATTGTGCTTCAGCTCTTTCCACATCAGTAAATCCATGAGTGCGAAATCCTTCTATATATTCCATCATAACATCAAGTGCCTTCATGGCTTTGCCCGGATTAACTTCTGCACTAAAGCCCGCTTCTGTAAGGGATCTGAGCCATCCTGATTTATATCCCGATGCATTGATAAGAGGTGTATCGAGTTTATATTTTTCCAGTGCAAATCTCATATTTATCATTGTAAGTAAGAGTCTGTCGGAGAGATCTCTTTTATAATCTTCCATGGTTACTGTTTTTTCAGCTTCTCTCAGATAACTTATACTGATAGATGTAGGCTTCAATTCAGGATCTGTTATAACTCCCGTATAGATCTCTTTGTGCGGTTTAAAAGGTACGAATAAATCAGGTTTATCGCCTTTTGCCTGAGGCATAGAGGAAAACATTGTCTTTATTTTCTTTTCTACTTCTGCAGCTTTACAGTCTCCGACTACTACAATACTCATCAGGTCAGGTCTGTACCAGGTAGAATAAAAATTTTTCACATCTTCCTGAGAAAAATTTTCAATAGTTTCTTTTATGCCTATCGGTAATCTACTGGGATAACGAGAATCTTTAAAAACAAGATTAATCCATTTTTCCCATACTCTTTTATCCACATCGGAGCCGAGTCTGAGTTCTTCGAGTATGACAGGTTTTTCTCTATCTACCTGTTCTTTCAGCAAAAGCATGGTAGATGCATAATCGGAAAGGGCTGTAATGGCTTTATCCAGATATTCTTCTTTCTCATCGGTAACTTCAATCATATAGACAGTCCTGTCAAAAGACGTATAGGCATTTATATCGGGTCCCATATCAGTGCCTATACTTTCAAAATATCTGACCAGTTCCCCTGGAGGGAAGTTTTTAGTACCGTCAAAACCCATATGTTCCAGATAATGGGCTATACCTCTTTCTTTATCTGTTTCCTGCAAAGAACCTGCTCTTACCGCGATCCAGGCAAGTATACGGTTTTTCGGTTTTTTATGTTCCATTATATAATAATCAATACCATTATCCATTTTCCCTTTGAGAATATACTCGGGCCATGTAAGGGATTGTTTTAAATCGATCTTTTCCTGAGCAAATCCATAGCTCATTACTATAACGAGAAATGTAATAAGAGCTATAATTTTTAGAGATTGCTTCATAATATCATTCCTTTCTTTTTTATTTTCGTGACGCGTACCGCGTAACGCGTAACGGAAGGATAATCATAAAGAGTCACGAAATAATTTGTATATAAAATAATAACATAAAGAAAGAAAAAAAAATAGCTGTTATCGTCAGTTTAATAATATCGTAATGCGTGATATGCAAAAATATACTATTGAAAAGGTGAAGCAAATGATAGAGCAGAATGAAAATCCTGATAATCCCGTAAATCCCTGTCTGTCAATAGTCATATGCGGACAGGCAGGACAGGGTATACAGACGATAGAAGACATACTGAGCAGAGTAATAAAAAATTCCGGTTACAATGTTTTTGCCACGAAAGAATATATGTCTCGTATCAGAGGAGGTTTTAATTCCACAGAAATAAGAATCTCCGAAAAACCTGTAAAGGCTTATACTGACATAATAGATATATTAATACCTATAGGTAATGATAATCTGGATCACCTTGAGAAAAAAGTAACAGATAAAACACTCATAATAGGTGAAAAAATCTCTACAAAACATAAATTTATTGAAGTACCTTTTGTAAAAATAGCAAAAGAGCTGGGAAATAAAATATATTCCAATGTGATCGCCGCAGGTATGGTGGCCGGTATACTGAATATAGAAGAAGAGCTGATGTTTAATTATATAAAGAAACATTTTTCAAAATATGGGGAAGAAATAATCGAAAAAAATATAGAAGCAGCAAGAAAAGGTTATGAAATAGGTTCCACCGTAAATATAAAAATTTCTATAAAAAAAGAGGAAGCAATAAAAGATCATATTATTATGACCGGAACAGAAGCAGTAGCTCTCGGTTCTATTGGAGGGGGATGTAATTTCATAAGCTCCTATCCCATGTCACCCGGCACAGGAGTCCTTACTTTCCTCGCCAAACACTGTAAAGATTTCGGTATAATAGTTGAACAGGCAGAAGATGAGATAGGAGCAATAAATATGTCTGCAGGGGCATGGTGTGCCGGAGGGCGGGCCATGGTAACCACATCCGGGGGAGGATTTGCCCTTATGAGTGAAGGAGTGAGTCTTACAGGAATCATGGAAATCCCCATGGTTATTCATATTGCCCAGAGGCCGGGGCCTGCTACGGGAGTCGCAACAAGAACTCTTCAGGGAGATTTAGAATTAGCCCTTTATTCAGGTCACGGCGATTTCCCCAGGATTATCTTTGCTCCAACAGGCATAGAGGATGCCTTTTACCTGAGTGCCAGAGCCTTCAATATGGCAGATAAATATCAGGTTCCGGTTTTCATACTCACAGACCAGTTTCTGGTAGATTCTTATTATAATATAAATATGGATAAATTGAGATTTTCCTCTGTGAATATAGAAAATTATTTTATAGAAACAGACACTGATTATAAAAGATATAAGCTTACAGAAGACGGCATATCACCGAGAGGAATCTTCGGATACGGTTCAGGCCTCGTATCATATGACAGCCATGAACATGATGAAGAAGGACATATTACGGAAGAATTCGACATGACAGTTAACATGCAGAATAAAAGGATGAAAAAACTGGAAGCTATAGAAAAAGAAGTGATAGAGCCGGAGTTAACAGGTTCTGAACATTACGACATACTTCTGATAGGCTGGGGCTCTACATGCGGAGCAATCAAGGAAGCTTCTGCCAGTCTGAAAAGAGATGATATGGCTTTTCTCTGCTTTAATCAGGTCTATCCTTTGCATAAAAAAACAGATTACTATATTAAAAAGGCAAAAAAGCTTATAATAATTGAAAATAACCTTACAGGACAGTTAGCTAAACTGATAAGACTCGATACAGGAATTGAAATAAAAAATAAAATTTTAAAATATAACGGTCTTCCATTTTCTGTTGAAGAAATTGTAGAACAAATAAAAGGGATTATATGAGAAGGGTGAAGAGTGAAGGGTGAAGAGTAAAGAGTGAAAAGTAAGTGCTAAAAAATTACTCAAAAGACTTTATATCTGTACCTTTGATTTTAAGTAACTGCGGTAAAATCTGTTTAAATGCTTTTACAACCTTCGGGTCAAACTGTTTTTCACTCTGTGACTCTATTTCAGCAAGAGCTTCTTCAACAGACCAGGCCTTTTTGTAAGGTCTGTCATGGGTAAGAGCATCAAATACATCTGCCACAGAAACAATTCTTCCTTCAATAGGTATTTCTTCTCCTTTTAAACCATAGGGATAACCCCGGCCGCACCATTGTTCATGATGGGAAAGGGCAATAAGCTCCGCTATCTGCAAAAGTCTCGTCTTACCTCTTGACAGCAGCTCCGCTCCGGCTGTGGTATGGGTTTTTATAATATCAAATTCTTCCTTTGTAAGCCTGTCAGGTTTCAAGAGAATAGAATCAGGAATGGCAATCTTACCTACATCATGAAGCCTTGCAGCATGGAAAATAAGTTCAATCTGCTCTTTTGGCAGACCGAGTTCCTTCGCAAGAAGAGCCGAACTCTGAGCCACGCGCCACGTATGTTCCCCTGTAGCATCATCACGATATTCTGCAGCCATAGCAAGACGGCCGAGAATCTCCAGGTGAGCTTCTTCCAGTTCATGTGTTCTTGTAAGAACTTTTTGCTCCAGATAAACATTTTGATTCTTCAATTTTAACTGGAGAAAACGATTTTCAAGGAGATTTCTTATACGGAGAAGAACCTCGGTAGTATCGAAAGGTTTTGTGAGAAAATCTTTTGCACCGGTCCAGAGAGCTTTAAGCCTTGTTTCACTGGTTGCATCGGCAGTCAATACAAGTATGGGGAGATATTCATTATGAGGAATTACGGTTTTCAGGTCTTCCATAAGTTGATAGCCGTCTATATGGGGCATAATAATATCAAGGAGTATAAGATCCGGTTCAAATTCTTTACAAAATTCACAGACAGTTCTCGGATCACTGATCATAAGTAACCTGGTATAACCTGCCTTTTTAAGGAGTCTCCTTAACATACTCAGGTTACCCTCTTCATCATCTATGATCATTATTTTTGCATCAGGGTATTCTACTTCCCACATATTCTTCACCTGTAAATATCGATAACATAGTATAACAGATATATGAGAAAACAATCAAGTATTTTATATTACATGTAAAAAAAATAAATGGAAAATCATATTTTATACTATTTAGCTTTAGACATAGTAGTCTGCCTGCCTGGTGTTCCGGAGAAAAAAATATCACGGCAGCACAGGTATATTTTATTGAATTATAATGTAAAGTAGCATGATATAAGC
>JAKPQU010000321.1 GCA_029555925.1 Bacillota bacterium
TTGTATCAAAGGCAATAAATGATATATATTTTGTTATATCTGTAACTCATATATCAATAAAGCCTTTTATTATTTTTAAAGGTATTATGCTTGGCCTTCTGGCAACATTCCTTGCAGCATTACTGCCGGCACTGGAAGCCACGTCTGCACCTCCAAGGACTGTTATAAGCCGTTCTGAAAAGGAAAAAAAACTGCATCTTACTTTTTTTTCAAAATCAATAACAGGTATATCTTTAATTGCACTATCGGCAGTTATGATATTTTTTTCAGAAAAAAGCCTTCTATTCAGTATAGGTTCCCTCTTTGTCATAACCCTTGGAGCTGCCCTTCTGACCCCGCTTGTTACAGTAATGTTTACACTCATTCTAACACCTGTTGCAAGGGCTATATTCGGTATTATCGGATCTATGTCGGCAAGAGGTATTATTTCTTCTTTAAGCCGTACGTCTGTTGCAATTGCAGCTCTCATGATAGCTGTTTCCGTAACGGTAAGTGTCGGGATTATGGTAGGAAGCCTCAGACATGCAGTAATAATCTGGATGGAAACCTTCCTTAAAGCCGATATATATGTATCACCTCCCAGTCTTGTTTACAGCCGTTCCGATCTGACACTTGACAGGAAGGTAATAGAGAAATTCTCTTCTTTCCCTGAGATTTCTTTTATAAGTACTTACAGAGGCGTTATGGTGGAATCGGAAAAAGGATTGAACCAGCTTGTGGCAATTACAGTTGATCCGCAGACATGTCATTCTTTTCGTTTTAAAGAAAGTAAAGACATATGGCCCGGTTTTACAGAGAGGGATGAAGTCATAGTATCGGAACCATATGCCTATCTTCACGGCACGAAAATAGGCTCGAAGATTCATCTGTCCACAGACAGGGGAGAACATAATTTTCCTGTAGCAGGTATTTTTTATGATTATACCTCGGACAGAGGTATAATTGTTATGAACAGGAAAACATACGATAAATTCTGGGATGACAGGAATGTTTCTTCTCTTGCCATATATGTGAAAGAGGGAACAGATATAGATAAATTTGTAGATAAACTGGAACGTGCGGCAGGGACAGATCAGGTAATAGCAGTACAGTCAAACAGAGAGCTCAGGGAAACAACACTGGGTGTTTTTGACAGAACTTTTATTATAACAGATGTATTAAGAATCCTTTCAATTATAGTGGCTTTCATAGGAGTGCTGAGTGCTTTAATGGCCATTCAGCTTGAAAGAGCAAAAGAGATAGCGGTTCTCAGAGCCACAGGTCTTACTCCCCTGCAGGTATGGAAGATTGTTATAATACAGACAGCACTTACGGGTATTATAGCAGGTTTTATGGCCATTGTCCTTGGTATTATAATAGCTGTCGTGCTTATATTTGTCATAAACAGGATATCCTTCGGATGGACCATGGAAATGGTTATAAGCCCGGTTATACCTGTTCAGGCTTTTATAATTTCACTGTCTGCGTCCATACTTGCAGGCATTTATCCTTCTATAAAAATGGCCAATACCTCTCCGGCACAGGCACTCAGGGAAGAGTGAATACTGTTCACTCATTACATCAAAAGAAATATAATAAATAATTTTATTCTGAAACTTTTAAACACTGTTATATGACGTGCAATTTTATAATAATTTTTATATCCTCCCGTGACGCGTCACGGCAATTATATGGCAGTCCATTCTACAAACCTGATATATTTCTTGATTTCATCGAGACATTCAAAAAAAGCATCTACTACCTGCGGATCAAACTGGGTTCCTCTTTTACTTTTTATTATCTCCAGCGTTTCTTCTATAGACATAGCTTTTTTATATGGTCTGGCTGAGGTGAGGGCATCGAAGACATCTGCCAGAGCAACAATACGGCCGTATATATGTATATCTTCACCTTTAAGTTTATTTGGATAACCTGTGCCGTCAAAATTTTCATGATGGGTAAGACTTATCAATGCAGCAGCTTTAAGAAAAGGGGAACGGGACTCTTTCAATATTTTATATCCGAAGGTGGGATGTTCCTTGATTACTTCGTATTCTTCAGGAGTAAGTTTATCTTTTTTCAGTAAAATATTGTCGGGAATACCTATTTTCCCGACATCATGAAGGGGTGAGCCGAATTTTATATTTTCAATATCCTCTTTAGGCAGAGAGAGTTTTTCTGCGATTATACGGGAATATTCACAGACTCTTCTTAGATGCTGTGCCGTTACCTGATCTTTATATTCTGCTGCAACTGCAAGGCTGTGGATTGTATCAAGATATGAGTCTTTAAGTTCATTGTGGGCATCTGTAAGCTCAAAAAACATACCATCCAGTTTTTCTACCATATTATTGAAACAATCTGCCAGGATTTTTATCTCGTCTCCTGTTTTTATATCTATTTTAGACTTGAAATTCCCGTCTGCAATTACCTTTGTATGTTCTGCGATTTTAAGTATCGGCAGACTTATGGTTGAAGAGATACATATACTTAAAATAAGCGAAATAAAAAGAGCTATAATAAACACTACAGCAGTCCAGATTTTTACCTCTTTTTGAAAGGAAGCTATTTTCTGTGCAGACATGTCAACTCCTACTACGCCGACAGTTTTTCCTTCTCTGTCTTTCAGAGGAGCATAACCTGTAAGCCATATACCCCATTTATCTGTATAAAGATTTTTTGTTGCCACAGGTCGAGAGAAAGCAGTTTTATCTTTTAATTCAGGAATTGTAGATACATTATAATCTATTTCCTTATTTTCCTCATCACTCATTTTTTCTCTGTCTGCATAGTTAGGATCTGCTACAAATTTACATACAGATGGATCGGCTGTTTCATTCAATGTATAAATATATTTTATGTCAGGATTGCTATTCAGGACTGATTTTAGAATAGTGTTAACCTTCTTGAAAGGTTTTGTAAATACAGGGTTTTTTATATCTATCCTTTTATATTCTTCCGAATCTATCATTAAAGCAGTCGTTGATGCTATTGCAACTACTGTTTTTCTTAAACCTGTAAGCTGTGCTTCTACTGCTATGCGGTATACAAGATATATGGCAGTACCTGATATAAATACAGTTGTAAGTAAAAATACAATAAATAACTTTACTCTAAAACTTTTAAACATATTTTTACGAAGTGTGACTCCAGTTATATATTATAGTTAGTTCATAATTAATAAGTGGAAAGTAAGCAGTGAGTAGTTATCAGTGAGCAGTTACCAGTTATCAGTGACCAGATCACTTTTCACTTTTCACTATAATCAGAATTATAGCACTGTAAAACCTGAAGTGCAATCATTAATTACTTATAGTAAAAAAACACTATCCTGAATATTACACCTCTGAAAGTATTTTGAAATATTCTTCCGCTGCTGCCAGGTTTACAGGCAACTGTAAAACACCATTGATGATACCGGCATATAAATTTTTTTCCTCTATCTCTTTTTTTACTTTTTCAATTTCATCTGTATTATCTTCATTATTAATTCTTATATCAATTTTGCCAAGTGTATCTGCCAGAAAAAATAAACCTATTTCCCATTTGAAATCAGGATTTTTTAATATAAATTCCAGAGCAGTGTTTCTAAAGACTTCACTGTGGATGAATTCTCTGTTGAAACCGGTTTTACTATCCTTTCCTGTATATCTGAGAAGACCCAGTTCGAAATGCAGTTCTGCACATCTGGCAATATATTCTATCTGTCTTTCTGTTAGCAGAAAGTTTTTATTCAGTATATGTTTGACAGATCTGATAATTTCACCTGAAGCTTTTTCATGAGGTTTAAATGAATAAGTAATAAAGCCGTTTTTTTTCTTCATAGTTCTTACTTTAAATTTACCTGTATCATGAAGAATTATGGTCATAATAAATAAGTCTCTTTTTTTTATGCCGTCTATTTCTTCATCGAGATGAATGTCTGCCATGTCTTTTATTCCCCATCTGGTCAGGTAAAGAGGTACTTCTTCTCTGAAGGCTTTTTCTACCATTTTAGTATGAGTTATAATACCGAACTGGTGCCATTTAGGTTTTTGATGGTTTACATCATCGGGGTTGTTCAAAAAATCCAGGTTTTCTTTTATGGACAGATCAAGATTCTGTCTGATAATATCTTTTGCCGTTTCTTCCAGATATAAATAGAGTTTTTCGATTATTGTGTCTGTTTTTCTCATTTATAATATTAACCTCTTAAATATATGAAATTCTTCTTCAAGATTTGATACAAGGGATAAAGCTTTTTCTGTATCATCTTCTTTCGCTGCTATTTCGATGTTCAGTGCTATAGAACTCAGGGCTTTTGCCTTTAGATTCCCTGCCACACCTTTGATTGAATGGGCATAACGTCTGGCCATTACGGAATCTTTTTTATTTAAAGCGTCTTTCAGGGATTCTATTTCAGATGGGATAGTGTCAAGAAATATGTCGATTAATTCTTTGAATAATGCTTCGTCACCTTCAAGATTTTCCATCAATGCCTGTCTGTCAAATTTATCTTTATGGTTAAATGATAATTTTATTTCTTTATTTTCAATATCGGAAACCGGAGGAAGCAGACTTGTTTCATATATTTCAAGTCTTTTACAGTTAGAGATAGATTCTTTTAATTTATCTAATTTTATGGGTTTGCTTATATAATCATTCATCCCTGCCATAAAACATTCTTCTCTGTCTTGTGTAAAAGCGCCGGCAGTCATAGCTATAATCCATGGCTGCCTGTCCTCCGGCAATTCTTTCCTGATAATCCTCGTTGCTTCAAGGCCATTCATTTCCGGCATCTGGACATCCATAAGTATTACATCATAGATCTGTCTTTTTAAAGCTTCCAGAACTTCAATGCCATTTGAAGCTATATCAGCCATATACCCGCAGTGTGAAAGTAATCTAAGTGCTACTTTTTGATTGATTACCCTGTCTTCTGCCAGCAGTATTCTGAGGAATTTATCTCCATTCATAACATCTGACTTGCCGGGATAAGTGTATTTTACGGACTGATAATCTGAGAAAATTTTATTAAGTACGCTGTAAAGCTCAAAAGGTTTAAATGGTTTTGTAATATATGATGTAATCTCCGGAGAGATTGTTTTAAACTGATCCCTCATAGTGGAAAACATAATTAAAGGTATTTTCTCAGGGGATAAATATTTATGTATGTCAGAAACAGCGTTTATATTATCCATATCTGTGAGAGATATATCCATAAGTACACAATCAAATTTGTTATTATTCATAATAGATTGAAGAGCTTCATTTACCGAACATACTGCAGTAACATCCATTCCCCAGTCAGTACAATAGCTTTTGATTAAACTTCCTGTGAGTTCTTTATTATTAACTGTAAGAAGCTTTTTTCCGGAAAGTTTCTCCTGGGTGCCGGAAGGAAAATCCCATGGTATATCATGAGTAGCTTCAGCCTTAATAGTAAAATAAAAAGTTGTTCCTTTATTTTCTTCGCTTTCTACCCACATATTGCCACCCATCATTTCACAGAATTTTTTACTTATAGCAAGTCCGAGTCCTGTTCCTTCATATTTTCTTTTCGTACTGTTATCTATCTGGAAAAAAGGTCTGAAGAGAAGATTGATTTTATTCTGTGCTATACCGATGCCACTGTCTTTTATGGCAAAAAGTATTTCATACTCCTGTTCTGTTACAGGTTTACTGCTCACAGTAAGAGTAATATCGCCCTTTTCCGTAAATTTAACTGCATTACTCAAAAGATTTACAAGAATCTGCATTATTTTGGTCAGATCTCCTCTGATACCCTGCGGGTTATCCTTATGAAATACATAGGCGATTTCAATATCATCAGTATATTTCTTGGGAAATACCAGATTTAAAGCTTCTTCTATGCAGGTCCTCAGATTAAAAGCCTGATATTCCAGTTCAAAACATTCTGCTTCGATTTTAGAAAAGTCCAGAATATCACTTATTATTCTCAGCAGATTATCACTGCTTATCCTTATTGTTTCAATAAATTCCTTCTGCTCTTCTGTAATTGGTGTTTCCATAAGAAGACTGGTCATACCTATAATGGCATTTAAAGGGGTCCTTATTTCATGGCTCATAGTGGCAAGGAACTGACTTTTTGCAATATTTGCCTGCTCTGCTCCATCTTTTGCTTTTCTGAGTTCCTTTTCCATTTCTTTCTGTTCCGTAATATCCTCTATGAGTGATGAAAGACCTATAATATTCCCTTTTTCATCAATAAGAGGAGTATTGTACCAGTTACATATAATCCTTTTCCCGTCTTTGGTAATTGTTTCGGTGGTCTTGCTGATGACTGCCGTATAATTTATTAGATTCTGACGGATATCTCCCTGGGCCTTAATAGCATGTGGCAGAATAATATTACCATGACGGCCTGTGACTTCATCTGATTTATAACCGAAAATTTTTTCCGCTGCAGGATTCCATGCTGCAATATTGAGTTCTCTGTCAAATTCTATATAGGCGAGAGGGGTGTTTTTGATATGAAGGGAAAGCCTCTGTTCCGACCTTTTGATTTTTTCCTCTGTTTTCTTTCTTTCCAGAACATTCGCAAAGATGTCTCCGACCATTTTCAGGAGCATCACATCGGATTCTTTCCAATTTTTTTCTTCTTTTTCCGAAATCAGTCCGAAAATTCCAATCAGATTATGTCCGATACACATTGGAATAGCGAGAAAAGATTTTATACCTTGAGATAGGATTATTTCTTTTTCTTCATTTGCTGCCGGCCATTCGTTTAAAGAATAAACATTAATGACTTCAAGATTTTTGATCTTACGGGCATAGAGAGGAACAGAGTCTAAATTTATATTTTTATAATAGTCTTTATAACGTCTGGATATACATGTTTTCTCTTCTGCAAACCATTCATATACTTCATCAATTGCCTTTCCGTCAGACGAAAGAAGGTTGATATAACACCGATCGATTAAAAGAAAGTTCCCTATGATTTTTAAAGAGTTTTCTATCTCTCTGTCTATTTCTTCCGAAGTAATATTAATGAAATGTCCCGATATTGACGTAACTATTTCTTCAACAGATAGACGATATTGAAGCTCTTTTTCTGTTTTTTGCCTCATTAAGTTTTCAAATTTTAACATTTCATTGATTTTTTCAAGTTCTCCCGTACGTTCCTTTACTCGATTTTCAAGTTCTTTACGGATTTTTTTCAGGGCTTTTTCTCTTAACTTCAATAATTCCTCAGATTTTTTTCTTTCATGTGTTTCTATGGCGAGGCTTACCAGGTTTGATACGGAAACAGCAAAATCCTGTTCTTCCTGAAGCCAGTCTCTATGCCGGCCAGTATGTTCACAGCAAATTACACCACACCTGCGTCCCTGAGTCCTGACAGGAACGTCCATCAGAGAAGTTATACCCAGAGGTTTGAGATAATTTTCTACAAATTCGGATAGTCTATATTCTGTATAAACATCTTTTACGGCAATAATCTGTTCTGACATTATAGTTTTAAAATATACAGGATACATATACTCATAAAGAATGGTACCCTTTGAGTGAGTATTTTTATTGAGGCTAAACAGATCGTGACATACAATGGCAGCTTTTTCACTGTCATAAAGCCATATACTGACCCTTTCTATACCGAGTGCACTGGCAATAGTTTCAGAGATCATTCTTAACGTTTCATCAAAAGATTCATAGTCAAGTCTGGAGAGTTTCAGTAATGCCTGCTGAATTGTAATCTTATTTTTTTGTTGTTCTCTTGCATCCTTTTCCATATATGTACTTCCTGTATAATCGTGAAGGGTGAATCGTGAAGGGTGAAGAGTGAGGGGTAAAGGGAGGATA
>JAKPQU010000339.1 GCA_029555925.1 Bacillota bacterium
CTTTTCCCTCTTCACCACACAACAGTGGCAAAATAATCGTCAAAAGTCTCTCTCCTTCTTATTAATTTCACCGAACCGTCTTCCTTTAACACAAGCTCGGGAGACCTCAGTTTACCGTTATAATTAAATCCCATGGCATGACCGTGAGCGCCTGTATCATGAATTACTATTATATCGCCTGTGTCAATACGGGGTAATACCCTGTCTATGGCAAATTTATCATTATTTTCACAGAGAGAGCCTGTAATATCGTATTTATGAGTGGCCTCATGTTGCTCTTTGCCCATAACTGTTATATGGTGATAGGCTCCGTATATGGCAGGTCTCATAAGGTCTGCCATGGTGGCATCAAGGCCTATGTAATTTTTATAAATTTCTTTCTTATGTATTACCTTCGATACAAGATAACCATAGGGACCTGTTATAAATCTTCCGAATTCCGTAAATAATTTAAAAGGTTTTATATTGTCTTTTCTTATGAGGACTTCATAAAGGTCTTTTACATGTTCCGATATATGTTTCAGATCCAGAGGCTTTTCTTCAGGTCTGTAAGGTATTCCCAGGCCTCCTCCCAGGTTAAGGAAATCAATATCTATTGAAAGTTCTCCGGAAATTTCAACGACCAGTTCAAACATCATTCTGGCAACTTCAACAAAACATTGTCCGTCGAGTTCGTTGGACACTATCATTGTATGAAGGCCGAATTTTTTCACGCCTTCCTCTTTAAGAATTTTATATCCTTCAAAAAGCTGTTTTTTCGTAAAACCGAATTTTGCATCTCCCGGCTCGCCTATTATATTGTTCCACATAGCAAAAGTTCCCGGATTATAACGTAAACATATGGTAGAAGGTATATATAAATGCTTCTTTAAAAAATCTATATGTGTTATATCATCCAGGTTAATTATGGCACCCATGTTCAGGGCTTTTTCATATTCCCCGGAAGGTGTATTGTTTGATGAAAACATAATATCTTCACCTGACACATTGCATTTTTCCGCCAGCATAAGTTCTGCCATAGAACTGCAGTCAAGGCCGCATCCTTCCTCTTTCAGAATATCCAGTATGTAAGGAGTGGGAGTTGCTTTTACCGCAAAATACTCCTTGAAGTCACACCATGAAAAAGCTCTGAGAAGATTTCTTACATTTTCCCTTATGGCTTTTTCATCATATATATAAAACGGTGTGCCGTATTTCTCTGCTATTTCAAGTATTTGTTCCTTATTAAAAGGCAAAATTTTCAATATAAATCCTCCTCTTTTTCAGTGACCAGTTATCAGTGACCGGTTATATTATCCTTCACCCTTTACTACTCCCTTTTCACTTTTCATTTTTCACTTTTCACGACTCACGACTCACGCAACCACCCGTGACGCGTCACGCGTTACGCGTCACGCCAAAACTACCCTTTATAGCTTCTCACCGGATTCATCTCCCGTCCCACCATGCGAAAAGCTCTTTTTTCTGCTTCATACATAATTTTTTCTTCATCAAGGGTCGTGAGATTACCCTTATCAAGCAATAATTTTCCGTCACATATAACATATTCTATATCATCCGGGTGGGATGTATAGACTATATTTGACTTCACATCATGACACGGAGTCCAGTGAGTTTTTTTCTTATTAAAAAGAATTATATCTGCCGGTGAGCCTTCTTTTATGACACCGCTGTCTTTAAATCCCATAAGAGAGGCAGAACCGCCGGTTGCAAGACGAAGAATCACATCACCGGGGAAAGATGCAGGATCGCCTGTAAGATTTTTATGTACAAGCCCCGTAAGTCTCATGACTTCAAGCATATTCAGGTCATTATTCGATGCGGGGCCATCTGTTCCGAGTCCGACTTTTACTCCTCCCTTAAGAAGCTTTTCAAGGGGAGACATACCCATGGCCAGTTTCATATAGGTTTTTGGAGTATGTGCCACATATACTCCTTTTTCCGAAAGTATTTTTATATCTTCATCCGATACTGATATACAGTGAGCACTTATACAGTGAGAGTCAAAAACTCCCGTATTTAAGAGATGCTCTACAGGGCTTCTGCCATATTTTGCCATAGAGACAGAAACCTGTTCTTCAGATTCCGAAAGATGAAGATGAATCCCTGTATTTAACTCCCTTGCCTTATCTGCCACAAGGACAAGGAAATCAGGAGGACACATATATGGGGAATGGGGGCCGACGACACATTTAATTCTTCCTTCACATGAATTATGATATTCTCTTATAAAAGACAGTGTATCTTCAAAGGTTTTCTTCCCCACCTCCCCGTCTTTCCCGGTGCCAAACTGACACCATGCAAGAGTGGCTTTCATGCCTGATTCAGCAACTGCTTTTGCAACCATATCCATATAAAAATAATGATCACAGAATCCCACTGTTCCGGATCTTATCATTTCACAGCATGCAAGAACGCTTCCCCAGTAGACATCTTCCGGTTCCATCGCAGATTCCGCCACCCATATCTTCTCATTGAGCCATCTGTCAAAAGGAAGATCCTCGGCCCAGCCCCTTTCAAGAGTCATAGCAGAATGACAGTGACTGTTAAAAAAAGCGGGTAGAGCAATATAGTTGTGTCCGTCAATAACCAGATCAGGCGTAAAACCTTCCGGCACTGTCCCGGTTGAAAGAATATGTTTCCCTTCAACCACTATATCTGCATTGCTCAGAATGTCGTCCTTTTCGTCAAGAGTTATGGCTGTAACATCTTTTATTAATATTGACATAAAAACACTTCCTGAAAATAAAATAAGATTGAAGATTCGATAAACATTCCATATTTCCTTTAAAAAATAAATAAGGGGCACTTTCGTGCCCCCTGTTTACATAGTATTACTTAGAAGTAAGGGAACATCGGGTACATGCCCATACCGAGTCCCATACCGAGTCCAATGCCGAGTCCCATACCGAGTCCTCCCAGACCCATACCGAGTCCCATGCCGAGACCTCCGAGTCCCATGCCATATCCTCCCATGCCCATCATACCGAGTCCTCCGAACATAAGGCCGCCGAAGGGTATGCCGGACATCATAATAGAAGCCATGGAGAAAGCATTTAACATATTATAATAGTTATTAAGAGCTATAGGATTAATAGTGGGAGCAGCATTGTACAGTGCACCACAGTAAGGTGCTCCTACAGAGGTCATATTATTGCTCTGTCCTCCGTACATAGAAGCATTGCGGAAGCACTGATCTGCTTCAACATTATTTCCCAGAGCCTTGAGTATAGTTCCTTTACCCTTCCAGGCAGAGGCGTACTGGGGGTTTCTCTCGAGAGCTTTATTATAGCAGTCAAGAGCTTCACTGGTTCTGTTCTGCTGTTCCAGGGCAAGTCCTTTGCTGTACCACCCTTCCGCTTTACCCGGATTGAGTGCTATAGCCTGGTCATAAAGGGCCATAGCATCCTGAGGTCTCTGTGCACGATGGGCAGCCACACCGTCATACATAACACTGTTATATTTAGCATCTACATTATTCGGATCCAGCCTCAATGCTTCATCAATACATGCCTTTGCATCATGGAAATTCCCCTGCCTGAGAAGCATCATGCCTCTTTCGTTAAGAGTGGCAATCTGCCCGGCAGTCTGACTGTTGATGCCGGCGGGGCCATTTACATTTCTAAGTGATTCGGCTTTCTGGAAGCATGCATCTGCATCAGCATATTTACCCATCTGTTCCAGTAGCCCGCCTTTTGCCTGCCATGCCTCGACAAGGGACGGATTAATGGAAATAGCTCTGTCCAGACATTCCATTCCTTCTCTATAGCCGGCGCCATCGGCAGTTATATTCAGAGCCTTGCCAATCAGTGCATCCGTATTCCTGGGGTTTATGTCCAGGATTCTGTCATAACATGCTACAGATTCATCAAATTTACGCTGGGCACTTAAAATACTTGCTTTCTTATCGAGTGCATAAGTATCATTGGGGTCGACCTTCAGAGCCTCATTAAATGACTCAAGAGCCAGGTCTCCCCTGCCTGCACTGATAAAATCTGTGCCTCTGTTATTATAAAAGGCAGCAGTTTTTGCACTTTCAGTTCTGGCAGCATCTCCTTTGAAACTCATAATCTTTGCTTTCTGTTCTTTGGCAAAGCTGTCGTTCGGGTCAACGGCAAGAGCCATGTCAAAAGACGCAAGAGCTGCATCATACTGGCCGGCCTTCATACTGTCGGTTCCTCTGTTATTATAAAAGGCAATAGTCGCCGCATCTTCCTGAAGTCTTCTTGATGTTTTAGGAGAAATATCTTCGGCTCCAGTTTTATCAACATCTTTAAGTTCTTTCAGTTCTGCTTTTGGCTCAAGGGTTTTCATGGGTTCAGCCTTGAGATCTTCCAGGTCCGGTTCTGCATTCTTATCAGGAATAGATGTTTCTACAAGTTCAGTTGTTCCTTTTCCTGTCTCAATCTGAGCAAGAGGTTTCAGATGTTTCGTATCGGAAATATCCTTCATAGGGGTTGCCTTTGCATTTCCATGTAAGGCTTTTGTGCCTTTTACCGGTTTCATGGCAGTGCTTTTTGCTTTTTTGGTCTGATCGGTTTCATCTACAAGAGTCTGTGCTATTGCCTTTGAATTTTTAAGGGCTTTTGTAGACAGACCGGTCTTTTGCTGAAACTCTTTCAGATCGGCGGCAGCCTCTGCAGCATCCTGACGGGGTGTGGATTTCTTAATCTTATCAATCTTCTCGAGTTTTCCCGCATCAAGCTGTCTTTCACCGGACAGATTGTCTCCCTGAGAATCACCTTTCTGTTTCTCGCTCACCGTTTCATGTCTGAGCCTCTGTTCTTCTTTGAGTTCCAGAGATGTTCTTGCTTCATCGGAACCTTTAGATTTTGCTTCTTTTGCAGTAACAGTATTTTCCATTATACCTGCACTGTCTGCTGCTACATGAAGCCTTTCTTCCACCTGTTCTTTATCAGTAGAAGCAACCTTCTGGAATTCGGAAAGTTTCGGCTGATGATGAGTTTTTACCATCTTCCCTGAAAACTTGTTTTCATGAGAGCTTGCGATCTGCTGTGCTTTTCCTCTTACAGATGGTCTTGTGAATTTCGGCATCTGCTCAAGCTGGGTCTGTTTCTTTTCCATTTCAGAATCAGTTCCGCCTGCGCTCTGGAAAGCACCGCTTCTCTGTGCAGCTTCTTTTGATTCCTTAGCTGTTGCCTGAAAAGTTCCGGTAAAAAACTGCCCTGGCTTCTGCTGTGTTTTTTCTCCTTTTACCTTTTCTTTATCAGGAGTTTTTACAGCTGTTCCGCCCTGAAAATTACCTTTAAGTTTGAATTCCTTAGCCTGTTCTCTGAGAAGGTCAAGCTGTTTCATATTGGCATCTTTCTTTTCCTTCTCATCTTTGGGAACAAAAGCTTCACTGCCAAGACTACCTGTTCCTTCGCTCTTTTCCTTTTCTTTTTTCTTCTTGGCTTCTTCCTGTTTGGAGGCTTCATCTGACTTTTCTGCGCCTTTCAACTTCTGGCTCAGGTTTTCGCCTGCTCTTTTGATCTGCTGCTGCCCTTCCTGGGTTGTCTTAGCACTGCCGGCTGCACCTGCGCCCAGAGTCTGCATGTTTTTCATTATGGAAGCGCTGTCAAATTTGCCGCCTACTCCACCTACCATATCTATCACTCCTTATTTAGTTAGAATGGAATGACTATACTTTTATATCATAAAAAAAGATAGATCAATTTCACTTTATTATATCACAGTTTGAAATTTATATTTAAATAATTTGTTAACTTTATGTTAAAATTCTGTTAAAAAAAGGAATATAAAGATGTAACGGAGAAATATCTGGAGAGTCGTGAGACGTAAAAAGTGAAAAGTGAGTCGTGAGGCGTGAAAAGCCCCCCCTGTGGTCGCCCGGTACCGGTGAAAACACGCATTACGCATCACAAACCACGCGTTACGCGTCACGTAAATTACGCATAACAATACAAAAGAATCCTCAAAAAAATCCTTAATAAGGATAAGCATTCAGCTCTCGCGGGACTCTTGTGAAGATCTCAATATAAAGTCTCAGGGGAGAGTGATTCTCGTGAAAAACAAAGGTATAACCCTTATAGAAGTGCTCATTGCCACAGGACTTATGGGCATACTTCTTTCCATGACAGGTTTTATATGTATTGACGGCATAAGAGCCTTTCATAAAAGCAGGTTTCGACTTACAACACAGCAGGAAGCCACCATGGCAATAGACAGACTCTGCAGAGAACTCAATGAAACCCATTCCGATACCATTACCCTTATTTATTCAATAGAAAACGGCGGAAGTAACACCGAATTCGACGCCATCTCTTTCGGCACCCCTAAAGATAATGACGAAGCCACGGGAAATATCAAGACCAATACGGCAACAGGCCGTTTTGAATGGGAAAGATTTATAGTTTATTCCAAAAAAGTGGGAGAAACAGATGTATACAGAAGTGTAATAAACAAAGACAGTCCTTCCGGCATTAATATTCCTTCACCTCTGTCCGAAAATATAGTAAAAAATGGAATAAAAGACATGCTCGGTTCAGGTATAAGAACATCTCACAGAAAAATGGCCAGAGACATATATAATATAAGTTTCATGGAACAGAAAATAGGCTCTGCCGTTCAGGGCATAAAAGTAAAAGTTATTTCCAGAGTCGTAGCAGGGAAAGACGATGCTGGTAATAAGACATATGAGACGGCAGAACTTGTCACTTTTATAAGGCCATGGAAATAGGGAGATCGTGACGCGTAACGCGTAATGTGGATGCTGTTCCGCTAATACTTTGATTATAAATTGACCTTGAAATATCTAGTTTTTTAAAATTGCTAAAACCTTGGAAATAAGCCATTTTTTCTAAATCAAAGTAATAAGGGAAGACTATCGGTTAATGAACAGAGCAAGAAAAAATTGTTACCTGTAAAAACATGAAAAATTTATGTTATAATGATAATAACCCGATAAGTTACTGGCAGCAACAATCCTGTATCTAATACTATTTAGCTTTAGACATAGTAGTCTGCCTGCCTGGTGTTCCGGAGAAAAAAATATCACGGCAGCACAGGTATATTTTATTGAATTATAATGTAAAGTAGCATGATATAAGCTGTAACTGTTATAAACGTTC
>JAKPQU010000350.1 GCA_029555925.1 Bacillota bacterium
AATTTTTAATTCTATATAAAAAACTAATTTTTCTTCTCCAGAGCCTGCCAGGCAGAAGCTTTTTATGGATACCCTTTTACCTGTTACGGTACTCAGTATATATTTGAACTGTACTACAAAAAGTGTAACACAATTAACATGAAATAGCAATATTTGTCATAGCCCTATTTATTTTTCATGAAAAAATAGATATAATTATATGTGCAAATAAAAATTAACGAGAAAATCTCGCGTGACGCGTAACGCGTCACGCGTCACGGATGGATAAATTATGCCTGCAAATTTAACTCCTCAGTATTATGAAGCAGAAAGGGTCTATAAAGAAGCAAAAACACCTCAGGAAAAAATAAATGCCATTGAAAACATGCTTGCCATTATGCCTAAACACAAGGGAACAGATAAACTAAAGGCAGATCTCAGAAAAAAAATATCTCAGTTGAAAAAAGATATGGCAAAAAAACATGGAAGCAAAAAATCTATGGGATACGATATTAAAAGAGAAGGGGCAGGACAGATAATTCTTACGGGCATGCCAAACTCCGGAAAATCATCTCTTATAAACCTTCTCACAGATATAGGTTCCGAGGTCGCCCCCTATCCTTACAGCACAAGATTTCCCCTGCCGGCAATGATGACTTATAAAAATATAAAAATTCAACTTGTAGACATCCCTCCTTTTACAGATGAATTTGCCGAAACCTGGTTGAATAATATACTCAGGAATTCTGACGCACTCTCCATTATTATAGACCTCACAGTCGATCCACTGAAAGAATTTAACGAAGCCATAAAAAAAATAGAAAATTATAAAATAAAACCTGTATCCAACTTGGAAGATATAGAATGTGAAACACCGGTAATACCGAAGAAAATTCTCATAATAGGAAATAAAATAGACATGGAGGATTCCGAGATAGGACTTGAGTTACTTCAAGAAGAAATAAACGGGAAATTCCCTGTCATAACAACATCTGCCACATCAGGCACAAATATAGAAGAAGTAAAAGGAGAATTTTTTAAACTTTTAGATATTGTAAGAGTCTACAGTAAGGCTCATTATCAGCAGAAAGCAAATTTCGATGCTCCCTTTATCATGAAAAAAGGCAGCACTGTCCTTGACTTTGCCGAAAGAGTTCATAAAGATCTGAAAGCCGGTCTCCAGTATGCAAGGATATGGGGGTCGGCAGAAAAATATACAGGCCAGAGGGTAAACAGGGATTATGAAGTATGTGACGAAGATATTATAGAATTGAAAGTTTTTTAGTAAATCGTGAGTCGTGAGTCATGAGTCGTAGGGGCGAACCACTGTGTTCGCCCGGTACCGGTGAAGATATGCATTACGCATCACACATCTCACATCACGCTCTATAAGTGACTGCTAGTATACGAAAGGAGTATATAACAAATGGAAGAAAAACAACCATATAAAGTATTAATCATAGGCTCGGGGCCTGCAGGTATGACTGCAGCCCTCTATACGGCGAGAGCCGACCTTTGTCCTGTAGTATTCGAAGGCAATCAGCCTGGAGGACAGTTAACTATTACTACTGAAGTAGAAAATTTCCCCGGTTTTCCGGGAGGGATAATGGGCCCTGACCTTATGAATGAAATGAGAAAACAGGCGGAAAAATTCGGCGCCCTCTTTATACAGAAAAATGTCGACTCTGTGGATTTTTCTGTAAAACCTTTTAAGATAACGGCAGGCAAAGAAGTATATCTTACAAAAACAGTCATAATTGCTACAGGTGCCACGGCAAGATTACTTGGCCTGGAGTCAGAGAAAAAACTTATGGGATACGGTGTTTCTGCCTGTGCCACATGTGACGGATTCTTTTTCCGCGATCAGGTTGTCATTGTAGTTGGAGGAGGAGATTCTGCACTGGAAGAAGCAAATTTCCTTACAAAATTTGCGAGCAAGGTTTACCTGGTCCACAGAAGAGATAAATTGAGAGGGTCAAAAATAATGCAGGCAAAAGCCGAGAAAAATCCTAAAATAGAATTTATATGGAACAGTGTGGTGGAAGATATTTTAGGAGTGGAAGAAAAAGCGGTTAAAGGGGTAAAATTAAAAAATGTCATAACAGGAGAAATAACAGAAATGAAATGTGACGGAGTATTTGCAGCCATAGGTCACAGCCCAAATACGGAAATATTTAAAGGCCAGTTAGATATTGACGAGAAAGGATATTTAGTCGTTAAAAATGGATCTCATACAAATATTCCGGGAGTTTTTGCCGCAGGAGACGTGCATGATTTCACCTATCGCCAGGCAATTACCGCAGCAGGCTCAGGATGCAGGGCAGCACTGGATGCGGAACGATATCTGGAAAGTTTAGAATAATTTAGTTTGTGACGCGTGACGCGTGACGCGTGACGCGTCACAATAATATGATTTCAATTACTAACGGCCGTGACCTGAGCGAACACAACGAAAGTATGAAAAAAATTTGTTCCTCCCGTCGCGCATTATGCGTTACCCGTTACGATTCTTACTTAAAATTTTCCTTTAACACCAGCTCGGCACACATCTTTGCCGAGACACATACCGTAACAATACCTGCTCCGGGGAATACATACTGACCTGTCTGATAGAGATTTTTCACAGGACTTTTCAGGTTTCCTCTTTCTTTGCCGCTCTGTTCCACCGTATGAGCAAGACCCTGGAGACCCCCTTTTGTGGCTCTTGTATTAAATAGTCGTGTCAAATATTTGATATATAAAAATATATGTGTTATTATATGGTTTATGAAACATATAAATCTAATAGCTACTGCTACTTTCGGTCTCGAAGCCATAGTGGCAGGTGAATTAAAAAATCTCGGTTATAATGCGGATAAGGTAGAAAACGGAAGGGTTACTTTTACAGGTTCCGAAACAGATATATGCCGCACAAATCTTCATCTTCGTACATCGGACAGGGTTCTTATAAAAATGGGAGAATTTCCTGCCACGACCTTTGAAGAACTGTTTGAAAAAACAAAAGCCCTCCCGTGGAATGAATGGCTTCCTGAAGATGCCTGCTTCCCTGTGGAAGGAAAATCTATAAGGTCAAAACTCTTCAGTGTTCCCGACTGTCAGGGCATAGTAAAAAAAGCCATAGTAGAAAAACTAAAAAAAACTTACAAAAGAAGCTGGTTCAATGAAACAGGGGCAAAATATACAATAGAAGTGGGACTTCTTAAAGACATAGCCACTCTCACTATAGACACAACAGGCCCCGGTCTTCACAGGAGAGGCTATAGAAAACTTGCAGGGCCGGCAACCCTTAAAGAAACCCTTGCTGCAGGACTTATTTTAATAAGCAAATGGACTCATGACAGGGTATTGATAGATCCTTTCTGCGGCACCGGCACAATCCCTGTGGAAGCTGCAATGATAGGTCTTAATATGCCACCCGGTCTCGGAAGAAATTTTGTCTCTGAAGAATGGCATAGAATACCTTCGTCTCTATGGGTTAAAGCAAGAGAAGAAGCAAAATCCTTTATTGCCACAGATAGAGAACTGCGTATACAGGGACTGGATATTAACGAAAAGATACTGGGGCCTGCAAGGTATCATGCAAAACAGGCCGGAGTGGACAAATTCATACATTTTCAGTGCAGACCTGTAAGTGAATTAAGTTCCCGTTTCAAATACGGATTTATTATTACCAATCCTCCTTACGGAGAAAGAATGGGCGAAATTAAAGAGATTGAACAACTCTACAGAGAGACAGGCAAAATCTTTGAAAGCCTTGACGGATGGTCTTATTATATAATAACATCCCATCCTGATTTTGAAAAACTCTTTAAAAGAAAAGCAGATAAAAAAAGAAAACTTTATAATGGCAAGATACAGTGTTATTTACATCAATATTTCGGACCTGAGCCAAAAAAAGGGCAATAAATATGGGAAAAATAAAAGCTCCAAAAAAAGTAAAACTTTTCTGCGGCATGATTTCTTCAGATGAATCACTGTTTAACACAGTAATAGAAGAGCTTTCTGTAAAATTTGGCACTGTAGACTGTAAAAGTTCTGTTATGCCTTTCAATCAGACCGATTACTACAAAGAAGAAATGGGAGAAAATCTCAAAAAATTCTTTGTAAGTTTTACGCAACTTATTGATTCCATATTCCTTGTAGATGTAAAGATTTTCACACAGGAAATTGAAGAGAAATACTCTTTAAACGGGAAAAGAAGAATCAATCTTGATCCGGGTTATCTGTCAGAAGCGAAAATGGTTCTTGCCACAACAAAGGATCATCAGCACAGAATCTATATGGGTAAAGGTATATACGGTGAAGTAACACTGAAATTTAAGAATAAAACCTACGAGCCCTGGGAATGGACCTATAATGATTATAAAAAAGAAGAATATATAGAATACTTTATAGAGTTAAGGAATATTTTACGAAAACAGCTCGGCAGAAAACACAGGGATACCGGTGTGTCTGTTCATTAAATTATTTATCAGTATTAACATTAAAGGATTTATATGAGAATCGTCACGCATAACGCGTGACGGGAGGAACAAATTCTCATTCTTCGTTGTGACCGAATGGTCATGGCTGCTAGCAGGACTAAAAATTTCAAGTAAAGTTATTTATCATCCCGGTAATCCCATAAATCCCCCAAATCCCGGTCAAAAAAATCCTGAAAATATAAGTGCTACAACTACGAGAACCACAACTATTGTTGGCAGAAGATTTATGGCAGTGCCCATTATGGAGATTACAAGCATGCCATAGCTCTGACTCTTCAGATCCCTGATTATACCTTTTACTCCCAGTATGGTACCTGCGATAAACGAGAGACCGACTACAAACGGTGACAGGAAAGAAAGAGGATATATGCCTATGGAAAAGATGGTAAGAAAAGATGTCAGTACAGGAAGAACAAAACTCAAAATTCCGGGATGAATATCTCCGAAGGTTTTTATTCTTACAGCTTCACGAGGCTCTCTTACAGCAGGATACATAACACCGTAATCTTTCAGGGCATATTCAATATCTGATTTCATTTCCCTTGCAGTCTGATATCGTTCGTCTCTTTCCAGCTTTATTGCTTTATTGATAATTTTTTTAGTTATTTGGCTGATAGAAGGATTAAAATTTTCCAGTGGTGGAAAAAGCAGAGGATTTTCCCTTTCTCTCGGATCACTTCCTGACATGAGATAATGCATGGTTGCCCCCAGACTGTAAATGTCAGCCCTGTGATCTGTCTGTTTTTTTCCGTACTGTTCAGGAGCGGCAAAGCCGGGGGTTCCTATAGCCATAGTATCTTTACTTTTATACTCCTTAAAACTTCTTGCAATACCGAAATCTATTAATTTTACCCGTCCAAATACATCTACAATGAGATTTTCCGGTTTTATATCACGATAGATAAGAGGTTCGGGAAGATTATGAAGATAATCCAGTGTTTCACATACCTGTAAAGACCAGCTCAAAACGTCTTTTTCATCTATGAATACACCCATTTTTTTTGCATAAACATCCAGATTTTTACCCTGAACATATTCCAGTACAAGATAATAGGTGCCAAGAAATTGAAAAAGATCTATTGCTTTTACTATACCGGGGTGAGAAAGTCTTGCAAGGGTGTCTCTTTCCTGTAAAAGAGCCATAGTCATTATTTCTTTTTCATTTATATCGGAAGAATAGGCTTCTTTTATTATATATTTTAAATCTGTCATTATATCTATGGCCTGATATATACTTGCCATACCGCCGACAGTAAAAAATTTAAGTCTGTATTTCTCTTTTAAAAGAAAACCATCGGGAAGAACAAGAGCAGTTTTCTGAGGAGTACTTACGCATATTCTGTTCTCTGCTATAGCTTCAGCACTATATTTCTTCTCATCAATTCTATTATATTGCGAAATAGACGGGAATGATGATTCCGTCAAAACAAACCCGCAATCATGGCAGAAACTTTCATTTTTATTTGTATGTATACCACAGGCAGGACATATTATTTCCACGAGGAACACCTCAGGTTAATTATAACATAATTTTTTATTCTTTTACAAATTTTTTCGTCGTAATATCATTGATTATCAACGATATAGCTTTGCCTGTCTGATGATCCGGAGAAAAGAACATCACGGCACCACAGGTATATTTTGTTGACAGGTATGGGGTGCACGGTCGTGCGTCCCTGCAAGGTGGCATAAGGCTTTGTAAAAAAAATTCAACCGTATAGTTACGATAGTGTTTTTTTATGACAGGTAGATTTAGTTTTACTGGAAATTATAGTTGATTTAATAAATCTATTAATTGATGAGGGTGTCGGGTGTCGGGTGTCGGGTTCTGGAGTTACTTAACCCGGCACCCGGCACCCGGAACCTAATATATAAACTTACCTGTCATTTTTAAACACAATCCTTTACGATCCCTTTTCCTGCTTAAAAGGATTAATCTTTCCCAGATTATCACCTACAAAAGACCTGGCATCTTTGACCTTACCATAAACCCATAGTTTAGCCCTTGAAGGCCTGAAACTTTTATCACAGAAAGGACACCTTTCCATATATGGTTTCAAATCTTTGAAACATTCGGGGCATATAGGGGGGGCTTTAAAGATTGACTGCCCGCAGAGTCTGCACAGAGTATCATCTGCTGAAGCAGAGGCGCGGCAAAAATAACATTCCATTTCATCTTTCTCTTCCTTATCGGACAGGTTATCTGTGGTTTTCTCCGGAGAACCTGTATAATCACCGTCAAATAGTCTTTTATAATCTTTTGACGTTGCCCATTCCTGTAAAAGTTTAACCCTTGTAGTTGTGAAAGGATGGGTCATGGTAGTGGTCTGTATCATTTTAACTGCTTTAAATATGGCACTTTTATCTTCAACTTCTTCCAGTTCTTCACCCTGGCGTATATATTCATTTATACTTATTTGAGAGAAGAGTTTTTTTGAACCGAGGGCAAGTTTTATCAGAGCTTTTGTTGCCACATCTACATCCTGACAGGCAATCAGGCCTGCTCTGTCTGCAGTAAATTCAGATTTTTTTATCCAGTTTATTATGGCAGTCATAAGCCCCATACCTACTATCTCACCTATACCGAAGGTAAGATTTCCTGCAACTGTGGCAATATGTTTTATCCAGTTAGCAAGATCGTGATAGAGTACATGGTTACTTTTTATATGTCCCATTTCATGGCCTATTATAAAGTATAGCTCATCTCTGGTCATAAGATCTATAAGGGCAGAACTCACTACGAGGAAGGTATCGTCTGCGCCGGTTGTACAGGCCTGAGCCCCCGGCTCGTGACTCACATAAAATTTCGGCAACTTTTTCAGATCCAGTATATCTCCGCAGTCTTTAAATATTTCATAGATCTGAGGAAAATGATTTTCAGTAATCTTAACACTGCTGGCAGTAAGAGAAACTTCATAATTTATATTATGCCAGTATTTAAAGAATTGTTTCATGACCTCTCCCATAAGAGGTATGCCCTGCATAACTTTAAGGGTTTTTCGATCATCAGGATGTTCATAAAACTTCGGGGAAAGTCCGGGAAAGATCTGTTTCAACCTTGATGTATCCTGTCCCGGGTTTTCTTCTGAGGAGATATATCTTAACTCTTTACCACATTTAACACAGAATTCGTCTGTATCTGAATTTAATTGACCGCATTTTCCGCAGAACATATATATTTACCTGTTTACGTAGCTTTCGGTATAACTATGAGGCTTTCATTTTCATTTGTTTCAAGTTTTTTAAGGAGTTTACTCGGCACATGAATCTTATTGGCTCCTATATTCTTTTTCGTTTGCACCTTGCAGGCGATCAAATTCCCTCTGTCATTTTCAATGATAATATCATTGATCTTTTTGCCTGGTTCTTCAAGCTGATACCATTCATCCATAAGTAAATTATCTACCTTCAGAGCATCACCTATAAATATACCTTTTTCTACCACGACATAGAGCAATTTAATCTTACTCAATTCTCTTTCTATCTGCTTTTTCTTTAAATCTATCTCGCCTTGCCTCTGACCCCAGAATTTTATTTTTACTTTCTCTTTCGATTCTTCTTCCATCAGATTTTCTATGGTTCTACTTCCACATATAATTGAACCGTAATTTTCCAGTACATTATCTGTTATAGGTTTCCCCTGATCCAGTAAAATATAACTGGACATATCGCTTCTTGTTATCTGAATTAATCCGCAGTAGCCATCCTGCTCCAGCTCTTTCAATACTGTAGATAACTTTTTCTTTGTAAGAGAAACCGGTTCATAGGCGAAGAACTGTGACATAATAGTAACAAGTGAAGGTGAAAGAACATAAGTGCTTACTTTAAGATTTTCATTCTTTGCCCTGCTTTTAAGACGCCATTCAGGAGTAGCATTATATGAATCATTCACATATTCCAGAGCATATACCATACCGCCATGAAGCATAAATATATAGCCATCACCGGTACTTCCGCTTAATTTTATAAAACCGGTAAAACTACCTTCCTGAAGATTTCTATGCATTATATCGATATCTTCATATTTCATTTCAACATTTTCTATTAAAGGATTGCCAGCAGGAACTTCCATGTAAATTCTTCACTCCTTACACATAAACAGCACTCATTTTTATATTCTATATGAAAACGATGAAGTTTGCAACTTCACGGGATGTTAATTTTCATATCCGGTTGTGACCGCTCCAATCATATCTGTTAGAACTTCAACATTTATCAAAAAATTCCTTTTTACTCGTGAAAAAAGACCGGGATTTTTTAGATTTCATTGATTAATAACAGGGGGAATGATAAAACTTTTTTAAACCATTATTAAATTCAAGAAGGACTTAATTATAATAATCAGAATAAATAATTTATCAATAAGAATTATATAGTGTATTTTATAACTTATTAGAATTACTGAGGTAAGCATAAATAATACATATATGCTCTAGTGACGTGTGACGCGTGACGCGTGACGGGAGGAAAACTTTTATTACATGCTTATGCTCAGGTCAGTAATAAAAGTGAAAAGTGAAAAGAATAAGATACTGCTCACTATTCACTAATCACCACTTACTACTCACTAAATGATTTCAAAGGTGGCTATAATATGGATGAACAGGACTGTAATTATTGTCCCTTAAAAGGTTATTGTATCTGTAAAAAAGATGAAGAAGATGAAATTTCCATTGAATCATCCTTACAATGTTGTCCTTTTAAAAACCTGTCTTCTGAAGATATGGTATTAATAATTCCTATATCTCTGAATTAATAGAGGTAATGAAATGAAAAAAAATATCTTAATTTTATTTTTCATATTACTGTTGATATTAAATAAAGATAGTCATGGAAAAAATCTGGATGTTTATCTTAACGGGGAGCAAATTCCACTGACAGTAATGAAAAAAAACGAAAGTTTTTTTGCACCTTTAAAAGATATTTTCACCTTTATAGGAGCAGATGTCGTATGGGATAGTGCATCACAGAATATTATAATTTCAACAGATGATAGAGAAATAAAAATCAGAGTAGGTTTTAAACAGGCAAAGGTGAATGACAGATGGGTAAATCTTGATACGCCGGTAATCCGCATAAAAAAAGAAATTTTCATACCCCTCAGGCTTCTGAATGAAACTCTGGCAGCAGATGTAAAATGGGACAAAAAAAAGAACAGAATCGATATAGGATATAAAGAAGAACTATCCAGACATTTTACTATCAGCCATAATGCTTCAAATCCTCTGTCTGCAGGTGAAATATTTACAGTAAAACTGACAGGCCCCACACTCGGGCATGCCGTTATGAACATTAAAGACAGAGCAGCTAATAACATATTTCTGAGTTCTATAATGACAGAAAAACATTCAGGTCTCTATGAAGGTACGTACAGAGTAAAAAAAGGAGATGTTTTAACAGGGGGAGATTTATCTATAAAATATACTGATAGCAGGGGAAATACGGTCACAGTAAACAGTGAAAATCCTGTTTATATAAATACTATCGGCCCTGTAATTAAAAAGGTTTTTCCCGATGAGAATGAAGTTGTATACAATGATATATCACTGATTTACATAATGTTTGATTTAAAGCATGGAAGTGTTATTAATGGTAATTCTCTTTCATTTTATCTCTGTGACAGGAATATAACAGGAGATGCTATTGTTACATCTACCATGATAGTTTATAAATTATCTGACCCTCTTAATATAGGAGAAAATAATATTAAAATCAAAGGAACGGACAAATCCGGAAATAAATTTGAAAAATCATGGCACTTCCGGGTTATAGGTAAAAAGAAACTATGAGAGTAGGTATTGATCTCGGTACTGCAAATATAACAGTTGCAGTAGAAAAACGCGGTGTAATTCTCCGTGAGCCCACAGTACTGGCTATAAATAAAAAAAACAGCAAAATAATGTATATAGGTGAAACTGCCAGAGAAATGCTCGGAAAAACAAACCCTGAGATAAAAGCTATATATCCTTTACAGAATGGAGTAATAGCAGATTATCAGGCTACAGAACTTTTGTTGAAACATTTTTTAAACAGAGTATGCGGTAAAATCAAGCTGGTAAAACCTTCTGTAGTAATGAGTGTTCCCGTGAAACTTACCAGTATAGAAGAAAGGGCACTGAAAGAAGCCACTATTTCTGCAGGAGCACAGAGTGCCCATCTTATACCATCTCCTATGGCAGTAGCACTGGGAGCAGATCTTCCTGTAGATAAACCTGTAGGCACTATGGTTATAGACATAGGGGCAGGCAGCACTGATATAGCAGTTATATCCCTGGGTGGTATTGTATGCAGTTCTTCAATAAAAACAGGGGGCAGAAAAATGGATGATTCAATAATCAGATATGTGAGAAAGGTTTATAATCTTATCATAGGACAGCAGACTGCAGAAGATATTAAAATCAGTATAGGCTCTGCCATACAGTCAGATAATCCTATGAGTATGGAAGTAAAAGGCAGAGATATAATAGACAGTATGCCGAAATCCATAACCCTTTCCGATGACGAGCTCAGAGAACCGATAGAAGAATCTTTGAAATCTATAAAAGAATCTATAAAAAAAGTCTTTGAAAAAACTCCTCCTGAGCTTATAGCAGATATAATCGACAACGGAATAGTCCTTGCAGGAGGCGGAGCATTACTGAAAGGTCTTGAAGAGAGATTTACAAGGGAGATGGGTGTCCATTTCTATATTCCCGATGATAGCCTTACCTGTGTGGCAAGGGGAACTATTCTTGCAAAGATTCAGTGAGTAGTGAGTTCCCGGTTCCGGGTGATGGGTTGTGGGTTTTTAATATTCCTACCCCAACACCTATAGTCCACCAGGTTAAAAATTTCCGGTTTTTTATAAATTATTTAGATAAACTGCTTCTACATAATTTTCATTTAAAGCTTTATTTTACGCCATTAAAAATGAACATTCCTATACCTTTAAATTAGATTTCGGGTTTCAGGTTTTAGATTTACTTAACCTAACACCCGACACCCCTGACCTTTAAAAAATTAAAATTCATATGAATTAAGCTTATCCCTGAGACAGGTAAATGTCTTTCAACGACGTTCATTCCAGTTCCATATCAATTTCCACTTCAAAAGTCCTGTCCCATGGCATAAAAGCGTTGAAAGATTTCAGAGAAAGTTTTTCTTTTTCAATCATAGTTTTAAGATATGTCATCAACATATTCTTTATCTCTTCTTCATATATCCTGCCCTTTTCAGATAACTTTACAGGACTGAAACCATCTGATACGATTCTTTTATTTATTTTTCTGCGCACTATAGTCTGATAATAACAATCCTCCAGAATCCTCTCTATTAAAAGTTCTATTATCTGATTTTCCTTCAGTTTAGTGGCCACAACCATACTGACCTGTGCAAGAGTCAGACCTATAGTATTACTTGTAGTATTAAGACCTGCATAGGAAGATATATGCTTCAAATATTTCTTACGAACAAGAAGGGATACAAGAGCAGGATCTCCGCCATTGGTATAAAAAACATCTGATATTGCAATAGCTTTTCCCATATTCAGATATTTCCTGAGCATCTTCAGGAAAATTTTGCCGCCTGTATCTTTAAATTCTTCAGGATAGGAAGTAAACAGATCAAGTGCTTTTTCTTCACTGTTATGGCACAGTAAGACTATGTCAGAATTATCTGCTTCAGCTCCCTGAATCCCTTTAAGGAGTCTTATATGTTCCTCTACACTTATATTAAGGCAGCAATCTTCATAAGGTGCTATAAAGAATTTGCCTTTATCATAGGTATAATCAAGGAATATCCTGGGAGTATATCCTGTAGATATATTTATATATCTGGCCAGGAGCAGTGTGCCTATTTCATCTGCTCCTGTAACCAGTTCAACCTTATCAAGGAGTTCTCTCTTCCTTACCAGTTTACGGAGTTCTGCCTGTTCTTCCCTGTGGAAACCGTATTCTGCAGCATCCTCCTGGGCATAAGCAATGAAATCAATATATTTATTCTCAAGCAAATCCAGAAATTCTTTATTCAGAGTAAAATTTCTTTCTCTTGTTTTGAGATAATGGTTAAGAATATCAGAAGGAATATCTGACTGAAGCTGCTTTAATCTATCTGTTAATTCTACCTGTTTCAATTGATGAATCCTGTAATAAACTTTGGAATATTCATATAAATTCTTCCAGTTCCTCTCACTTTCGGGAGAATCAACTGTTATTGATATACGCATAAGTATGGAAAATCCGTATATCACAAGAGAAGGATTCAATTTTTTTAATTCCTCTAAAATTTTTATCTTCTCTCTGATTTCATCAATGGTTTCTACAAGCCGCCTTGAAGCTACAAGTCCTCCATGAGCAAGCAGATCGAGTGATATTACAAGAGCATCCATTGATTTTACATGTTCTCTGAGCCAGATACATACTTTTTCTCTATCTGCAGGCACATTGAACCTTCCCATTATATCTCTGGGAGGCAAAAGAAGTTCAAATTCCGTATTTTTTAATATTTTCTGAGGCCATACATAATTACATGGTCTGTCGTCCAAAGGAATATATCCTATTATTTTTTTCATATTTTTTCCCCCACTATAACAACTTTTTCTTCCATCTCTTTACCTTCAAGCTCCATACGTACGAGTGCCAGTATCTGTTCAGGAGACTGAAGACTGGAGAGATTAATGATACGACTTTTAAAAAGAATATAAAGAGGCGGCATAATAGCTCCTCCGTCGCCGTAATTCATATATTTAACAATAGAATTTTTCAATTCTTCCAGTGTATCTTTTACGCTGGTCTGGACAGAATATCCGTTCAAAAGTTGCAGTCTTATAACACCATACTTATCTATAATCCTTAATTCAGTCCTTCTGTTTTTAAAGATGCCTGAAAAACTTCTGTCTTCCTGTTCACATCCGAATACATTAAGACATACTGTATTACCCAGGAGTTTAATACTGTCTTTTTCTACCTCCATAGAAAGTGATGCCTGCTCAATCAGTTTATCTTCAGGCAATTCAGGCATATTTCTGTCTTTTTCCTTCAATTCCGTACTTCCACATGCAATAGCTCTTATAATATTTCTCTGTTTATCTACTTCTATCTGAACATCTATTGTCCCTTCTGCAGCACCCGAAGACATTGCTCTCTCCATTGCTTCTCTTCTCAATTTTATTATATCCTCTTCGGAAGGATCTACGGAACTTTTTTCAATCACTTCTCTGACCATGGCAAGGGCCACTCCTATGGCAGAAATAACATCATTATTTTTAGCTATTTTCCACTTAAGGCCCATTTTTTTTGCCACATATGGAACAATAGCAGATGCTCCTCCGCCCCCTCCTACGAGTGTTACAAATTTTTCCGGTATTTTATTTATCTTTATAAGTTCTCTTATTTTATCTATAACCTTTGCTGACGCAATATCCATTATATTCCGGGCTATTTTATTACTGTCACAGCCAAGCTCTTTCGAAAGAAATTCAAAGATTTTTTCAAGCCCTTCTCTATTTCCTTCTGCAGGGTCTCCTTCCGGCACAAGACCGAGTATATTTGACGCACAGGTAGGAGTAAGGGCAAACTTCTTTTTATCTGAAACAACGGCCACATAATCTTCCGGATCATTCATAACAGGCTTTATCATGGTAATGTTATCGGGAGGAAGCCTGTCTTTCCGAAAAGCACAGTAAGGAAGTCCTGCTATATGTGCGCTTCTTGGGCCCACATCTGTAATCTTTTTACCGGTCTTTCTCACTATTGACCCACCTGCTATTCCAAGAGTAGAAATATCAAGTGTTTTTAAATAAAGTTTATGACCTCCCAGTTCTGCGGTCTGTATTCTGGCTTCTCCCTGTTTTATTAAGCTTATGTCTGTGCTTGTACCACCTACATCTAAAAAGATACCGTCTGTGATTCTTTCATACATAAGAGCTGCAGCCACACCTGCAGCAGGGCCTGAAAGTATGGTAACTACAGGTCTCTTTTTAACTTCCTCTGCTGACATTACTCCTCCGTCACTTCTCATAATCATAAGAGGAACAGTAATTCCTGCGTCACGCACACTTTCTTCTGTCATAATTATAGTATCTAACATTTTTTTCAATATACTGGCATTAATGACAGCAGTCCTCGTTCTGATTTTAAGACCGTAAAGCCGGGAAAGTTCGTATGTGGCAGTGGCAAGAAAGCCTTTTTTCCTTGCTATATCAACAACCCTTATTTCATTTTCCGGGTTATCTACGGAAAAAGCCTCTGAAGCAACAACTACATTTAGACCCTGTCTTTGAAAACTCATGAGTATCTGTTCAACTATATCTTCGTCAAGACCTGCTGTTGTATCCAGAAAATAAGATAAACTGTCCAGATACTTTCCTTCTGCTATCTCTATGAGTCCCACATCCGTTTCCTGTCTGGCTTTAACCCTGTCCAATCCTTTTGCCATACCTATTATACCTACAGGTGATACATCTCCTTCAAGAAGGGCATTTGTTGCCTGAGTGGTGCTATGAGCTATAAAGCTCACCATCTGCGGTTCAATCCTACAGGCTTCCAGAAGTTTTTTTAATGATGTTACAATACCTTCTGCAACGCCTTTATCCGAAGTATGGGTTGTAGGAACTTTTATCTTACCGATGAGTTCATAAGTTTCATCATCAAGAGCAACTGCATGGGTAAAGGTTCCGCCTACATCTATGCCTATTCGTATTTTTTTCATAAATTTACCTTTGTTCGTGACGCGTAACGCGAAGTTTTCCCCAACATCACTCACATATTTTATCAGAAATATTACCAATAAAGCAATAAAAAATTTGCATGCAAAAAAAATGACCTCGTAATGCGTAATGCGTGATGCGCAGGGATTAAACCCGTCACGCATCACCCGGTCACACGTCACTCCCTTATTATTCTTCTGTAGAGGCATAAGATTTCTTCCTCAGGTTTTTCAATGCACTGTCTCTATAATAGGCTCCATATGTATTGGCTGGCTCTATAGCAAGCAAACGATCATAGCAAAGAATTGCCTCTTCATAGTTACCAAGACAATAAAAAGCATTTCCCCTGTTATACCATGCTTTGGCAAAAGAAGGATTAATCTCTAATGCTTTATCATAACATTCAATAGCTCTTTTATAACGTTTCAAAATATATAAAAGATTACCTTTATCACACCATACTGCAGGATTATTGTAATCAATAGCCAGAGATTTATCATAACACTTAACAGCGTCATCATATTTTCCAAGTCTGATAAAAACTTCGCCTTTTTTATTCAATGCAATAGTAGATAAGGGGTTAATCTTTAAAAGTTCATCATAAGCAGAAAGAGCTTTCGAATAAACACCTGAAATCACAAGAACATCACCTTTATTAAGCCATGCATCTTCATATGCCGGATTAAGCCTTATAGCCCTGTTATAACAGTAAAGAGCATCGCTAAATCTCCCTTCTTTGCATAAGTTCAATCCTATTTTATTCCATTCCCAGTCTGTTTCACCGAATGCGGGTAAAAAATTTATCACTATAAATAAAATAATAAAAACCATTACACTTTTTTTTAAAACCATAATTCCCTACCTCCTCACAAAGATTTAAACTTACCTTAAGACTAAACTTTTATATCCCGTTAAAGTATGGCAATCACTCTGTAAATCGTGAATATTCCTAGGCATTTACCATACAATTTATTATCTCATTTACTATAATATTTGTCAAGATAAATAAAGATTATACAATAAATATTTATAAATTATCATGTTTATTCTAAGTAATTTTTTTCAGTAAAAATTTCCATGTAATTTAATAAAAATATTGATTTAGAATAAAAATTTACCTATAATATCAGGGAATAGGCTATTACCTGTTAGATAGTAAGCTTCTTGAAGAACTATGAAGGTAAAAAAATAAATCCTGTATAAAAGTAATTCTCATAACTGTATGTTAGAAAAAGAAGCGTTATAATATAAAATGTATATATTCAGTCAGAAATTGTTTTTTTATGGGAATAATAAGTAAGGAGCTCAGAAAATATGAGAAATAATATTTTTCATATAACTTGAAGGTAAAGAAGTTATAAAAACAGGAGGGTTTTAATATATACCGTGACAACATGTGATTATTGCGGAAAAGAAGTAAATGATGAAGCTACTTTCTGTCAGTTTTGCGGACATAATGTAAATCCATGGGTTCTGGAAGAAGGGGAAACACTTCATCATGGAAGATATGCAGTAGTTCAGCCTCTTGGTGAAGGTGGCATGGCTTCCGTATATCTTGCGGAAGATCTGAACCTTGACAATACTCCCTGTGTCATCAAGGTTATGACCGATGATTTCAAAGATGCAGAAGAACGTCAGTATGCCATTCAAAAATTTAAAGATGAAGCAGTTATGCTTGCCAGGCTCAGACATACAAATCTCCCGGTTGTACAGAATCACTTTATTGAAGAAGGAAGATATTTTCTTGTTATGGACTATGTAGAAGGGGACTCACTGGAAGATATTATTGAGGGAGCTCTGGAAGATGATTGCCTTCTTGATGAAGAAACTGTTATTAACTGGGGTATTCAGATATGTGATGTTCTTGACTATCTGCATACAAGAGATCCCATGATTGTTCACAGAGACATAAAAACTGCCAATATTATGGAACAGAATGACGGTACAATAAAACTCCTGGATTTTGGTATTGCCCGTATTTTCAACAAGAAAAAAACAGGCACCCTTGTAGGTACTCCCGGTTACGCCGCTCCCGAACAATATCTTGGGAAAGCCTATCCCCAGAGTGATCTTTTTGCCCTGGGAGCAACACTGCACAGACTTCTTACAGGATATGATCCTACAGATAAAGATGATGACGGTACAGGCAATCTTTTCGTCTATCCACCTCTGGACGAGTTCAGAGATGATCTCTCACCCGGTCTTCAGGAGGTAATTTCTACTGCTATGGATCTGGAAGTAGAAAACAGGTATATTTCAGGTAAAAAATTCAAAGAAGCCCTTCTGAAAGTAAAAGAAAAACCTGTCACTCCCAGAGGTGCCTTCCCGTCTGCAGTGAAGGAAAATATTATTAAATTCGATGACAGATCTTCTCTAAGAGCGGATAAATTAAGGGATATACTGGGGAAGAGTTCAAAAGCAGAACCAGAGAAGAAAGAAAAATCCCCTCTCTTTCATCCCATGTTAAAAGTAAAATCTCCTCTTGGTCTTTCTGTCGTACGAGACAGGCTTTTAAAAGTAACAGGTCTGGATATAGGAAATTATGAAATAAAAATTTTACAGATGGATATTGACGGCAATGGTAATGTATATCCCGAAAAAATAATCACAAGAAGGACACCGGAGAATACCGTATCGAAAGGAATAATAACAGATCCTGCCACTCTCGGTAAAGCAATAAAGAATATTATAAACAATGAGGAGAAAAGGGATGTAATAGTTTCACTTCCTTCTTATTGTAGCACAATAAGGACATTGAAAATACCTGCCGTATCTCCCGATAAAGTTCCATCTGTATTAAACAAAGATATAAGACAGCTCATACCTTTACCAATGGATGATGTTTCTATTGAATTCGAAGTACTCTCACCTTCAATAGAAGGAGATGAAAGAAACATGAAGGTAAGAGTTACAGCCTTAAGAAAAAGTGCTCTGGAAAATCTCCGTAAAACATTGAGAACAGCCGACTTAAATACTGATATGATTGTCATGGAGTCTTTTGTTCTTTCAGGACTGGCAGAACTGATGATACATGATGAAGAAAGAAAGAAGAATATTGCCATAATAAATATCGGTGCAGAAGGCACTTCTATGACTCTTATCCGGGACAGCATACTTTCACAGAATGTAAATTTCTTTTCAGGAGGAAATAAACTCACCCAGGCCATTATGCAAACAGAAAGACTTTCTTACGAAAAAGCGGAAGAAGTAAAGAAGACAAAATGCGATGCTGACATATGGGCAGGTAAAAATCAGGCAAATCTATTTCAGTTTCTTATGCCCCATATAAAAGACTGGACCACTGAAATACTGAAAGCCGTAAGATATTTCGGCCCTGAATACAGACTGGAAAAATTTGAATCCATAATCTTTACCGGCGGTGGTATTGATATGAAAAATCTGAACAAGCACATTAACAGTCAATTAAAAATCGAAGCTGACAAATTTTTCCTTCCTGAAAGTAAAGAACTTAAAGTGAACAGAGATATAATAGCGGAAAAACAGACATCCCTGATGTGTGCCATGGGACTGGCACTCCATCCTGTCCTGAACCTGAATTTTATTAAAGATGACAGTGGAGAAAAAAAGAAAAAAGGGTTTCTTGGTGGATTATTTAAATGGTAAGAGGTGAGAAGTGAGAGGTGAAATGTAATTGTGCTTTCACTTCTTGCAATACTTATAAACGATCTTATTGACAGAGCGAAATATTTATATCATGAACAGAAATTTCAGGAGTCCCTTCTTATTTATAAAGAACTTTTGAAAAAAAGTCCCCATTGCGCAGAACTTCAGAATAATGCCGGTATCGTTTACAGTACTACAGGACAGTCTGACATAGCATGTCTTTATTTTCTTAAAGCTCTGGACATAGATCCCTCTTTTTCTTATGCCCATAATAATCTTGGAAATTCTTTACGAAAACAGAATAAAATCGAAAAGGCTCTGGAGCATTACCGGAAAGCTCTGGATCTGAAATCTGATCTGTGGCAGTTTTACTATAATTATGCAAGTGCTTGCTATGAAATAGCCAGATGGGAAGAAGGAATAACATATGCTCTTAAGAGCCTCGAATATTCCGGTAATAATTATCATATTTCTACATTATTGGGTATTCTTTATTCTGAAACAATGGAAACGGACAGAGCCATTGAATGGTTTCAGAAAGCAATTCATATAAACCCCTTATCATTCCTGCCTTTCATGTATGCAGGCAGGGTATTTCATAAAAATAAACTCTATCATAGGGCTATGGAATATTACAAAAAGTCTCTTCGTCTGAACAAAGAAAATGCCTGTATATATAAATATCTTGGAGACTTATATCATGATCTGGGTAATTTCAAGCAATCTGTAAGGCACTACCAGAAAGCTACCGAACTCAAAATAGGAAAAGGAACCATAAGAGCAGAAACCCTTAAAATATTTTATCTTGAAGCAATTACGGATTAATCTGTGATTCAGAATAATATGAATTCGGGCGGTATATTAAGTTCAGTTAATTCCTTATGAAATTCTTCTTTTAAACCGGAAAAAGTTCCTCTTTTTAAACTTTCTTTCATTAAATTAATAATGAAATCTAACTGTTCCGGTTTTATATCAACTTCCTGTGCTATGTAATTCAGTCTGTCCCGTTCCTCCGATGCGAGAAGACCATCGGCATAAATCATAGTAATAATTCCCCAGATTAAAGTAAACCTGACATCTGAAGTAAAGGACTTCAGAGAATCAGACAATTTCTCAGGATGACATCTTACAGATTCCATAATTTTATCCTTATCGAGTTCTGTAATGTCCAGACAATGACATAAAGAAGCAAGATAGTCCAGTTCTTCTCCGCTTATGATACCATCTACACCTGCCATTAAAGCAATTATATAAATGAAATTAATTCTGATTTCTTTCTGGTAATTTTTCAAAGGATGCTGCAAAGAAGCCTTCAATTTCTTTTGGGAAGGAATTTTATTTTCTTTCATTTAAAATCTACCCTTCGCGATGTGATATATAAAGGGTAAAATAGAGAATCTATTTACTCTTTATTTATCAAGATTTATTTTAAAATATTATAACACACCTTGTCAATCTTAAAAAATTCATATATAAAAAAACATATATCAAGGATTGTTCCAGAGGAGATATTCCCAGCCCCCTTTTGCTTTATAAGAACGTTTTTCTTCCTCTATACCTGCCATCCAGAGAATAGCTTTTCTGAGATATTCTCCTCCCCTGTTTGCCATAGAGGATAGATTTTCCGCCTGTCCTTTCGCCAGAGCTTTTTCTAAATTTTTCATATTCCCCGCTCCATGAACAATTATAGAGCGGCATTCATATAAGGCTCTCATAAACTCAAATGCTTCTTCTCTTGATATTTCAGGTGAAGTCCAGTGAAGAACGGAAGAACCGTTAAGTCCGAAACGATAACTTAATTCACCTTTTACCGGTTTGTCATCAACAGTAAGAAGCAGTGATTCCCAGGCAACCACATAGTCTACAAGTTTATCTTCAGGAATGATTCTGTTGGTGCCAAGTATAAAACGTTTCAAAGCAGAATAAAGAACACTTGTTTCACTGCAGATTTTCTTTACTGCTCTGTATGAAGATTTTAACGGTTCCACATCCTCTTCATTTATAAAAATTTTCCCCGGAAATACGGGCAGAAAAAACTGGTAAGTCAGAGGGATATGGTCAAATAAATCTTCCCCTCCTTCGGGATTGATTTTAAAAAAATAAGGGCCTGATTCCATCATGCCTGCTTTATAGAGTATTAAAGATGAAAAAACTGTATCACACATAGCTAACAAATTTTCTTTTATCTCTTTCGGAGGGTTAAGCCAGTAAAGTTTTTTATTTTTAACCTGAACAGTACATCTCAGTTCTGCCATATGCTGTGTAAGATCTATATAAGGCATACCTATTTCCATCATAGACATATTCGGCATTCTATCATTCATTTCTTTTTCTGTAAGTCGAACCAGAATTACCCCTGGTTCCAGTTCAATTCTATCAAGTGTCATTTCGATTCCGAGAATACGCCTGAAAATTGTATAATCTAAATATTTCATGGAAAGGGTTTTAGCAAAATTCTGAATATAGGTTATAGCAAGTAATGAATCAATTTTTCCATGATTAAAAGCTCTCTTAACCATCTCTTCAATAATTCCGTCAGGTTTCCCCCATGAACCGGCTTTTTTATGGGCAAATTTGAAATCCTCATCTTCTGAAATAAGAGCATATAATTTTTCATAACATGCCATTTTTTTAACATCTTTTTTAATACATGGCACAGGTTTATCCTCAAGAACAAGCCGTCCTTCATGACGTATAAACTTCGGATCCCCGGGATAAACTATGTCTATAAAATGTTCAATTGAACAGCAGAACTCTTCAATTGCAGTATTTAATTCGTCTGTCATTTTTTACTCCCTTTTAAGTGAGTAGTGAATAACATATAACGTTCACTCACTACTCAGTGTTCAATCATTAATAGACGTTATAACCTTCACATCATCAAAAGCTGTCTCGTCTTTTTCTTTAATAGTGGCAAACAATTCAAGAGATGACTGAACGGACTTTCTAAAAGAATCACAGTATTCAAGAAAATTCTTTTCCGTTACTTCTCCTCTCTTTACATGGGAATAACACTTGGCGCATAGATGTGATGCCCAGCACTGAGGACAATGTTTACTGGCAATTTCATAATATTTTTTTACATATTTCTCTACTATTTCATCATCGACAGGTTTTTTATCTATATGACCTACAGGGGCATGTTCTGTTCTTTCACAGGCAAAACAATTACCGTTAATATCTACAAAAACCGTATTCAATCCCGGATAACAGCAGGAATTAAGGGGAAGAAATCCTCTGTTTCCCATGGCTCTCTGGTTTATCTGAACCATTGTCGAAAGATAACATCCGTTATGAAAAGAAGGATTTTCTTTATAGATTTCAGGATATTCTTTCCTGAGTTTCTCGAAATCTCCTTTCAATAACTCCTGATTTTCCATAAGGTCATATTTTCTGCAGAAGGCATTATCCGGATCATAGTGCCTTATAATATTTAAATTCTTATTTTTAAATAATGGATTACTGTGAAAAAATGTAACAGTTTCGGGCAGATCTGTTGCAGGTGTTACAGTAACATTAAAGCCGATATTTTTTTCATAATATTCAGGGTATTTTTCCTTTATGGATTCAAGAATCGATATAATGGCATTAAAAGTACCGTTACCTTTTTCATCAATTCTCACACGATCCTGGACAGGGCCATCAAAACTTATATTCATTAAAAATTTATTCTTTACTATGAAATCCAGTATATCAGCTTTTTTCAGCATCATACCGTTTGTGGTAACGGAAAATCCTGTATTCTTATTTAAATCTTTCACTCTCTCTACAACATGTTTTAAGACAGGAAAATTCATAAAAGGTTCTCCTCCGTAAAAAATAACCATCTGCGGCTGTTTCTGAGGCTCCGCTGTCTTTACGAAGAAAGTATCTATTATTTTATCTGCCATGTCCAGAGACATATGTTTACTCTCATGGGTTCTTTCGTCCCGAAATGTTCCGGAATAAATACAGTAACTGCAGCGAAGATTGCAGCTATGAGTTATACCGAGAGTAAGTTTGGTAAAACCGAGGTTCATTTCTTCCATATCTTTTTTAAAAAGCTCTGGCTCTTGAAGTGGTAATATAGAGTCAGTTATTCCCGCTTCTTCACAGGATTTTTTGATCTTTTCATCCTTTAACTCGCTTACATGCCCGTTTACCTCCTGAAGTTTTGCAAATATGTTTTCATCTATATTAAACATATCATTCGTATTGGAATCATACAGATAAGGGGTATTGCTAAAAGAACGAAATAAAAGTAACATATGGTTCATCTCCTTTGATCAATTTATGAATTTTTCCGATGTCATTTTTTTATCGTGACGCGTAACGCGTGACGCGTGACGGGTAAGGCATCCCTTCACTCTTCACCCTTCACAACTCACTACTTTTCCTGAAAGAATCTTCCTTTACAAGTTCGGAAAATTTCCCTCCCTTCTTTTGAAGCTCATCAAACGTTCCCTTTTCAATAATAGAACCGGAATCGAGAAAAATTATTTCATCTGCATTCTTAATAGTAGATATACGGTGGGCGATTGTAATCATTGTTATTTTTCCCTTCAGTCCTTCTATGGCTCTGAAAATTTTACTTTCATTTTCCACATCAAGAGAACTTGTTGCTTCGTCAAGTATAAGAAGAGAAGGATTCCTCAGTATTGCTCTCGCCAGGGCAATTCTCTGTCTTTCACCGCCTGAAAGACCTGTGCCTCTGTCACCGAGAGGAGTATCCAGACCTGAAGGAAACTTTTTTATAAAATCCGAGGCAGACAGTTCAAGGGCGTGCCATATTTCTTCTTCTGTAGCAGAAGGTCTGGCCCATAAAAGATTTTCTTTTACAGTACCATGAAACAGAAAGGTTTCCTGAGGGACAAAACCTATCGATCTGCGCCAGGCATAAAGATTTTCTCCTCTGAGGGGAACACCGTCTATTAAAATTTCTCCTTCCTGCGGTTCCAGAAGACCTGTCAGGATATCTATAAGAGTACTTTTACCGGAACCTGAATGGCCTGTAATCGCTATGCTTGAATTTACAGGTATGATAAGATTGATATTATTGACGGCTTTTTTTTCTGCTTTATCATATGAAAAAGAAAGGTCTTTTAATTCTATCCCTTTATTTAATACAAGAGGCTTTATATCTGCTTCAATCGTATATTCTTCCCGTTGAGATTTTAATTCTTCCGTAACGCGCAAAAAACTTTCCCATGCAGGGAACATGATTAAAAAAAACTGCAATGTCATCTGAAAACCTGAAAATAAAGGCCAGACTCTCAGGAATATGACAAATAAAATGATCAATTTTGTGAGACTCTCTGAAAAAACCGTGAGAGACAGGAATACAAAAAGAGCCATCAGAAAAAACGTTCCGCTGTTATAAATAAAATTTGAATGGGTAAAAAGCTGTACAAACTGAACATATTTTTTTTCTGTATCACGATTTTTGGTAGAAAACCTGTCTATATGAACCTGTTCTGCTCCGTAGCTCTTCACTTCTTTTATGCCGTTCAGGTGTTCAGTTGCATCGGATAAACTGTCTTTAAGAAGAGTATTTAATGTTTCTGCTATATTTCCGAGCTTATTATTTACAGGTCTCAGGAAAATAAAGAACATTATACCTGCAAGAACAGCACAGAGAGTGCCGTAAGGAGAGATAAAAAAACATATGATTAATTGTACCAGTATAAGAGGGATAGATGTGGAAAATTGAAGTAATGTGGTTGTTCCTAGATCTATCAATTTTAATTCATTTGTGAGAGCATTTGCTATGTCGGATTTTCTCCTGCTTACTATTGCCTGCCATTTTGCCATGGCGAACGCTTCATATAACTGTTCACTTAACATTCTCACAAAGCCGGCTTTTACCGAAACAATCGTAACACTTATATATTTCTTTATATATTCCTGAATTACGGAAACGATGAGAAATAGTAACAGAACAATAATAAGCCCGTATTTCCCATTATGAAAATAATTCATAAGAGGTATATTAATCCCCGGCATATCAGGCATGACTTTTGTGATATGAAAAAATGGAATAAGTAACAGTACTGACAGGGATTCCAGTCCTGAGTTAAATAAAACTACAAGAAAAAGTAAAAAAATTCTTCTTCCGGAAAATCTATAAAAAGTAGTAAAAAATTTTTTTGTAGAATCTTTCATATAAATTATTCTTCTGTATCAGGAGATACAAGTTTATATCCGACTCCAAACACTGTTACCAGATATTCAGGTTTCTGAGGGTTTTCTTCAATTTTCTTTCTTATATTTTTAATATGGGCATCAACAGTTCTGTCATAACCGTCAAATTCATAACCCTGAACCTTTTCTATTATCTGAAGACGACTGTAAACCTGTCCCGGATTCTGGCAGAGAAGCTCAAATATCTTGAATTCAATAGGAGTAAATTCAATCGGTCTGCCTTTTTTCTTCACCTCATATTTTTTCAGGTCAACTGTAATTTCGCCAACTTTGATTTCTCTGGAAATATCCTGCACAGGCTGAACTCTTCTCAGGACAGCCTTTACCCTGGCGACTACTTCTTTGGGGCTAAATGGCTTAGCTATATAATCATCGGCGCCTATTTCAAGGCCTATTAATTTATCTGTCTCTTCATCCCTGGCAGTAAGCATTATAACAGGAATATTTGTGTCTTTTCTCATCCTTTTTAATACTTCAAAACCATCCAGAACCGGCAGCATCAAATCCAGTATTACTATATCCGGGTTATGTGCTTTTACCGTTATTAAAGCATCCTGACCGTCATAAGCTGTTAAAACAGTAAAATTCTCCTTTACGAAATAAGCTTTAAGAAGGTCTGTAATTTTTTTGTCATCATCAACAATAAGGACAGTATTATTTACCATTTTTCTGGCACCTCCCGTAAGATTTTAATAATGTTCAGATGAGAATTTGTTAGAAAAAGTAGGGATTAAACCCGTCACGCGTTACGCGTTATGCGTTACGATTCCCATATAAATATGCCTTCTATAAAGGTATTACAATACAAAACGTACTCCCTTCATTGAGAACACTTTCTACTTTTATAGTTCCTCCATGAAGTTCTATAATTTTACGAACAATGGCAAGGCCAAGACCGAGTCCGCCTGTTTTTCTATCCCTTGATTTATCTACACGGTAAAATCTTTCGAATATATAAGGTAAATCATCAGGAGGTATACCTTTCCCGCTGTCTTTTATTGTAATTTTAACAGATTCTATATTATTTTCCAATACTTTTTCCGTCTTAATTTTAATGTGTCCCTTTTGAGGAGTATATTTGATAGCATTTACCAGGAGATTGTATATAACCTGATTGAACCTTTCCGGATCTATAGTGACTTCAGGCTTTTCTATCTGAAAATCAGTTGTTATATTTATATCTTTTGCATTTCTCTGCATATTTAACATGCCAGTAGAAGCTTCAATAATCTTATTTATATCTATCTTCTTTTTATTAAGAGTAATTTCTCCTGAATCTGCAAGGGCAAGCTCTTTTATATCTTTTATTATATTATTCAGATATTCTGTTTCTTCCAGTAATGATTTAAGGTTTTCCTCATTAACTGGTATGATGCCGTCTATCATTCCTTCCAGATTGCCTTTAATTACAGTAATCGGCGTTTTAAGCTCATGAGCA
>JAKPQU010000589.1 GCA_029555925.1 Bacillota bacterium
GAAAAGTTAAAATATATTGAAGGGTATAGTATAAAATAGTTTCCGAGAGGTATAATTGAAACTTTTTTAGAGGACTATATTTACAGAAAGTAGAATTTTTATTCCAGACCTGGAGATACGTTAGAGTTTCGGAAAAAGCTCGATGAAAAAGGGATTGTGACATACCTTTCAAGTTTTCTTGCTCCACCAGCTGGACATACTGTTGGAATCGTTGACCTGATGAAAAAGGGATTGTGACCTACTTTACATTCTCCCTTCTTGCTTTTAAAAACGCCTCAGTTGGAATCGTTGACCTGATGAAAAAGGGATTGTGACAATTAATAGTGGGTATTTCTCTCCGTCCAATGACGGGGAGTTGGAATCGTTGACCTGATGAAAAAGGGATTGTGACATAAGTTCCCGTAATATTTCTTTTGTTTTGCTTTGTTGAGTTGGAATCGTTGACCTGATGAATGAGAAATTTCATTGTAAAATAAAATAATGAAAGACAGGAGAAATTATGTTTCAGAAAAGTTCAAAATATTATGATATGATTTACTCTTTTAAGGATTATAAACATGAAGCGGAGGTTATAAAAGCCGCCATTAAAAAGTATAAACCTGACTGCAGGACAATCCTGGATGTGGCCTGCGGAACAGGAGAACATATAAAATATTTGAAGGGTTATGACATTGACGGCCTGGATATAAACAGTGAATTTATAGATATTGCAACGAAAAAGAACGGTGAAGGCAATTATTTTCTCTGTGATATGACAGATTTTCATATAGGGAAAAAATACGATGTGCTTATGTGTCTTTTCAGTTCCATAGGCTATGTACTTACGATTGAAAATGTGGTAAAAACCTTTATCTGTTTCAGGGAACATCTCAATGATGGAGGTATAGTGATGGTTGAGCCATGGTTTACTCCTGAGGCCTGGAATGCAGGAAAAATACATATGGCCACTGTAGAACGGGACGATGTAAAGATATGTAGAATGAATATTTCAGAGACTTATGACAGGGTTTCTGTGTTTACACTTCATTATCTTGTAGGGTCAAAAGACGGGATAGAGTATTTTACGGAAAGACATGAAGCGGGGCTTTTCACTGTGGAAGAAATGAAACAGGCTTTTGCTGAATCCGGATTTAAGGCAGAATATGAGGAACAGGGTGTTTCGGGCAGAGGACTTTATATAGCAAGTATTTTTTAATATATTTTTAATAACTGCTGTAATTCCCAAAGAAGTTTTTGTGTTCTTACTCGGTGATGAAAGTTATGGAAAACCGGTTATATATACAAAAAATGATAAACTGAAAACTGTTATCATGCAGGAACGTGAAATAGATTTAAAGAAAATATTTGATAGTAGGTAATACGAGATTTTTATATTTTCTTTCCTCATCGAAAGGCGGCAGAAAAAATCATCGAAAATGATGAAACTTTTTACTGAAGTGAGTAGTGAATAGTGAAAAGCCAGAAAACCTTATTTAATCTGGTTTATAACATATTAAAATATTAATTGCTTATGCTCAGGTCAGTAATATCAAAAGGATAAATCTTTATGGCACTTAATTCAGGCACAATAATAAATGAGTCAACCATGGAAGATGTAAAGAAACTTCTGGGAGAACCGGATGGTATACCTGTAGAGGAACGGGGGAATATTAAAGTGGTTTATGATAAGGAAAATTTTACTTTCTGGTTTACTGCCGATAAATATATACTCAGGGGGATATGGATACGGAATAGTTCCTGTCAAAGATAATAAAGCGTTTAGAGTGAAAAGAATGGGACATTACAACATCTCTTCACTATTTTATCATTACGGTATACTCATCCTTAAAGGTTCCTTTTCCAGATTTACTGTGAGTAAGCAGTGTATCCCATGAACCGTTTTTATACGAACCTATACTTGCAGTTACGTCAGACGGTAGATCCTGAGGAATATTGCTTTCTATTATAACTTTGTTTGCTCCTTCTTTCATAAACCCTGTAACATCTATGGATGTATTTGTCTCAAAGGTTCCAACTATATAGTTATTTATATAAATGTTAAAATATGTATCCGGTTTTTTACCTGTCATATCGACTCTCAGCGTACACAGAGGAATAGCGGAAGTCTCTTCCGGCACAATCAGATCGTAGTCTTTTTCGGAAGTCCCCTTTTTTATGGCCGTGTGCTTCAGAAGGGTTTTCCACTGACCCTTTTTATCTGTTACAATACTTGCAATAACATCTGTCTGAAGATTTTCTCCTATATCATTTTTTATCTTTATTTTATTGAGTCCTTCTTTAAGATAATGAGTTATATCTACAGTAGTGTCTGAACCGAAAATTCCGATCTGTACGTCGTTTATCAGTATTTCGAATTTTGTGCCGTCACTTCCGCCTGCCATTTCTGTTTTAAGTATATAGGTATGTTCCGGTATTTTATTTTCAGTCATATCAGCTATATTTATTTTATATACGGAGAGAGACGCTCCTGCCTTTTTACGGCTGCACGTAAGTATGGGAGCTATTTTCCCCCATCTTAAAGAACCCAGTGTAAGAGTTACTCTTCCCGAAAGATTTTTATCCACTTCACCTGTTATTTTTATTTCATTTTCTCCTTTTTTCATAAAAGGTGTGACATCCAGATTTACAGAGTCACTGTAAGAACCTGTGGGAAAACCGTTTATGCTAATATTGAAGGTTGTTTCAGGTGTCCCGTTTCCCATATCTGTCTTCAGATTATATTCTTCTTTCAGCAAAGGGCCTTCTATGCTACTTACGTCCGGTATATCCAGTTTATATTTAACCGTATCCTCTCCTTTATGCTTTCTTCTGTGTATTAAAAGGGGAAATTTTTTATTTCTCCATATGGCTTCTATTGTTAATTTTATATCCGAAGAAAGTTCTTCTTCTATATTACTGGTTACAGTGACGGAATTCTCGCCTTTATGGAGGCGGGAGCTTACGTTTACCTGTGTATCTGTTTCCATATCACCTATTTCTTCATCATTAATATATACTGATAGCTTAGCTTTTTTATCCTGTTCCGGAATCGATGTCTTCAGATAAAACAAAGACATCGGTTCAACGGCGCCTTCGTAATATTCAGGTTCTTCTATTGCGGCGGCAGGGTTTTCTACCGTAAAGGAGATATTTTTCATAAGTTTTTCATTGACATAGAGTCTTACTCTGTATTCCCCTGCCTGCCAGCCTTCTTCAGGTCTGGTGAAGGTAAAGCTGCCTGATTTCATAGTCCCATCAGATTTTATATTAAATTCACCTTTTTTATCTTCTTTACCTTCTTCTGTATTTACAAAGTGCCATTCACTTCTTATCTGTGTATCTGCCGGCAGATTGTTTGCCTGGAAAATCAGATATATGTCATTATCGCTCATTTTGAAAGTTGATATTCCTTCTGTTCCGTTCCTGTCAGTTGAAAGAATGACCTTTTCGATGTTTATTTCAGGCACAGGAGTTGGAGTAACTGTAACGACGGCATTACATAAACAGCCGGACATGAACATTAAGAGGGCTAGAGAGAACAAAAGTTTTTTTATAATAAATATTCACTCCTTAATTATATATCTAAAGCCCTGGCCACTATTATTCCGGGCTTTTCTACTGAAATCAGATAATCATAGAGGGTGCAATCGGAAATTTCTACATACCCTGTTTTAGACGATGCATTGAGCATATGAGATATACCTTTTATTTTATATATATATCCTGTATGGGTTACATCCAGTCCTTCTATAGTTGTGCCGAGACCTATAATATCACCGTCTTCAAGTTTATCTTCTATTTTCGGTATCATTTCTGTCGGTACATAATAGTAAACCCTGGCATTTATCTCTTTCTCTACTTTTTTAAATTTATTGAAGTTTTCGTCTGATTTCAGTGGAGGATAGCTTTCTCTGTGGCCGGTCATAAAATTAATTTTTTTATTTAATTTTACCCCTCCAAGGTCTCTGTTTATATCTTTTACGACACCTTTTTTACTGTTATCATAAATCCAGTCCGTAAAATAATGCAGTCTGCTGATATAACCGCTTCTTATACCATTTCTGTACCTGATAAATTCCAGTTCTTTTTTATAATCTTCGAAAGTTTTTTCCCTTTTTTTTATTACCCTCGATATGGTCAGAGTATTCTCGAAAAAAGTCCAGCAGTCCAGGCCGCGGAGGTTGGTAACAAGTGCTTCCTTGCCTGAATTATCGAGAGTGTCGGGAACATACGGGGTGTTCAGAAAGGATTTCCCTGTCTCTGTTATTATATTGTTCAGAGGTTTTTTAAACAGTTTTTTCTTCTCGGCCATACTGATTTTATTGAAAAATATTTGTTCGTCTTCTGTTAATTCCTTTGCTCCGGCTGATGAGAAAGATCCTGTGTCTGAGGCCACAATGGCACATAAAAAAAATTTTAAAAAGTCACGTCTGTTCATTTTCTTTGATTGTTTGCCTTTCATATTAATAAATAAAATTATACCATAAAATTATATTACTATAAAGGAAAAGTGATTTCCTCTGTGGAAATATTTAAACGATTGCATTTGAAAATGACAGGTAATTTTATATAGATTAGAGTGAATAGTGAAAAGTGAAAAGACTGGATTTTATTTATTTTTCACTATTCACTGCTCACTATTCACTAATTAATAGATTTATGAAATTACGTAAAATTTCCAGTAAAAGTGAAACTGCCTGTCATGAAAAAATGTTATTCTTTTAAATTTTTTAAGGTGGTGATTTTTTTTGGCAGAAGAGGCAGCAAATCTCTATCGCGAAGGAGAAATAAAATTATTACAGGAAATGGAAGAACTGACAAAAGAAAGAGGGGGCAGTTTTCATATTTCAGGAGAATTTGAATGTAAATGCGGTGCCGTAATTCACTTCGGCCCTGACTTCCTTTTACCAAATCCGCCCTATGAAGTAAAATGCGATGCCTGCGGAGGAGTATTGATAGAATTAGGAGAAAAGGATAGAGCACCGGAAGAAGAGAAGAAATGAACAGTGAGTAGTGAGTAGTGAATAAATTTCACTACTCACAATACTCAGAATTTAATCTTCAAGAACTCTGAACCTCCATGACTGTGCACCTGTAGTAGCATCCAGAGCATAGAAATATTTATCTAAAAATCCCAGGTATAGAATTCCCTCATAGAAGATGGGATGAGTTTTCTCTACAGATGCATCTGTGCGATATCTCCATATCTGGGCTCCTGTTTTTGCGTCAAAAGCATAAAGGCAATCTTTTATTGTTCCTATATATACATAGGTCTGGTAAAAGGCTCTGTTTTCAAAAAATGTGGGCTTTGTATCGACTACATCCGAGTCAAGTCTTGTTCTCCATACTCTGGCACCATTCAGGCCGTTAATTGCATAGAAATGTCCGTCTCTGGAAGAAACATAAACCATGTTCCCATAACAGGCAGGGGTTGATGTTATAGCTGTATCTGCACGGAAACTCCATGCTTCCAGCCCCGTTGAGGCATTTATGGCATATAATCTGTCATCTACCGAAGCGATATAGACAAAGCCGTTGGCATATACGGGATATGCTCTGTCTATGCCTCTTTCAGTACGAAATCTCCACATCTCTCTTCCTGTTTTAATATCAAGTCCGTAAACAAAACCGTTTTTACAGCAGAAATACACCATATTGGGCCCAAGAACTGCTTTTGTTTGAAATATGGGATCGTCAGCTTTATAGCGCCATATTTCCTGACCACCTTTTGCGTTAATACCATAGAAATACTGATCTTTTGAACCGAATAAAACAATATTTCCATTGTCTGCAATTACAGGTGTGAAACCTTCTATAGAGCCATCTGTCGGATAGGCCCATCTGTTAACCCCTGTTTTCGCTTCTACCGCATAGAGGCGGCTGTCTCTTGAACCTATATAGACCATTCCGTTTGCTCCTGCAGCACCGGAACTTATCTTTCTATCGGTTTTAACTCTCCAGACTTCTCTTCCTGTAGAGCCTTCTATACCGTAAATATTTCCGTCTTCGGAGCCAAAACAGATAATGCCGTCAATTGCTACAGGTTCGCAGTATTCAAGTGAACCGTCTGTTTTATACGACCATTTTACTCCCCCGTTTTTTCTGTCCAGACCATACATGATACCGTCTCTTGTACCGGAACATACTATGGATGAACCGGATTCAATGCAGGCTGCCATTGAGATTGAACCGTATATCAAGATAAATGCAAAAAATAATAGAAAATAACGCATAAAAAAACTCCTCTTTAATAATCGTGACGCGTAACGGGTAATGCGTGACGGGTGGTTTCGTAATGTGTGATGCGTATTTTCACCGGTACCGGGCGAACACGGTTCGACCCTCCTCACGACTCACGACTTACGACTCACACCACTCACTATTATAGGATAACATATGGAGAAAAGCAAGCACAATGACATAGGAACATCATCTCCCGTTACCCGTCACACGACTTTAATCTTTTCCCTTTACAAACCAGTTGTTTTTCTGCTAGAATTAGCCAGTATTTTTTTAAGAATAAAAATTTCAGAAAAGGTGATCAATTATGAGTTACCCCTTTAAGGAAATAGAAAGTAAATGGCAGAAAATATGGGAAGAAAAGAAAATATATGAAGCACGTGACGATTTTTCAAAAGAAAAGATTTATATTTTAATAGAATTCCCTTACCCTTCCGCCCAGGGGCTTCATGTAGGACATCCGAGAAGCTATACTGCTCTCGATATACTTGCCAGAAAAAGAAGAATGGAAGGTTTTAATGTGCTGTACCCCATAGGGTTCGATTCCTTCGGTCTTCCTGCGGAGAATTATGCCATAAAAACAGGTATAAACCCGAAGAAATCAACAGATGACAATATAAATAATTTCAAAAGACAGCTTAAAGCCCTAGGGCTTTCCTTTGACTGGTCAAGAGAAGTGAGAACTTCCGACCCTGATTACTATAAATGGACTCAGTGGATATTCCTTCGTCTCTTCAAAAAAGGTCTTGCCTACAAGTCAGATATGCCTATTAACTGGTGCACATCCTGTAAAGTCGGACTTGCAAATGAAGAAGTGGTCAATAACAGATGTGAGAGATGCGAAGGAGAAGTAATAAAAAAACAGAGAAAACAGTGGATGCTTAAGATTACTGAATATGCGGACAGATTGATAAGTGATCTCGATAATGTAGATTATCTGGAAAAGATTAAAGCGCAGCAGATAAACTGGATAGGTAAGAGCTACGGAGCCGAAATAGATTTTCCAGTGAAAGATACGGATAAAATCATAAAGATCTTTACAAGCAGGGCAGATACCATATTCGGAGCAACCTATATGGTTCTATCTCCTGAACATCCTCTCGTCGAGGAATTATCCGGGATGATAACCAATTATGAAGAAGTAAAAGAATACCGGGACAGAGCGGCGAATAAATCGGATTTTGAGAGAACTGAAATGAGTAAAGATAAAACAGGTGTGCAGCTTAAAGGTATTCATGCCATAAACCCTGCAAATAATAAAGAAATTACTCTCTGGATCTCGGATTATATCCTTATGTCATACGGCACGGGAGCCATAATGGGTGTTCCTGCCCATGACACAAGAGATTATGAATTTGCAAAAAAATTCAATCTTCCTGTTGTAGAGGTTATAGCAGGAGGAGATATAGAAAAAGAAGCCTATACCGATACGGATGAAGGAATACTCGTAAATTCTGATTTCTTAAACGGTCTTTCAGTAAAAGATGCAATAGAGAAAATGATTGTCTGGCTGGAAGAGAAACATCTGGGCGGAAGCAAGGTAAATTATAAATTACGAGACTGGGTATTCTCAAGACAGCGTTACTGGGGTGAGCCTATTCCGCTGGTGGAATGTAAAAAATGCGGTTTCGTGCCTGTTCCTGAAGAAGAACTGCCTGTAGTGCTCCCCGAAGTGGATAATTTCATCCCTCCGGCATCGGGAGAAACTGTTCTTTCTTCCGTAAAAGAATGGGTAAATACGACATGTCCGAACTGTAGAGGAGAAGCAAAAAGAGAAACCGATATAATGCCACAGTGGGCCGGGTCTTCCTGGTATTTCCTCCGTTATGTAGATCCAAAGAATGACAGTGAATTTGCTTCCAGAGAAAAACTGGATTACTGGATGCCTGTAGACTGGTATAACGGCGGTATGGAACATACTACCCTTCATCTTCTTTATTCCAGATTCTGGCATAAATTTCTTTATGACGAAGGACTTCTGTCATGCAGTGAACCTTATAAAAAGAGAACTTCCCATGGCATGATTCTGGGGTCTGACGGAGAGAAAATGTCCAAATCCAGAGGAAATGTTGTAAATCCCGATGATATAGTCAATGAGTTCGGTGCAGATACATTCAGGGTTTATGAAATGTTTATGGGTGTATTTGACCAGGTTTCTTTCTGGGATCAAAACGGAGTTATAGGCGTATATAAATTTTTAAACAGGGTATGGAATCTCATGGAAAAGGTAGACAGAGAAACAGAGATAAATGAAGAAAACCTTCGGATTATCCATAAAACTGTAAAAAAAGTAGGCGAAAGAATAGAAAAGATGAAATATAATACGGCAGTATCTGAAATAATGACCTATACAAATCATCTTACTTCTATGAAAAAAATACCTGTAAAAATGATGGAAATTCTTACTGTACTACTTTATCCTTTTGCTCCTCATATTGCATGTGAAATATGGGAGAAGGTTGTTGATGATAAGAAACTTGTGGCAGAACAGCCATGGCCTTCTTATGATGAAAATCTTGCAAAAGACACGGTTATAACGATTTCAATACAGGTAAACGGAAAATTGAGGGGCACCATTGAAGTTGAACCTGGTGTGGATAAAGATACACTCGTCGGTATGGCTCTCGAAATGGAGAGAGTAAAGAAGTTTACCGGAGATAAGACAATAAGGAAAACCATTTATGTCCCTGACAGACTCCTGAATATAGTGGTTTAAAAAAATCAGCGCTATACCATGCTGATTTTAACCGGGCAATATATAAACTCCCGTTACACGTCACCTGTCGCGGGAGTTTATATATATTATTTATCAGTGCTTCCAGTAGTTTTCATTGCTATTTTCTATGTTTTTCGTTATAATTTGAGTATTCAATTTGAATGAAAGGATTTTATCTATGAGTAAAGAACTGGATTATATAAGATCTCAGATAACAGGAGCCAATCATTTTATAGAAACGCCTTTTGGAAAAAGGTTAATGTTATATCTTGACTATACCGCATCGGGGAGAAATCTTTATTTTATCGAAAAATATCTTCTGGAATTACAGAAAGATTATGCCAATACCCATACGGAAGATGATGAAACAGGATGGCTTACAACCAGGAGATTTTTTGAAGCAGAACATATTATTAAAAAAGCCCTTAACGCTACGGATGCCTATCATGTAATTTTTACAGGCACAGGTACAACGGCAGCCATACAGAAACTGATGGAAATACTTGGACTTTATATTTCTCCGAGTTTTAAAAAGGTTTTTCGCGATTTGAAAGACTGTATAAAGAAATGTAATATAAAAAAACCTGTTGTTTTTGTAGGTCCCTATGAGCATCATTCGAATCTTGTCTCATGGAGGGAAGGTTTCTGTGATGTCATACCTGTAAGACTTGACAGTCACGGTGAACTTTCAGCAGAGGATTTTATAAAAAAACTTGAAGACAGGCGATGGGAAGGAAGAATGAAAATTGCTTCCCTTTCTGCCGCATCAAATGTGACAGGTGTCAGAACAGATGTTTATAAACTGGCAGAAATAGCCCATGAACATGATTGTCTGATTTTTTTTGATTTTGCTGCCTGTGCCCCCTATATACCGGTCAATATAAATAAAGACAGTAAATCTTATTTTGACGGTATTTTCTTTTCCCCTCATAAATTCCTTGGAGGGCCCGGTTCAAGCGGAGTCCTTGTATTTCATGAAAAAATATATGACAGAACTCTTGCTCCCACTTTCGGAGGAGGCGGTACTGTTTCTTATGTAAATACGGAAGACCATGATTTTCTTTCTGATATAGAAGAAAGAGAAAAGCCTGGTACTCCCGGTATAGTTCAGGTACTTCGTACAGCCCTTTCTTTACAGGTGAAAGATTATATAGGTATTAATACAATCCATGAAAGAGAACAACATAACCTCAAACATTTTTATGAACAGTGGAAACATAATCCGTTGATTGAAATCCTTGGACCTGAAGGATATGAAAATCGTATAGCCATTGTTTCATTTAATATAAAACACAGGGACAGATATTTCCATCCCAAATATATTTCTAAATTACAGAACGATCTTTTCGGCATACAGAGCAGAGCCGGATGCTCTTGCGCCGGTCCTTACGGACATTATTTACTCGGCATAGATCTTGATACTTCCACACGATACAGGGAGGTTGTCAGACAGGGTTACAATGGTTTAAAACCCGGTTGGGCAAGAATAAATCTTCATTATACCCTTGATGATACAGATCTGGATTTTATTATGGACACAATAGATTTTATCTCCAGATACGGAGAAAGATTTATGAGCTTATACGAATTTAATATCTTTACGGGAGACTGGAAGCATAAGGATTTTAAAAAAGTTATGCCGGAATTTTCGCTTGCTCAGGCATTGCTTTATAAAGACATTCCGGAAACAGACAGAGAGCCGGATAAGAAATATTTATACAAATCATATCTCGATAAGGCTCTTGACCTGGCAAAGAGTCTGGAAGAAGATATAAAATTTGTTTCCCTTGATGGGAAATTTGAAAAATTATGTTATTTCTATGTCGTTAATCTGTCTGGCATATAAAATACTTGCAATTATTAAATAATTTTAGTATACTTTATCTGTATTTTTAACTGAAGAGTATTTTTGATAATATTATGTTCAAAAGTATTTTTACTTAATAAACTTCCGGCAGGAGGTGATAGAGATTAACAAAGAATCTATACATATTTTACTTGTAGAAGATGATGAAGATGTAAGTACATTTCTGGAAGATTTATTGATAACCGAAGGTTATACTGTATCTGTTGCTTCATGTGGTCTGGATGCGGTCCATATGGTAAAAGAAGATATATATCATATAGTTATACTCGATTTGAAATTACCTGATATAGATGGTACAGAGGTTTTTAAAGAGATAAAAGAGATTGATAATGATATAAACATACTTATTCTTACAGGCTGTCCGTCACTGGAAAGTGCTGTAGATATGTTAAAACATGGAGCGTATGATTATATACAGAAACCTTTTAAGATAGATGATATAAGATCTACTCTTGAAAAGATTATAAATGAAAAAAATCTTATTAATAAAGAAGTAGATAATCTTATAGAAGATATTGGTAAGAAGATAAGAGACCTGAGAAAACAGAAAGGTGTATCCATCAGGCAGATGTCCAGGAGGACAGGCCTTTCCAATAGCCTTCTCTCCCAGGTTGAAAACAGTAAAATTTCTCCGTCCATAGCCAGCCTTGATAAGATTGCAAGGGCTCTGGATGTGAGTATAGTCCAGTTTTTTGAAGACAACAGTGTGAAGAGAATTTCTATTACAAGAAATGACCAGCGACATGTTATACCTTCCGGTAAAAAAGGCATTACCATTGAGTTACTTTCCAAAAGATCGGAAAATAACAAGCTCCAGCCTATGTATATAAAATTCAAAGTAGGTAACTGTTCCTTACAGAATTTTTATCATCCGGAAGGTGAAGAATTTGGAATAGTTATGTCCGGAAAATTAGAGCTTAATTTCGGTAATAACAGGTACGTTCTTGAGAAAGGTGACAGTATCCATATGGATTCTTCTCTTTCTTACAGCTGGAAGAATGTAGGCCAGGAAGATGTAGAAGCCATATGGATAACTACACCTTCAAGTTTTGAATATTTTGAAAGGAGACCGGTGTGAAAAAAAAGATTTTTAAACACTCTATATTATTAGTATTATTTTCTTTCTTTTTAACTTTATTTCCTGTATTCTCCGGTGGCAATTACAGGTATTCAGTTAATTCTATTGCAAAAGCCGAAGGTATATCCTTTGATGAAGAGCTTCCTATGAGCCGGAAGGTAAAGAAATTTATAGGAGATCTTGAGGATCCGTCTTCTGATGATGATACCAGACATACTGCAGTATGGGCTCTCGGTAATCTCGGGGATAAAAGGGCTGTGCCATGTTTGATTAAGGTGCTGGCACATGATAAAAATGAAAATATAAGAAGTGTTGCCGCAGAAGCACTTGGAAAGCTGGAAGACAAACAGGCAGTAAAACCACTTATCAAGGCTTTAAAGGATCCTGACTGGGGAGTAAGAGTGGATGCAGTATATGCTTTCAGAAGGCTTAAAGATTTTTCATCAGAAGCTATACCCTACATAATTGAAAGACTTAAAGATGAAGATGAAACAGTGAGAATGACTGCAGCAAGAGTGTTAGGAGATTTTAAAGATACAAGAGCAGTTGAGCCGTTATGTCAGACACTGGGAGATAAAAATCAGAGAGTAAAAACATCTGCCATATCATCTCTCGGTTTACTAGGTGATAGTAAGGCTGTAGAACCGCTTTTCCAGTTGTTTAAAGAAGGTGAAAGCGATGTTATAAGAGCATCTGTAGTAAGATCACTGGGAGAGATAAAAAGTGACAGATCTGTTCAGTATGTTACGGAAGCTCTGACAGATAAGAATATTTTTGTGAGAATGATAGCTGTTACAACACTCGGTAAGATTGGTGACGAAAAAACTCTGGAAGTTCTGGAAAAAATCTCTAAAACAGAAGAAGACAGTGACATGAAAGATGCACTGAAAAAATCTATAGAGAATATTAAAAGGGCTTTAAAGAAATAGAAAGATTATAATGGAATACGGTAAGCAATTGCCTGGAAAGTAAGTATAGATACAGCCTGTCTTCAAGGTTAATAATGAGACAGGCCGTTTTTATATTGCGAATTTTAATGTGTCATCGGAGAATTATGACCTGTGAGACTCATCAGTAATAATATATTCCTGGCCGGTATGTCATGGAGAAAGAGAATACTTCCTCAATATGTATGATGCCTTATAAATAAAGATTTTATAAAAAGGATATTTAACACTTTATGATGGAAAAAAATGAAATTCAAGAAAAGAAAAGTATTATTTCTATCATATTTAGCCTGATATTTTCAATAATATCTATTATTTGTATAAGCTTAATTATTTCGCATTTCTATCATCCACAGGATTTGTTAAAGCAAATACCGGATAATTTTATATTACCTGTTAGCAGGTTTGCTCCCGAGCCGGTTGAAAGAACATTATTTATTACAGGAACTATTCTTGCTCCCGCGCTGCTGACCTTATTTTTCTTCCTTGCTGAAAAGTTTATAATCGTAAAGATACAGAACCAATCTCTCATAAATAAGACATATAAGACTGTACTGCTTTTTTCTTTCTTTATTATTTTACTATTATTTCTAATTGATTTTGCTTATAATCCCTTTTATTATCGTATTTGTACGATTACCCATACATGGATATGGCTTTTATGTTTAACTTTTTTATTCTCCTATATAATTTTTTATAAAGAGAAACAACTGTTATTGAGTAAATATTTTATTGTCTTTCTCTGCTATATACTTATTTTAATTGCTCTATGGAATTCTCTATATGATGTTTATAATTTTGATATTAAAAGTGAGGGTTATGCCGGATTACATCTTGGAACAGTGTTATTTTCGATTTTTCAGGTTTTTTCGGGTAAGCCATTACTGATTACCCATGCCCATCAATACGGATTATATCCTCATTTTCTGGAGCCAATCTTAAAGCTTACAGGTCTCAGCGTTTTTAAATTTACCATTCTTATGGGAATTTTGCAGGTTATATCCTTTTTGTATCTGTACAAATTTTTACGGGAAATTACATCGAATATAATTATTGCTTCCGTGGGTTTTTTGACTCTTATATTTTATAGCTATTTACTTGGAGAGTATTATCAAATAAAATATTTGAATTTCTGTGCTCCCTACTATCAGTATTATCCTATACGATTTTTCTTTCCTGCTTTATCTATATATATTACCTGGAAATATTTCAATAATAAAAACCATTTTATTTATTTTTTTTCTTTTCCGATTTATGCTCTATCTGTCCTGTGGAATTTCGATACTGGATGCGTGGTTTTTATTTCCTGGATCTTAATTCTTATCTATAAGGAATTGAATGAAAACAATAATATAAAAACGGCTTTAAAGAATATTACAAAGCATGTAATCTATGGTTTATTCATTCTTGTGATAGTATCCATTTTATATGTTTTTTATATAAAGTTACGTTATGGTCTTTTCCCTGATTTTACTTTATTACTAAGATTTCAAAAATTATATTATTTTTATGGTTATTCTATGTTGCCTATGAGTCTCATTCACCCCTGGAATTTAGTGATTTTATTGTATTTATGCGGTTTGTCCTGCGGTGTTAAATCATTCTTTAGAAAGGATGGAAAAGCCAGAATTTATTTAATAGTATTTTTATCTATTTTAGGTACCGGCCTGTTCAGTTATTTTCAGGCTAGAAGTCATCCTCTGGTGTTAATGGCAGTTTCTTACCCTGCTATATTACTTCTGACAATTTTTACGGATAGAATTTATTGTAAAAAAATCTTTTCTACCTTAATACCTTTTATGTTATTATCCTTTTTCCTTTTTTCTATGTTTATAGTAATTTCTATATTGCCTTTCTATTACATCAGTTTGACAGATAGACTTGAAAAAATTATCAAAAAAGAATCAACCAGGGTTGCCAGGGATGCCGCTTTTATATCATCTAACACGAAGCCTCAGGAAAATGTTCTTATCCTTTCAACTCATTCCGGTGTATATCACATTATGTCCAATACAGTATGTCCTTTAAATATATGCTGTATGGATGAATTATCCTTAAAAGAAGATTATGATATACTTTATAAATTTTTAAAAGAAAATAAACATATAAAAGTATTTATAGACAATAGTTTTTTTAAATTGGACTTTACGATAATTTATTCTCTTATAAAAAAGAAAGAACATATTAATTTAATGATAGAAGCCCCTCCAAGTGACAGGCGAATAAGTGAGACAACATTATCTATAGTAAATCTTATTCTTAACGATTATAAACAGGTAAAATTAAGTTCTGATGGAACTATGATGTTGTGTGAAAAATGATAGACCGTGAAGCCTGTCCCATTACTGCAATTCGCTAAATTCCATGACTTCACAGGCAATTATTTTTTCAGACCACTTACTGGCATCAAATGCAGAGAGTTTTTTTATAAATCCTTTTATATGTGTCATCACTGCATTTACCCGGGGAGACCTGGCAGGAAAGCGTAAAGCAACCATATCGTGAGGTATGATTGAACTGTCAGGAGTCAGCCGAGGCCATAGTATTTCATAAATAATGTTGAAAGAAGGGCTGAACATAAGGAAAGGGAAAGAAATAATAAGTTCAAAGATGGAGCAACTGAAATTTCCAGGAAGGAGCTGTCCGGAAGAGGCTACTGTGAATCAGGAAAGTATTTCGGGAGTGCCGAGTCCATCATTGGCACGAGTTATGGAAAGTTCCTGCAAAGGAATTGAGTATAGTACTAAGTCTAAAAGATTTATACTCAAAATGTTGTTAATCCTTATGAACCGCCGTATACCGAAGGTACGTACGGTGGTGTGATAGGACAGGGGTTAATCACCCCTTCCTACTCGATCTTATGATGGAGTTATTTTTCGAAAACCAGAGGAGTTTATAGTATGAATAAAATTATCGGCAAAATAGAAGAAATCGTAATGAGACATGTTGTCATGACTCTTGTAGAACCTTTTGTGACAAGTTTCGGCAGAACTCATGAGAGATCATGTGTCATAGTGGAAATGAAAATTTCCGATATTACAGGTTTCGGTGAATGTGTGGCAAAATCGTATCCCGGTTATTCTTATGAAACAACCGGCACTGCCTGGCATATTCTCTCGGATTTTCTTGTACCTGCCGTTCTTGGTAAAGACCTTGTAGATATAGAAACCTTTGTTAAGAATTACGATCATGTTAAAGGTCATCCCATGGCAAAGGCATCTCTTGAAATGGCCGCATGGGATATTATGGGAAAAGTTCAAAATAAATCCCTTTCGGAGTTGCTGGGCGGTGTGAAAAAATCTGTAGAAGTCGGTGTCTCCGTAGGGATTCAGCCGTCAACAGAAGCACTTGTTGAAAGAGTGGGAAGATATATTAAAGATGGGTACAGAAGGATTAAAATAAAAATTAAACCGGGAAGGGATTTTTCAGATTTGAAAGCTGTAAGAAGTGCCTACCCTGAAATACTCCTTCAGGCAGATGCCAATTCTGCTTACAGATTGTCAGATGTTCATATATTCAATATGATTGATGACCTTGACTTACTTCTTATAGAACAGCCTCTCTCGGAAGATGATATTTATGAGCACAGCCTTCTTCAAAAGCAGATTAAAAGCCCCGTCTGCCTTGACGAAAGTATTCTCTCTGTTTCTCATGCAATAGCGGCAATAGAACTCGGTTCCTGCAGAATTATTAACATAAAAGCTCCAAGGGTCGGAGGATTATTTGAAGCGGTAAAAATTCATGATGAATGTTATAAAAGAGGTGTCCCTGTTTGGAGCGGAGGCATGCTGGAAACAAATATCGGCAGAGCGTCAAATCTGGCTCTTGCATCCCTGCCGGGATTTATTCTTCCCTCTGATATCAGTGCAAGTTCCAGATATTACAGGGAAGATATAGGAGAACCGAATTTTGTTTTAAATAAGGATTCTACAATAAATGTTCCATCAGAAGCCGGTCTTGGCATAGAGATTAATCATGAAAATCTTGCCAGGTTTACTCTTAAAAAAGAAGTGTTTAGATCTGAGAAATAAAAGATATTCTGAAAATTCTATTTACAAAAGTTATATTTCGGTGATATTATATCAACGGTAATCTTATAAATCGGAGATGTGATAAAATGATTAAACCTGCAGTAAATTCTATTACTATGCAAAGCAAATATGCAACATCTTTTCCTGCAAAAAATGACAGTTCTCTGTCATCTACAGAGGTCAGTACATCAGGGGGAAAAGATTCCGTTCATATAAATATTATACATACAAATGACGAGCATGATGGTACATTTGTCAGTATGGCACAGGAAGCAACTGTAATACACAGGCTTGAAAAAGAGCATGGTGAAGGGAATACTATCATCGTAAATACAGGTGATCTTACCTTTACTCAGACTCACGATCAGCCTGGAAAGGACTATTTTGGCCCTGTAGCCAAAGCTCTTAATGCCGAAGGAGTAGATTTTATAACTCCCGGTAACCATGAATTCCAGCATGGGGGCATAGCTCTGGCAAATGATTTCCTTGGTGATTTAGATGCCACAGTACTGCTTGGTAATGTGAAAGAATCTTCTACCGGTAAGCCTCTGGAACATACAAAACCATATGCAATAAAAGAAATAAATGGAGTCAAGGTAGGTTTCATTGGTCTTACCACTCCAAAACAGAAAACCCATGATCATCCCAATGTAGGCTATGATGTTACAGTAGAATCTCCCGGCGATACGGCAGAGTTACTTGTTAAACAGGCAAAATCCGAAGGAGCCCGGATAATAGTAGTATTGGCCCATGAAGGTCTTGGTAAATCAGCAAGCCTTGCTAAAAGGATTCCCGGCATAGATGTAGTAGTTGCCGGACATGACCATCAGATTACAAGAGAGCCGCAAAAGGTTACCAATCCTGACGGAAGAACCAGTTATATAGTAGAAGCAGGTGGCGTCGATGAATATGATGGTATGATAAGGGAGAAAAGACATGTAGGCGATCTGGGGCTTAATTTTGACCTGAAAACCGGGCGTATTACCGGTATTGACTATAAGCTTATTCCTACTGCCGGAGAAACTCCTGACCCGGAAGTGTCTGCCATTATAAATGCATATAAAAAAGAATCGTGATACGTAAAGCGAGAAAAAAAATTATAAAATTCGATAATCAGCAGATTATTACCTGCTGATTATCATTTTCATCCTTTATCGGAAGTTTGACAAGTAAAAATTAGAGATTGGCTTGCAGTAAGGCAAAGAGGTCTTAATTTTCATTCGTAGGCACGTGTTTTTGTAATTCTATATTAGAGATAATTTTATTAGGTATAGGCAACTTTACAGCATTAAAAGC
>JAKPQU010000365.1 GCA_029555925.1 Bacillota bacterium
GCCAACTTTCAAAATTCTATTCCTGTTCCGGAACAAATTATTAGATTGATTGTTTAATTCTTTAGGTTCTTTGATTGTTAACATAGTGTGTTATAATATCTTTTAAGATAAATTTTTATTAAAAAAATGCGAAAGTATAGTACTATAGAAAAAACGAATTTTTCTTCTCCAGAGCCCGCCAGGCAGAAGCTTTTTACGGATACCCTAGAAAAAACGAATTTTTCTTCTCCAGAGCCCGCCAGGCAGAAGCTTTTTACGGATACCCTTTTACCTGGAGCGGTACTTAGAGAAGTTTTATTTTATTACTGAAGTAAAATATATTTTTTTTCATAAGGTTCACTCTGATTGTTCTGCCAGTCAGTTGCTGTTACGAAAACAGTATAATTTTTGCCTTTCTCCAGACCTTTAAATTCCCATGATGTTACAGATTGTTCCAGTATTAGCGGTAAACGTAAGGATTCATCTGTTCTGAAACAGTATAAACAATATCCGCTCAGATCTGTTGAAGGAGACCTGTCCCATGTTATATAAAGTTTATCTTCACTGTATTTCAGCAATAAATTTTTTGGCGCCTCAGGCGGTGTAGTGTCACGGGGGGACATGGTAACAGGATAGGACAGGCACCCTTCTTCCTCTTTATCAGATACAGAGCATATAGAGAAATAATAAATTCTGTCGTTTGTTAATCCTTCTACAAGAAGATTATTTCCTTTTGTTTTTTTATAAGGTTTTACGTCATTACTGTTTCCTGTATAAATTTTATAAGTCTTTCTTTCATCTCCGTCCCATGATAGATATACACTCCCATCACGGCTTTCAGCATTAAGGGAACTTATAAGACCTCCGTAAGTGCCGTTTTTTGTAGTAAGACTCTTCTTCAAACACCGGCTCTGAACAAGAGGATTTTTACCGAGTAATTTTAGAAAGAAATAATAGGTTTTCCCTTTATCAAGACCGAATGATGTAATTGATATCGGGTTACTGTTGTTTATTGTTGAATAATCTACAGAAATATGTTTCATCAATTGTATATCATCGGGCGAAATATCGCTGTCGCTGTATTTGAGATCAATATAAAGATTTTCGCCTAAATGGAATTTTTCAGAATCACTGAGATAAATATTTATCATATATTTTCCTTTTTCTATTTCTTTTACATTGAAGTTTTCAATGACAGGTAAAGGGCTTTTCCCGTTTTCTTCCGTAAATTCCGTATCGTAAATATGCTGTAAATCGGGTGTGGAAATGTAAGAACTATATTTTACGCCCTTGAGGAGAGACATTTGATCATTGATGAGATTGTAGAAATCTACCTGATCCTCTTTCAGATAATTCAGAAAAAACAGATGAAACCCGTCCGGTTTTTCAGATTCTCTTACCAGGTCATGTTTTAAAACATAGTAATTTGACTCAAGATAGTAATGAGGAACTCCGATCTGTCTGTACCAGTCCCATTCTGATATAAAACTTTCAAACATGAGTCCGTCTATGGACGGGCGAATAAGGTCTGCATATTTTTCCAGAAGGAACATGCCGCGGTTTATAATTAAATATTTATCGGGAAAAGAGATACGGATTTTTTTTACAAGTAAAGCCATGTCTTCCTGCATCCATCCGTAGTTACCCCATGGAGATGCACTGTCAAGTGTATCCAGAAAGAAACCGTCAACTCCGTAACGGGAAGAGAGTATGTCCATTTTTTTCCTTATAATATCGTACCATTCCGGGTCACCTGCATAGACAAAGTAACTGTGCCATTTACCGTTTTCATCAGGGAGGCCGTCATGGCCGGATTTTACGGCAAACATACCGGAAGGAGTGAATGTGAAAAACCCTTTTTCATCGAATATATAACTTATTTCATCAATGTATCTTGCAGGATAATTTTTATTTGTTTTTATTATGCCTTTATCTTTATTCAGGTATACAGGGCCTGCCTCTTCCGACATGGCAGGCCCGCGGGGTACCTCTTCGTCCTCTCCTATTGATATATAGGCAAGCACCGTGACATCATCTTCTGTGCCTGACGTTTTATCTTTACCATATTTAATTTCCTGTATTTGTTCTTCTGTAATATTACCCTGATTACGGCCGGGATGGAGTATTACGAGATTAAATTCCTGAGCCCTGCCAATCTGTTCTTTATCCCACTGGCCATAATAGACAAGATATTTCTCAGGAGGCCATCTGCTGTCATTTTGTGATGGTTTTGCCAGAGTGTTTTTATTGTTTAATAAAAATAATAAGAGTAGAGTCAGAATATAAATGTTTTTCATGAGAAATCCTTTCCTGTTTGAGTAGTGAGTGGTGCCTGCGGTAAATATGGCACCAGTTAAATCTCTGCGTGGCGCTCTTACGCAAAAAAATCTCACGTCTCACGACTATTATAAATCATAATCCCGAATATTGAAAGTAAAAAAAAATATGTTATAATATATTACTTCTTATTATAAATAGGCGTGGTTAGCTATGTATTATAAATTTTTTTTTCTCTTATGTTTCTTTCTAATCTTATCTGATAATGTTTTTGCTTCACAGAAGATACTTGGGCTGTATAAATCCACCGATAATGCTACAGATGTGAATAATGCCGTCCTTAATCACCTGGGTGAGCCATTGAAAAAACTCGGATATAATGTAGATTACAGAGATGTTTTAAAGGAACTACCTGCTTCTGAAGTAATGAAACAATATTCTGCTATAGTTACATTTTTTTTTAATCCTCTTTACCCGGAACCGTCAGAATATATGTCCTGGCTTACTACTCAGATTAAAGAAGGCAGAAAGGTTATAATTATCGGAAATTTCGGTGCCTATTCATCTGATGGAAAAACATGGCTTACAGGTGAAGAACTGAATGATTTTTTCTTTAATTTCGGGTTATCTGTAAAAGGGATACAATCAGTTTATACGCCGGATATAGAAATAAGTTATAAAGACCCTAAAATGTTTCCTTCATTACCAGCTACTTTCCCCGATAATTTTATAAATCTGGTTTCATGTAATAAGCATAATAAAGATTATTTGAGACTAACTCTTAAAACAGATCATAATATACAGTCTTCCGTAGCAGTCAGAACACCCTTCGGAGCCGTTGCGCAGACAGGTTATATTTATTCTTCCGATGATAAAGGAAATGTTATCTGGCATTTAAACAGACTGGCTTTCCTGGAAGATGTCCTGTCTTATAGAACAGACGAGAAAATTTCGTCCCATATATTACTGGCTTTATATAAAAGTACTGAAGGAGACAGTCGTAAAAATAATTTAATCAGAACCTTTGCATCGGAACCTCTTTTTAAGCTGGGCTATGAAGTGGAATACAGAGATATAGACAGGGGGATACCTGATGAAGCAGATATGGATAAATATTATGGTATAATTTCCTGGTTCAGAGGACCGGAAATGTCAGAAGCATCTCGTTACTGTGACTGGCTTTCGGAAGAAATGGCAAAGGGGAAAAAAATAATAATTTTAGGTAATTTCGGTGCCTATACTGAAAAAATAGAAGAAGGAAATTTAAAAACCGAACGTTTTATGAGTGAATGGGAATATAATAATTTCTTTTACCCCTTCGGTCTGAGGATGGACAAATTATGGACCAATGATCCGAACCTTATAGTATGTGATTATATGGATAATAAAATGG
>JAKPQU010000388.1 GCA_029555925.1 Bacillota bacterium
AATCAGGTTCGGGGAAAAGTGTCACTGCTCTCTCAATTATTCGCCTGATAGCTATTCCGCCGGGTAAAATTACGTCGGGCGAGATATTATTTAACGGCGAAGATCTTCTGAAAAAAAAACCCGACGAAATAAGAAAAATCAGAGGCAACAGAATTTCCATGATCTTTCAGGATCCCATGACTTCCCTTAACCCTCTTCTTACGGTAGGAGATCAGCTCCTTGAAGCAATATTATTACATCAGAAGGTTAATAAAAAAGAAGCCTCTCTTATTGCCACAGAGATGATGAGAAAAGTGAATATACCGGATCCCGGGGCGAAGATGCATGTGTATCCCCATGTGTTCAGCGGAGGTATGAGACAGCGTATAATGATTGCTATGGCCTTATGCTGCAATCCCGATCTCCTCATTGCAGACGAACCGACTACCGCCCTTGATGTGACTATTCAGGCACAGATCCTTCATTTAATGAGAGAGTTAAACAGTAATTCAGGCTCTTCCATAATTTTGATTACCCATGATCTCGGTATTGTATCGGAAGTATGTCAGCATGTAATGGTAATGTACGGAGGTGAAGCCGTTGAATATGCCCCGGTTAAAACTATATTAAAAAATCCGGCTCACCCCTATACATGCGGCTTACTTGCTTCGAGACCGAAATTAAATGATAAAGAAAAAAAGCCTCTTCTTCCTGTAGCAGGATATCCGCCGGACCTGTTCAGCCTTCCCCGGGGCTGCACGTTTTATCCGAGATGTAAATACGGAACTGACAGGTGTAATGAAGAAAGAATCTCTTTTGAGACTTTTTCAGCAGGTCATTCAGTACGATGTATAAGAGCAAAAGAACTTTATAAATAAATTTATTTTTTGCTACTTTGTGATATAATGTTTTAGTGAAGGGTGAAGGGTGAGTTATTACTCAATAATAAAGTTTATGAAAGAACAACGTTTATGAATGATAGTCCTCATATTTTAATAGTAGACGACAGAGAAGACAGCAGAAAAATACTTCAGACCATATTAAATAAAGAAGGTTATAATTTAACATTTGCTTCCAGTGGCCATGAAGCAATTGATAAGATATCCATTGCAAAACCGGATCTTATACTTTTAGATGTACTTATGCCTGATATGAACGGTTTTGAAGTATGTAAACATATAAGATCTACTCCATCCATTGCAGATATACCTGTCATAATTGTTACAGGACTGGATGAACGCCAGGCAAGGCTGGAAGGACTTTCTGCAGGAGCAGACGATTTTATTTCAAAACCTATAGATAAACATGAACTGAAGGCAAGGGTACACACTATTACGAGACTTAACAGACAGCGCCATATAATGGCAGAAACTATAAATAAACAGAATATAGAACTCAAAGAATTAAACAGAAAACTTAAAAAATTTCTTGAAGAAGATGCCTCAAAAGTAGCCAGTTTATTGCTTGTAGAAAGGGATAAATTCAAATGGATTGTGGACAATGAAGAAATCGGTTATATCATCCTGGATTCTCACGACAGAATTCTCTATATAAACCTGAAGGGCCGGGTCTACCTTGCTATTGAAAGTGAAAAAGATTTAACTATACCATTTATTGAACTGTTAAAAAAGAACTATTATCTGGAAGAAGAGCATCTGTGGGACAGCTGGCCGAAAAAAATTAACCGTTATATTACATCCAGCAAAACCCATACAGTATCAAAACTGCAGGTTTCTATAACCTCCATACCGGGTACAGAGGAATATCTGGTAAAAATTGAAGAGAAAAAAGGCATTATTTCTACGAATTAGTGAGTCGGGAGTCGTGAAAAGTGAGTAGGGGCAACCCGCTGTGGTCGCCCGGTACCGGCAAAACACGCAGCACGCATCACGACCCACCCGTTACGCGTCACGCGTTACGCATCACGATTCTCATATAAACTGATAACTGGTCACTGGTCACTGTTCCCTACCCTGTTACTCTGAGAAAAATAACCTTATCGTCTCCGGGGCCATAAAAATCTTTAAGGATTGCTTCTACGGAATATCTGCATTTTATATAGAATACCCTTGTAGATTCATACTGCTTTCTATTGGATGTTTCCACATATATACGTTTACCGCCCATGTCGGAAATTTTCTTCTCCGTAAGAGCAAGAAGTTTTTTCCCGATACCACTGCCGCGTATATCATTATGTACGGCAATCCAGTAAAGATCAAAACTTCCTTTCGTACAGGCAATTTCTCCGAAACATGTATAGCCGACGACTCTGCCATTCTCTTCTGCAAATAGAAAATGATAACCGCTGGCAATCCCTTTATTCAATCTTTCTTCAACCAGTTCTACACCTACTGCAATTTCTTCTTTATAAAAATAACCGCTTGACTCCAGTATATCTCTCACAGTTTCCGTATCCGATGGTTTTACGTCTTCTCTGAAGGTCATAGAATGTTCTTCTGTCATAATTAATACAACTCCTTTTATCTGTGACCAGTGACCAGTTATCAGCGACCAGTTATCAATTTTATTACTACATATATTAGAATAATGTTTATCGCTCTCTCTTCACTTTTCACTTTTCACTTTTCACGACTCACTGCATCAACGATTCTTTTTATAACATCATTAAAACTTAATCCTGCCCTCTGTGCTGCAGCGATAAATCCTGCATCAGGTGACAGACAGGGATTAATATTAACCTCGAGTACCCAGGGAGTGCCGCCATTATCTACACGGAAATCTACCCTGCCATATCCGGACAGTTTGAATAAATTCCAGCATGCTACCGATATATTCGAAAGTTCTTCCAGAAGAGTCCTGTCTTCTTCTGAAAAATCAAAGGTTCTGTTTGTATGATTATATTCAAAAGAATCTGAATCCCATTTTGCCCTGTAACCGACTACTTTTATTTTATCATGATAGTCAACAAATTTAATTTCCCCGTGGGGAAGCACTTCAGGGCCATTTTTCCCTTCAATGAGGGAAATATTAAATTCCCTTCCGTCAATATAAGATTCTATAAAAAAATCTTTTTTCCCCGTAGCCAGACGTTTTTTTATTTCCTTATGGCCTTTCTCTATGTCAAAAACAACAGAATCTTCGTCAAGCCCGACAGAAGCATGTTCCCAGACGGATTTAAATATACATGGAACAATATCATCTTTGGGATGTTCATCTAACTCATGCCAGGGAGGCGTATTTATACCTGAATATTTAAGAAATTTTTTCGTGAGAACTTTATTTGATGTAATGTATATCGCATCAAGCTTTGAACCGGTATAGGGTATATTCAGATGATTTAAAATTGCAGGAGCAAGATATATGAGATTTCCCTTTCCTTCTACCGTTTCTACCAGATTAAAAACAAAAGAAGGTTTGATTTCTTCAAGCTTATTTATTGTCTTCTTTATATCAATGGAAAAAGGAACAGGTACAGGGTTATATCCTTCTTCCAGAAGAGCTCTGGATATACATTCCACTTCTACGAGAACATCCTGTTCGTCTTCCCCTGCATCAGGATGAACCTCTCCATGTAATACTGCTACATTCATGATGTTCCTCGATTCTTTATCGTTCAAATAATATACAGTTTGTATCGTGACGCGTAACGCGTAACGCGTGACGCGAGGATAATAGCCGTTCTAATAATTTGACGGGTTATTTTTTTACAGCCCCTGATTACTGACATTAGTGACCGCTCCCACCGCCAAGCCCTATCGGCCTCTGGCGGGGGCTTCTAGAGCTTCCATGCTCAGGGACTCCAGGCCC
>JAKPQU010000427.1 GCA_029555925.1 Bacillota bacterium
CTATCCGAAAAGTAATATTTTTTTTAAATCCTTTCCGCTCTCACTTATCACTATTTATTTTTCCCTGACCGTGCCTTTAAATCCTGAAGAAAATCAGGATTTATTTCATAGTTCAGTGCCTTCATCGTATTTATATCATTCCATGCTCTGTCATAATCGGCAGCATTAAAATATGTAAGGCTGCGATTGTAGAGCGCGTCTTTATTACATGGATCTATGGATAATATCTTTGTAAAATCCTCTATTGCTTTATCGTAATGTTTCATCATTCCATATATTATTCCTCTGTTCTGATATGCTTCAATAGACCCTGGTTCTAGATTTATAGCCTTGCTGTAGTCTTCCAGAGCTCCCGTATAATTCCCTGTGGCACTATAAGACAGTCCGCGATTTTTATAAATTTTTGCAGCAGGATTAATATTTAATGCCCTGCTATAGTCTTCTATGGCTCTGTTATATTCTCCCAGATTATAATAAATATTACCACGGTTGTTATAGGCTGCATCATATAGAGTATTTATCTTTATGGCCTGTGTGAAATCGTTCAGTGCCATCAGAAAATCCCCCTGTTGCTCGTAGAGCATACCTCTGTTGTAATAAGCTTCTGCTACGGGATATTTTTCTATAGTATCATTCCATAGAGTCATACCGTCTTTCCATATTTTACATCTTTCCATGGTTAAAAATGATAGAGTAAATGTTACTATAATCAGTAATATTATCATGGAGGCTTTTTTTATGCCTGAGCTATTATAGTGATAATACCAGTTTATGAATGTTGCTGTAATATAGAACAGTCCCAGGGAAGGAATATAACTGTACCGATCTGCGGCTATTCCTGGTGGAACAGGTAATAATTGTATAACAGGCAATATGGTTATTGTATAAAATAAAAGAGCAAAAAGGATTTTTTTTCTGTATCTTAAGAGTGGAATTATTATAATTGTAAATAAAAATAGCAAGACAGGTGAAATCAAAAAAATCCAGGGAAGGTCTCTGCCGGGAGGATGGGGATAGATAGCCGATAATTTACAGGGTATGAGTAATTTAAAGGGATAGAAAAACAAGAGACCGTAACTGGCAATAAAAATATTATGTAATAGAGAAGTCGGAGGCACCTGTGCTTTATTATGTGCCATAATAATAAACATAATAATTACAAAAATAAAACTTAATATAATATAAGGAATTTTTTCTATAAAAACCTTTATATTAACTTCACGTTCGATATAGAGATAATCATAGAGTATTAAAATAACAGGTAAAGTAATTCCCATTGGCTTCCCCAGGAGAGATAATAAAAATGAGATAATTGAGATATAATAATAAACCTTATTTTTCTTCTGCAGATAATATATATAACATGTCAGAGAAATAAGAAAAAAGAAACTGTAAAGTAAATCTTTTCTTTCCGAAATCCATGCCACTGATTCTACATGAAGGGGATGTATGCCAAATAACAGGCTTATTGAAAAGGCTATTAATTTATTCTCACACATAAAGTATATCAGGTAGAATACCAGTATACAATTCAGAATATGAATGATAAGGTTTGTTGTGTGGTAGACCGTGGGATTAAGTCCAAAAAAATGATATTCCAGTGCAAAGGAAAAAACAGGGAGAGGGGTATAAAGGGTTTTTACAAGTGGATCATTTCTGTCAGTTCCTGAAATAGCAAATATATTCTTTATATTTTCCAGGGACAGTTCCCTGATATTTTTATTACCTGTTACATAAAAATTATCATCCCAGTTTGTAAAACCATGCTGTAAAGACCCATAAAAAGATATGAAGGTTACAGTCACTATTATAAGTAATAGTATTGATTTTTTCTGTAATGCTGAAGATATTCTGCTAAACATCTATATATTTTAATATATTATTCCTGTCTTTGCAAACAATGAAAGGAGTGAAAAGTGAAACGTGAAAAGTGAATAGAATATGACATCAATTACTTTTCACTATTCACTTTTCACTATTCACTTTAATTAAATTGAATAAAGGAATATTATCTGGATAATCGAATCTATTTATTCACTATGAATAAAAAAATCAGACTCGATCTTCTTCTTGTACAAAAAGGTCTGTTTCAAAGCCGTGAGAAAGCGAGAGGTTCTATAATGGCCGGACTCGTTTATGTAAACGGTCAGAGATTTGACAAACCGGGTCAGACATGCAGTGAAGACGCAGAGATTGTAGTAAAAGGTTCATTCTGTCCCTATGTAAGCAGGGGTGGCATGAAGCTGGAGAAAGCTCTCAGGGAATTTAATATAAATGTCACGGGAACTATCTGTCTGGATATTGGCGCTTCTACCGGCGGATTTACCGATTGTATGCTCATACATGGCGCATCCAGGGTATATGCAGTAGATGTAGGTTATGGCCAGTTAGCCTGGAAATTACGTAATGATAAGAGAGTTGTTAATATTGAAAGAACCAATGCAAGATATATTTCATCAGAGCAGATACCTGAACTTGTTAATATTATATCTGTTGATGTTTCTTTCATTTCTCTTACAAAGATATTACCTGTAGCCAGAGAATTTCTTTTGCCTGACGGAACGATAATAGCTCTTGTAAAACCTCAGTTTGAAGCAGGGAAAAATCAGGTAGGTAAAGGCGGTGTGGTCAGGAAAAAAGAAATTCATATTAAGGTTTTAAATGATACAGTATTGTTCTGTAATACTATAGATTTATATCCTGCCGGAATTGATTACTCGCCCGTTCAGGGGCCTGCCGGAAATATCGAATTTTTACTCTGTCTTGACAGAAGGAAAGATCATATAGTAAATATATCAGATAAAATAGTTCACTGTGTGGAAAAAGCTCATGAAGAGTTTTTACAGTGAGCAGTGAGCAGTTACCAGGAAGAGACTGTAAATAAATAATATTTTCAATTTTTGGGTGTTAGGTAAATATTTATTATATAGAATAAAAGTGCCAGATGGTCACTGATAACTGCTCA
>JAKPQU010000431.1 GCA_029555925.1 Bacillota bacterium
GCCTCAAATGGCTTTTCAGACACCCTCTTATACTTTTATGCATAGATAATTGCATAAAAAATTCAGTCAAAATACAAACAATGATAAAATTTTCCCTGGTATTTTCATGATGCAATTGTCTTCAAAATTAAGTATATTATACAATATAGTTATGTATAAGTCAAGTTTATGCATCAATGTAATACTTTTAAAACATAGTATTTACAAGGGTTTTAAGCAATTAAAAAATAATTAAAATAATGCTTTATTTTTAGCTTGACTTTTACATAAATATATAATAATATTATTTACAGAGGTGTAAACTATGAAAAAATTAGGCTTGGAAACATGTCAAAAATTACGAGATGAAGGAAAAACTTACAAAGAAATAGCCGATTATTTTAAAGTAAGTAAGCAGGCTGTATTTGATTTGTTGGATAAAACTGGTTCGCCACGTAAAACTAAATATTCAAAATATTATGAGGAATGGGAAAAACTTTACCAGGAAGGTATGAGCACTAATGAGATTGCGAAAAAATATAATTGCAATCAGACAACTGTTTATCATTACCTTTCGAAAAAAATTGTAATAGATGCCAGTAAAGCTGCAGAAAGAATCTGGAAGAAAAGAAAACAAAAGCCGGTGAAATCAGAATGAAAGCTGCTGTAATATATGCCCGTGTATCACATGAAAAATCAGATGTTGAAAATTCTATCCAGGCACAAATAAGTTCATGCAAAAAATATGCTGAAATCAATGGGTATTCTATTTACAATATTTATACAGATGAAGTAATTTCAGGTAAGTCTTCTGAAAACAGACCTGCATTTAAAGAGCTAATTCGAGATGCAAAACAGAAAAAATTTCAAGTTGTAATGGTGGATAAGCTGGATAGATTTTCCAGGAGTATAATAGATACCACTGTAAACATGGAGCTTCTAAAAAAATACGGTGTAACACTCTGTGGAATAAACGATGTAGGGCAGGTAGACACCGCCGCAACAAAGATGATTGCAAACGTAATGAGCTGTATAAATGAATTCTACATCGATAATCTGGCAATAGAGATAAAAAAAGGTCAGAAGCAGAATATGAGACGGGGCTTTCACTATGGCGGAAAGTTCCCGTATGGTTACAGGGGGGTAAAAGTAAAAGAAGGTGATAGAGAAAAAACAAAGTTGGAGTTAGATCCTGTAGAAGCGCCGATAATAAGAGAAATTTTTGAAAGGTCTGCTTCCGGGCAGAATTCCAGAGAGATAATAAAATTCTTAAATTCTACTCCATTGAAACCGAGAATTTCTTCTTCTTGGACGAAACAATATGTTCTGGAAATTTTAAATAATCGGCTTTATACAGGAGAGAAGAGATACGAAGATATAATTTGCAATATTCCGGCATTGATAAGCAAAGAACTCTTTGATCTTGCCCGGCAGAGACGACAAAAGAATATAGGCGTAAAAAATAAAAGAAATATAGTTTATCCTCTTTCCAGTGTTTCCAGATGTTCTGAATGTGTAAAGGATAAATAATATGATAACAGTACTGTTCGGACTTCCCGGTACAGGTAAAACTACTGTAAGAGAAGAACTTTGTAAATATCTGGATTTTTATTATTTTAGTACAGATGAACTCAGAAGGGATGTTTTAACCTCTTCTTCAGAAAATTTTTCCTATGAAGATACTGCACCTCTTAAATGGGAGGAAATACTTATGGCTTACAGGATTGTATGCTATGCTGCAAAACCTCTCATTGAATTAAAGAAGCATATCCTCTTTGATGCATCTTTTTCAAGCAAGGTTATGAGGCAGTATGTAATAGATCTTGCTAAAAATACAGAAAGTGCCATTTATTTTCTGGAAATCGTCTGCCCTGAAGACATAGTAAAAGAAAGACTTCTCTGGAGATTAAATGAAAAAACCTCTGAAAGCAATGCAGGATGGGAGGTTTATAAGAAAGTAAAGAAGACCTTTGAACCATTTGAAGAAGACCATTTTGTGATTGATACGTCAAAGGATGTAACACCTCAGATTAAAGAATTTCTCAGACTCTGTAACATACAGTTACTTCATTAATTCGAGAAGTTTTTTTTCTGATTTCACAAGGCGTTTTACAAGTACATCCATGATCCCTATGGAAACTTCCGGGAATTCCCTTAATATATCAAGGAAATTTTCCCTGTTTATTCTGATTCCTGAAAATTTTTTACTTACCCTTGCAGAGGCACTTCTTGGACACTGGCTTATAATGGCATATTCTCCGAATATATCGTTTTTCTCTATCACTCTTAATATTACCTCTCTCCCGTCAGGCAATTTTTTAAAAATTTCTACTGCACCTTCGAAGATAACATAGGCATCAAAAGCTTCGTCCCCTTCTTCAAACAGTATATCTCCTTCAGGACAGCATATTTCCGATGATGTAAAAGCAATAATTTTAACCTCATCATAAGGTATTGTTTCAAATAAATCACATGCTTTTAAATAATCTATTTTTTCAGATAGACTGTACATTATACACCGCCTCTTCCGGTTTAGTGTTCATTGTTCAACTACATTCTAAAAACTCCATAGTTTATTTTCACCTTCTGTATTATGGATATATTCAAGAAAATATGTGAGGAATTTTTTACATAATTCTCTGCTGTGATGGTCATGTTCTCCTATTTCATGAAGGAGTTTCGCAAGATGTAATGTCTCCTGGTAGGCTTCTCCCAGTTCCATTTTTTTCGACAGTTCCAAAGCATATTCAGTTATTTTTTCCGTAAGGTCTTCTCCTTTTAATTCCATGGTTGTCCGGGAAGATATTTGCTTCAAGGTAGCTAAAAATAAAAAACTTATATCCCTGTATATACTCATATTATATACAAGAGTGGCGAGTAAATCCGACATTGTTGTGAGAAGATTCATGTCTTCAATCGTAAAGGGTTCATTGTTAATTTTATCAAAAGCTTCTACGACACCTATTATATCTCCATTATAAATAAGAGGTACACAGAGAATTGACTCGGGATGATATCCTGTTGCTTCGGCTATATCTTTTTTCCATCTCGGGTCAGATTGAATATTTGCTGCAATTACAGGTTCTCCTGTAACTGCCACTGCTCCTGCTATGCCTTCACCGACAGGAAATCTGAATACCATCGGTTTTTCTCTGTCAGGGTCTGTTTCAAGAACCAGTTCCTTTGTTTTCTTATCTACAAGCAGTATGGAACTCCATTCGGCATTCAGAAGTTTTCTTATAGTTCTGAGTGTTGATTTTATTAAATAAATATAACCTTCAGGTTCTGCCACAGTCATAGTAGTGTTCAGAAGTTCCATTAATTCCCTTATTCTTTCTTCAAAGGAAACTTCTTCCAGCCTGGATTTCAGCATATCTCTTTCTTTTGTAACATCTCTCAGTCTGAGGAACGTTGTATCATATTCTTTTTGAAGTTCTTCCAGCTTCTTTTTAAGTTCTGACGAATTATCTGACATGAAAAATCCCCTCCCTGTATTTTTATTATAGTTAGTTTTATAAATTATTAGAAATCAGGTGTTTCGTGACGCGTGACGCGTAACGCGTAACGCGAGGATTATCTGTAATTTTTTATACTGTAACATTGTAAAATAATTCTTATACTTATAAGAAAAGTCCTTCTTTTTATGTAACTAACTATAATTTAAAGGTATAGGATTTTTCATTTTTAATGGCGTAAAATAAAGCTTTAGATAAAAATTAAATAGATGCAATTTATCTAAATAATTTATAAAAAGTAATGTGAATTTTAGAAATATTTTTCTTGCATAAGAATATATAAAACAGGTATAATTATAATGAAAATGAATGTTTTAAAAAAATGAAATGTTAAGGAAAATTCTGATTTTCCATATAAATGTTTTATAGAAAGGGAGCATTTTTATGTACAGATTGATTTGTTCCATTCTGTTAATTGTTATTACTTCATTCCCGTCTATGGCCTTTAAAGAAAGCCAGGGACTGGATAATTTTGTTTTTTCTCCTGATACTGCTGTTATTATTACAGATCTTCAGGGACAGATTGATGTTTTGCCATCAGATAAGGGAGAAAGTATTCTTGTAAAAACAGGAGATATTATTTCCTTGAAAGATAAACTCATAAGCGGTGATAAAAGCCGGTGTAAAATGGTTTTTTCTGATGGAAGCACCTTAAAGATCGGTTCCTCCACGGAAATCGAATTCTGTGACAGAGAAAAAATAACTATGTCTTCTGGTAAATTATGGGGTAATATAAAAGATGGCAGTAATCTAAATATCATCACACAGGCAGGAACTGCTGTTATAAAGGGTACAGAAATGGAAATTGAAGGAACAGAAAATTCTTCTACCCTTACAGTAATAAAAGGAACGGTTGAGTTTTTTAATAATTCAGGTTCCCTTCTTGTCAGGGAAAAGACTGTTGCTACTGCAACTGCTGATACGGCTCCTTCGGAAATAAAAAAACTTTCAGATGATGAGATATTAAAAAAACTTGAATGGAGCAGTTTTGGCAATCCGCGGGTAATGGTGTTAATAGAAGAAGTAAATTTTGAAAAGAAAGGTTTTATTACGGAAGGTATTCTGAACAGTTCTCTCGGTGATAACCATTATCATCTTATAGATGAAACTCAAATAAATGCCATAAGAGAAACGGATGAAGCAAAAAAAGGACTTACAGGTGATCCTGTATCTGCCGCCACGTTAGGCAAAAGACTTAAATCTGATATAATAGTTATAGGTAAGGTTGCAACGGAATTTGTAGGACAGATGTCTACCTCCCAGAATACTGTGTTTACGTCAAATGCCAGATGTGATATAAGGGTTGTTATATCTGATACAGGTCAGATAATACTTGCAAAAACCGTCAGTCAGAAAGGAACAAGCCTGTCCAGAGAAGAGGCAGGAAATAAAGCAATAAAAAAAATGGCCGATCTGATAGTCAGGGACCTTGTGTGGGAAATACCTGTAAAATATACTGTTTTGAGTAATTCTCACAGATCCATACAGATTATTGTAAGCAACTGTGATTTTACGTCCCGCGATAAAATAATTGAACATTTGAAGCAAAATCCTGTTACAAGTAACCATGTTTATCCCAGATCCTTTGAAAATTCCATAGCTATTATTGATATAGAGTATATAGGTACATCTGATGAGCTTGCAGGTGAAATATTGAAAATTTCGAATCCGAAGATTTCCGTTACAGGCGTTACTATGAATAGAATAGAGATTTCTGTGACAAAATAATTCTGCCTGATGCAAAGGCAATCTACAAATGATTATGACTGACTCTGTCGAAAATCTGTCCTCGTGTCACGCGTTACGCGTCACGATTCCTGAGAGGTAGTAGTTATGTTATGTCCATGCTGTAATAATAAAACTTATAGAGATGAAAATATCTGTCCTTCATGCGGTTTTTTTATTCATGGATTACCGTGTGGAACTCTACTGAATAACAGATATGAAATATTAAATGCTATAAAAGCCGGTGGAATGGGGGCGGTTTACAGGGCTTTTGATAGAATCAGAGGGAAGACCTGTGCCGTAAAAGAGCTTTTCAGAAAAGAGGACATTACATCGGATAGTTCTTATGAAGCCGATGTAGAAGCTTATATGGTTAATCGTTTTATGGAAGAAGCAGGTTTGCTTGTTGATCTGGAACATCCTTCTATACCTGAGATGATAGATTTTTTTACCACCGGGAATGATTATTATTATCTTGTTATGGATTATATAGAAGGAAAAGATCTTTTTACAATCGTTGTGGAGCGAGACGGAGAAGGTTTGAGTGAAACACTTGTTCTTACATGGGCTATGGAAATATGTGATGTTCTTCGCTATTTACACTCAAGGACTCCTCCTGTCCTTCACAGAGATATAAATCCTGCCAATATTATTCTCCGAACTGAAGACAGAAGACTATTTCTTGTAGATTTCGGTCTTGCAAGAACTATTTCTGATACAGGCAGTATAAAAACCTCTGTCGGTACAGGTGCCTATACGTCTATGGAACAGTTTAACGGACGTCCCGAACCAAGAAGTGATATTTATTCACTCGGTGCAACCATGCATTTCCTTCTTACTGCCCGGGAAAGTGAACCTTTTAGATTTGTTCCCGTAAGGAAAATAAGGCCTGATGTATCTGAATTTACGGAAGCTCTTATTCAAAAAGCGTTAAATTTTTTACCGGAACACAGATTTTCCTCTGCAGATGAAATGTATCTTGTTCTTAAAGGGAAAATTTTCGAAAGTGCGAATTCTACCTGTGAAAGAGATGAAGGTACTTATATAGAATTTGATTCGGAAGAAAAAGAATTTGAAGATAAGAAATTAAATGAAGAATACCAAGAGGTGAGTTTAAATATGGCAAAGAAAGAACAGGGGCTTTTTTCCAGATTATTCTCTAAATTCACAGGAGGAAAAGATGAAACCCCTGAAAAACCTCCGGAGAATATAACCTATGAACTTTATATACTCGATGGTGATGAAAAAGGCAGAGCCTTTGAATTGGGGTATAACCCTGTAGCTATAGGCAGAAGACTCCCGGGAGATAATAGAACGACAGATATATTAATAACAGATATAGAAGCCACTATATCTACCGAACAGGCAAGAATTTCCTGGAGTCCCGAACATAATGTTCATGTAATTAATTTTGTCGCAGGTACTAAAAACCCCACTATTATAGACGGGAGAATGCTTGCAGGGCCAACCCTTCTCTCGGAGGGAAATCAGATAATTATGGGAAAGAATGTTATAGTATATCGAAGGAAACTTCCCTGTGATGTGCCACAGGTTTCTCACGAACAGCCTCAGACAGAATATTCATTCCCTGCCGTGGAAGAACTGCCTCCTCCGCCGGTTTTTATAGAAGAGGAGATAGAATTAATAGAAACAGGTTATATGTTAAAGGTTATCTCCGGTCTTGAAGAAGGAAAGAAATTTGAATTAAACAGACCTATTATTTCTATCGGAAAGCTTACGGTACATGAGAAAAAAGGGTGGCTTTTGCTGGATTCATCCTTCGTTTCTCCTGACCAGGCCACCCTTAAATGGATGGCAAAAGAAAGAACATATGGAATAGTTCACACAAAAGGTGCGGCTAACCCTACTTTTTTGAATAACAAGGAAATTTCTTCCGATGAATTTACCATGTTAGAGCAAGGTGATGTTCTGAGAATAGGTAATATTAAAATGATAGTTGGTAGAATACCTGTTCAGCATGACGGCATTGAGGCCACGGATATTTCGGTTATACATGGCCATAGTGCCGGAAAACCTGTAACAGTAGATCCGGGTGATGCCATAACTCTTCCCCGTAGAATCGGGCCAGGCGGAAGTTTTTCCAGGGATATTCCTCCTGTGCCGGGAAAGCCTGTAACAGTAGATCCGGGTGATGCCATAACTCTTCCCCGTAGAATCAGGCCGGACGGAAGTCTTTCCAGGGATATTGCCAGTTCTCAGAGAGCCGGCAATATCGATGAACTGGCCGGTGATGTATCAGATGAAGATGAAGCAATCAGAGCATTTCGCAACAGGCCAAGAACGCCTCAGGCGACAAATTATCTTGATGAAGAAGTTGTCGCTGATTATGTAGAAGAGCACGCCGTAAAACCTGCTCTGCAGAGAAGGGGAGGCGTTTTTCACCCGAGAGAACCGGAAAAAGAAGGAGCCTTCTCTGCCCCGGAAGGCCCTTCAGATACCAGAAAAAATGAGGACAGAAAATTACCTGATATGACACAGGAACAGTCCAGACTGAGAAAAGGTCATGGAGCTTTTCGACCGAGAAGTCATGACGGAGAAGAAACAATCAAACCGGATTTCTCCAGAGCCAGAAAAGATGGTGATAAAAAAATATCACTGCCTCCAAAATCCGTTCACTATGAAGAAGATGACGATGATGAAGAAGATGACAGAACTATAATGGATCAAACTATGGTTGCCGCATGGAAGGATGCCCATAAATTTAAAGTTATAAGCGGCCCTGATCAGGGGCGTGTCTTTATTGTAAGTAAAGAAATGGTTCAGGGAAAACTTATTATAGGCAGTAAAGGCAAGATTAGAAAGGATATAGAACTTTCCGATGATAGTATTTCTGACAGTCATGGAAGTTTATCCTTTGAAAGTGACTGGCTGTGTATTAATCTGGAAGATGAAAATTGTGATATATTCGTAAATGATATGCCTGTAATGAAAAAAGGCCTTGAAAACGGAGACTTAATAGAAATAGGAACTACAATACTGGAATACAGTTATCTTGGTATGGAAAGTATTGTCAGGGCATCCTGTGAGATTGAAATCCTGGAAGGTCCCGATAAAGGAAAGATTTTCCATCTGACAAAAGATAAAAATTATATAGGAAGAAAAAGTAAGAAAGCGGCTATGGGAAAAGAGATAGAACTTTCTGAAAAGGATAGAAGTGTATCACGGTCTCATGCCTTTATAGAGAAAAAAGATAAGGAATATTTCCTGATAAATGAAAAAGAAGCGAATGTGACAATACTTAACGGTGTTCAGGTTGTTGAACCAAGACCTCTTGTAGACGGAGATAAGATCAAGCTTGGTTCTGAAACAGTATTATTGTTCAAGCAGAGTAAAGTACCTATGGTGCCGAAAGAAAAGAAAGTTTCTACAGAGGGTAGAGAAAAAATAGAGATTACTCATAATACCCCTCAATCACTTGATGAAGATATGGTTTTTATAGAAGGAGGACCTTTCTGGATGGGTGTTGACCATATTGAATGTGATGCCAATCCTATGCATAAAGTCCATGTCGAATCTTTCTATATTGACAGATATGCCGTTACAAATTTTCAATATGAAGATTTTATAAGGGTTACAGGTTATGAGCCAAAAGGAAACTGGAAGGAATATTTCACTGCCGGTAAAGAATATTATCCTGTCACAGGTGTCAGCTATGATGATGCAGATGCCTATGCTTACTGGGTTGGGAAAAGGCTGCCTTCTGAAGCGGAATGGGAAAAAGCTGCCAGAGGAGAAGAAGGACTTCTTTATCCATGGGGGAAAAAATGGGATTCTTCCAGAACATGCAGTGAAGAAAGTTCAAAAGCTCATACTGTACCGGTAGATAGTTTCCCTGAAGGTCAGAGTCCCTACGGGGTAATGAATATGCTTGGTAATATCTGGGAATGGACAGGTGATTATTATGAAAAATATCCTTATAAAGGCCCTTATCCGCCTGATGATGAAGACAGAGAAATAGCCATCAGAGGCGGAGATTATAACACTGAACTGAAATCTATAGGCGTTCCTGTCAGAAATAAGATATTTCCCGGAGAATTCGGCCCTACTATAGGTTTTAGATGTGCCAAGAGTGCGTGAGCAATGAACAGTTATCAGTGAGCAGTGACCAGTGAGTAATGGCCAGTGAGCAGTGAGTACTGACCAGGGAGCAGGGAAACCTGTTTTTAATTTAAAAATTAATCCTTATATAAATATAAACTTGTTGTAACTGATAACTGGTCACTGAAAAAGGGGGGATAAAAATGTCAGATATTAACTATGATTCAGAAGATTTACTTAAAAACAGATACAAGGTAATAGAGTCTCTTGCAGAGGATCTTTCCGGTACCATTTATCTGGCACGGGATACAGCCAGTGAGGAAGATTGTATTGTGAAAGAAATAAAAGAAGATGTAGACGATACAATAGAACCTGCTCTGGTGAATGAGTTTACTACTACTGTGAAAAATATGGAATCTATAGAAAGTAAACCGGATTCTTCCAAAGTGCTGGATTTTTTTGTCCATGAAAGTAAGAGATACATGGTAATAGAATATAAGAAAAAAACTCTCAAAAGACTCAGAGCTTTCGCATCTCTTGGAAGAGTACTGGAAGATCGGTATATAGTTGTTAAAGGTATTGCTGCAGGAGGATTTGGTGTCGTATATCTGGTAAAAGATGCAACACTCAAAGGCAAGTTCTGGGCTATGAAGGAAATGTACGAACAGGGTGGTGACCCCGAAGTAATAGAGAAAAGTTTCAGGGAAGAAGCAAATATGCTGGCAAAGATAGAGCACCCCAATATACCCTCTATATCACATTTTTTTACTGCCAATCAAAGACATTATCTTGTCATGGAATATATAAAAGGTGAAACCCTGAAGGATAGACTGAGAAAACTTCCTGCTGATGAATATTTCCCGGAAGAAACAGTTATTGACTGGGGCATTACGGTTTGTAATGTGCTGGATTATCTTCATAACCTCCCCAGACCTGTTGTGTTTCGTGATTTGAAACCGGAAAATATTATGATTAATGAAAAAGAAGAGATAAAACTTATAGATTTCGGTATAGCCAGAGTCTTCGAAGGAGGAAGTAAAACCACCATTCATGCCCTCCTGACGAAAGGTTATGCTCCTCCCGAACAGTGGATGGGTAAGGCTGAACCAAGGTCTGATATTTACTCTCTGGGAGTAACAATGGATTATCTTCTTACTAAAGTACATCCGGAAGAAAAATTTCCCAATTTCCCTCCTGCCAGTAAGTTTAATCCTGACATATCGGAAGATTTATGCAATGTAATCCTTCATGCTGTAAAAATGAAAATAGAGGACAGATTTTCTTCTGCAAAAGATATGAAAGAAGCTCTGGTGAAGATTAAAAATAAAAAGAAATCAGTGGAATTTATCAGGGAAGGTAAAAATTACGAAGATAAAGGAGAATATCTAGAAGCCAGTTTCCAGTATAAAAAAGCACAGGAATATGACAGTGAAAATGAAGAAATTCTTTTTTCCATTTCATTCTGTTATGAAAAAATGGGACTCGTACCTGATGCAATAAAGATTTTAAATAAAATAGTTGAAAGTTCCGGTAATTCCGTTAATGTAAATAAAGGCAGAGAGATAATTGAGAGATTGTCTTCCTTAGCTGCAACTCCTCCGGGGGTAAGCAATGAAATTCCTTTTGTGATTTCTATAAATCCTTCTTCTCTGGCAGCAGGAGAAGTGGCCTGTGTGGATATTAACATGCCTGAAAATTCCGTAAATTCAGTTAAAGGAAATATATTAATTTCTTCTTCCAGACCGGATGATGATGAAATAAATCAACCTTTTATTTTTAAACCTGGTATTATGAGAGGGGAGATTACCTCGTCTGTGGCAGGTGACACCTTTATAACAGTGGTGGATAAAACATCAGGTAAGATACTTGCCGACAAATTAAGAATAACCTTCACACAGGGCCTTCCTGCCAGAGAATTTTCCTCTATTAAACTTTCGGGACCTTCCATGATTGATGCAAACGGTGAAGATACAGCCCGTATTGATATTACCATCCTGGATAAATTAAAAAAACCTTTACCGGGGATTTCTGTGAAATTTTCTTCAGGCAGGGATGTAGATAATTTTGAAACCAATCCTACAGATGAAGACGGACATGCTACATGTGAAATATCTTCATCTGTGCCGGGTGCCGTCACTGTTACCGCTACTGCTGAAGGTATAGAGCTTAAAGAAAAAATAGAGATTAAATTTGCAGCAACTTCCACACAGTTTTATTCTGTAAAGGACGTAAAAAAGGATACAATAAAGGACGTAAAAAAGGAGATTGTAAAGGAAGAAGATAAAATTAAGAAAACCTCTCCCTTAATATTTATAGTAATTCCTCTTTTTATAGTTTTTATTCTGGCAGGAGGATTTTTTGCCTATAAATACTATAGGAATATTACGATAAATAATTATGTTAAAAAGGGTGATGATTATTTTTCTCATAAAAAATATCAGTCAGCCCTTACGGAATATGAAAATGCACTGAAATTAAATCCTGCTCTCTTGGGAGCCAGAAAATCCTGCGGTAATATCTATTTTATAAAAAAAGACTTTGATAAAGCTCTCACAGAATATGAAAAAGCATTGGAATTAAGCCCTGATGATACAGACATATTAAGGAATATGGCAGATATGTTATACAGGAGAAAAGATTACACGAAGGTTACACAGGTAATGGAACATATGCTTAAAATAAGCCCTGATGATAGAGAAACTATGACAAAACTTTCTTCCGTATATTTATCTTTAAAGGAATATGATAAATTTCTGGATATGGAAAAAAAGATTTCAAAAACCGGACAGATTGGCATAAAGGATCTCCTGGAAGCCGGAGAATTTTATATTTCCGGTAAAAACTATGATAAAGGAGCAGAAGTTTTCAATCTGATACTTTCGGAGAAGAAAAATAATCTGAAAGCTCTCAGAGGTCTCAGTCAGTGCTATGAAGGAAAAGGCGATTATAAAAAACTTCTTGATAATAATCTTATTATACTTAAACAATCCGCTTCCGATATGAATATACAGATCTCTACCGGAAAAGCCTATTATAATCTTAAAGATTATGAAGGTGCGGCAGAATATTTTACGAAAGTTCTGAAGAGAAAACCTGATAAATCTGTGAGAGATGAAATTTCTTCCATGGCTTTTGATTCTTTTATAAAAACAGGAGAAGAATGTTTGAAGAAAAAAGAGTATAAAGACGGAGAAAAATACTTTTCTTCTGCCGAAAATATTTTTCCTGACAGGAAAGAAGCAGGAGAAGGTCTTGTGAAATCATATCTCGGACAGATTGAAGTATATATGAAAGATAAAGATTATACAGAGGCAGAAGAACTGTGTCAGAAGGTTCTGGACAGATTTTCATCAGGCGAATTTGCCGATAAAGCAAATGGCTATCTTACAAAAATAGATGAAGTAAGGCCGAAAGAACAGCCTGTTTATAATCCCCCCTCCGGACCTTCGGGAAATCCTCCCCCGGAAAATCCGCCTCCTGATATAATGGATGGCGGAGGAACACAAAATCCTGATATTATGTAGGTTTTATTACGGACTTTACTTTTACACAATATCTTCCCGTAACTCTTTATGGCAAGTACCCCGGGAATAGAAAAAATAAATAGAACCTTTATTTTTTTCCGTAATTACATGAATTGCAAAGATTACTATCCGCCTGATAGAGGAAATTGCCGGAAGAAGGAGCTGATATTATGACTGATGGTATGCAGGATTTGAATGATAAAGAAAATATTTTCCCCGGAAGTAAAAAATCTTTAAAGAGTTGTGGAAACACAGCTCTTTTTATTTATATGTTCATAAGCCTTTCTGTCATTTCAATATAAATTTCTTTAGCCTCTTTAAACTGCCTTCTTTCTATAAGAGACAGACATACTGAAAGGTAATTATCCCACAGATATCTGTAAATCCTGTCTTTATAAGGTTTTTTTTCTATCTCTTCTACTATAAAAGGTGCCATGGTATAATATGTCCTGATTAATTCTTTCCCGTCTTTTTCATATATAAGCCAGTTGTCTCTGAATTGCCTGAATTTATTCAATTCATAACAGTCTTCACCTTTTCCGATAGATAAACATGTGGCTGTAGTAATAAAGCAGAAACCGTTGCCGTAGATCTTACAATCCACCGTATTCAGATTCCCGTCCTGAATTTTAACGCCTTTATGTAAATTTCCGTATATGTTGCATCTTTCCAGAATACCGTTGCCGTTAAGGTGAACATAAACGCCTCTGCCGCCGCAGTTATGAATTTTTGTTTCCTTTACGCCGGTATTACTATCTTCTCTTATTTCAATGCCTGTTAGCTCATTTGAGTAAATGTCACATTTCTCTATAGTTCCTGAACCTTTTTCATAGATTAATATACCGCACTCTTTATTATTATGAATTTTGCAGGAACTGATAAAGGGGGCACTTTTTTGCAGAATAAATACTCCTGATAGATAATTATTGTATATATTACAGTCTTCTATTATACCTCTTCCGTCTGAACTGATCATAAGGCCGCCCTTTTTGTTATGATGCATTTTACAGTTCCTTATTACAGGATTACTCTCTTCTTTAATATGAACCGAGTGGAATAAATTTTTATAAATATCGCATGATACGATAGACGGATTGCTTTTTTCTTTAATTTCAATTCCGCTGTATTTATTATTGTATATCTGGCAGTCTCTTATCAAACCGAGACCTTCTTCATAAACAAGAAATCCGCAGAAAGCATTATCATAAATTTTACAGGATTTTATT
>JAKPQU010000449.1 GCA_029555925.1 Bacillota bacterium
CTGTAGATTTCTGGATTTTTTCTGTGATTTTTACTATGGATTTTTGAGAAAGAGGTTGAAATTTACCTTCTCTGTAAAGTTTTTCCTGAATAGTTCCTTTCTGGATGATTAAAGGTTCGATAGAAATGATATGACTTCCTCTGTTTATGGCATAAATAGATGTCTCTACGGCACTTTCTATGGCCCGTTCTGCGTCAATGTAAGGACATCCTGCCGCCACATAGGTAATCTGTTTTACAGAAGAATTTCTCAGTATTTCGGTGCATCTGTCATAATCTTCAAGGTTTATGTTTTTATTAAGATATTTATTCCTGTAAATCTCGTTTAAATGATCAAGACCTGTTCCTATTTCCACCGCTTTACCGGCCATTATATCCTCCGTTTCTGCTATTTTATCTCTATCTATAAACTCCGGTCTCGTTTCTACTATTAATTTTTTTATGTTTTTTTCTTTACCCACTTTTTGTAGAATTTTTCTTCTTAAATCTTTATTGATTTCCTGTTCATTGTAAAAAGAACCCATTAAATAGAGACTTAATGCAGGCGTTTTGCTGAAATCACACTTCAATAAATCGGCTTCGAATTTTTTATATCCATTTATATTTCGGCTTAATCCATAAAGCTCTTTTTTGAATGTTTCCTCTGATAGGGAACAGTGTGTACACAAGGCATGGGTGCAGATATTATCTCCGATAAGCCAGATAACACTTCGTTTTTCTCCTGAATTCAGCAGTTCACTGTTAATCTTCCTTACTGTAGAATCTATTTCATCCAATATCATTAAGAGAAAGCCTTTCCCACGGGTGTGGTTTTAACAGAAGTTTTATATATGAATCCCTTCTATCTCTGTCCATCCATGTGAGATAATCGTATTTTTTGAATAAAGTAAAACCCTGTGAAATCCCTTCAAGGTAAAGAGATAACAGGTTCTTTATCGTATGGGGGGCGTGACGCGTGACGCGTGACGCATGACAGGAAGATAAATTTTCTTTATCTTCCTTATCATTAACCTTTATGTATTCCAGTTTTTTTCGTGCTTCTTTTATTTCTTTATCAGCCAGCAGTAAAAACCATTCCATGACATTATCTTTACATAATGTTTGATAATGATCTTCCCGGGAAAGATTCTGACAGGTTTCTGTATAGGAAAAGTTATGACCTTTATGGAGTCTATAGAGTAAAATTAAAGGATTATAGGAGAATTTTTCTATGTCTTCTTCAAGATCCGTTATATGATCTGCAATAAGGTCTGCAATAAGATAGTCCTCAAGAAAAGATGTAATGCCCCCTCTGTAATCTTCTTTCATGAGTGTAAAAACTATGGCATTATAAAATTCAAAATCACAGTTTCCTTTTTCAAGGAGTGTTAATATCAGTTCTTCGGAAGAAATAAATTTCATTGCCTCTTCTTCCAGGAGAAAATATTCGTATATCTTTTCCATTGACGATTTACATATATTATCAAATAATTCTGCCGGAAGAGAGATTTCACTGACAGATTTCTCTATTGAATTTTTTCTTATTCTGTCTATAAATGTTCTGTAATTACCGTCATTGAGGCCTTCTTTCTCTACTGTATTATCCCATTCATGAAGGGTGGTGCACAGGTAAAATATAATTCTTTCAAGAGGCTTTATTAAAGAATCGTGCAAACCTGCCGCTTTCCCTATAGAACCATAAAAGCGGCAGAAGAGCCTGTTTTTATCAGGTGAAACATAGAAATTGTAATTTTTACAAAATTCAGCTACTTCTATGTTGAATTCTTCACGGTTTTTCATTTATGAGAATTTTTCTCAAATAACAGCACGAGTCCGTCTGTCGGATTGATGTCAACTTTGATTTCCCCTGATGTAATGTTATATGTTCTGTCATGGAGCAGATCGTGGGCCACAGTATCGGAAGACACTTCCAGATTGAATACTGGAAGGATCACAGTGTGCTTTTCTTTACTGCCGTTCAGCACTACCATGAGTTTATCTTTTTCGTCATATCTGGCAAAAGCATAAATATTTTTCTCATTATTTTTATATATAGTTTCAAATGACCCTGTTCTGAGAGCTTTGTAATTGTTTCTTACAGAGATCAATTTTTTGTATAAATCTCTTAAATCTTTGTTCCATTTTGTTTCATCCCAGTTAAAGGTTCTTCTGCAGTCGGGGTCTTTATCTCCGTCTGTTCCGATCTCATCACCGTAGTATACAGTGGGAGCTCCAATGTATGTCATCTGAAATATTACGCCGACTCTCTGTTTCCCTGTGTCTCCTTTCAGGACATTTATAAATCTCCTTGTATCATGGCTGTCTAACAGATTGAGTCCTGTCTCTACACAGGGAAGATAATAATCTGCTCTTGTATATGTAAGATATTCATCTAACTGGCTTATATTCATTGATGTTCCGTAGCCGTTATGGTCAATTCCTCCGAGCCAGATCCACATGGGCTCCATATGGCCGTTATAATTCATTACACTGTCGAATTCCGTGCCGTTAAGCCATACAGAGGCATTACCCCATATTTCACCCGTAATATAGGCTTCAGGATTTGCATCTTTTACTCTTTTTCTGAATTCTTTCCACAGGCCATGTTCATCTGTTCTTCCTCCCACACCTGCTTCATTCGGCACATCGAGTCTCCAGCCGTCTATATGATAATCCTTTATCCACATTCTTGCTATGGAATTTTCTCCTCCGAAGATTTCTTCTCTTAATGCGGCACTGCCGTAATTTAATTTGGGCAGTGTATTGAAACCCCACCAGGCTATATAATTATCAGGCCATTCACGGAAGGTATAGAAATCATACCATGGACTTTCTTTACTTTCATAAGCCCCTTCAGTGCTATAAATATGTTCTTTATCAAACCATTTATGTTTTGACCCTGTATGGTTGAAGACTCCATCAATGATTATTTTTATGCCTTCTTTATGTGCTTCCGTTACCAGGTCTTTAAGGGCCTCATTGCCTCCGAAATGAGGGTCTACTTCTCTGTAATCCTGTGTGTCATATTTATGATTGCTCGGAGACAGAAATATGGGATTTAAATATATTGCCGTTATGCCGAGATCTTTCAGATATGGCAGTTTCGCTTTTATACCCTGAAGATCGCCTCCGAAAAAGTCGGCACATTTTGTAGGATTATCGGGGAGTTCTGTCCAGTTTTTATGGGTATAGGCCTCTGCTCCCAGATAGATATATTCTCCTTTTTTTACATTGTTTTCCGGGCTTCCATCAAAAAATCTGTCGGGAAATATCTGGTACACTACGGCATGTTTCATCCAGTCAGGTGTTTTAAAGCCGGGGATTAATATAAAATCCCTGTCATATACAGGTTCTTCCATTGCTCCGATAGCTGTATAATATCCTTTTGTATTACTATCAAACAGTTCAAATCTGTAGGTTTTTCTCTCTGAGCCTGCCGGTATTTTCCCCGTCCAGTAATCATATACATTCGATTGTTTTGTTAAAGTCATATCAGAAAAATGTTCTTCTGTGTCGAAATATTTTATGCGGCATGATGTAAGATCATTTTTGTAACTTCGCAGGGTAAGGGTTATGTCATCTTTAACACCTGGTTCTGCGGGAGACATATAGAGTGATGTCTGATCGGAAAATACACCCTTCCAGTCGATATGAGAATCTTTTTCCGAAGCTTCGGATATAAGAGCAGTAGAGATAAAAATAAGTACCATTAATAAAATATTGATTTTTTTCATTGTTATTACCTTTCTTTAACAGTAGTTTTGTTTAATTTTAATTGCTCACAGTTGAGAAGTCAATCAGGAAAATTATTTTTACCAATTGTTTTTACTTACTATTTATGCTACCATAAAGTAGTAAGAAAAGGGGGTAAATATAATGCCTAAAATTTCGCTTTCCATACCTCATGATGTTCTTCAATTTATTGATAGTCAGGGGAAAAATAGAAGTAGAGCTATAGTTACAATTCTTCAGGAATATAAAGAAAAAAAACAGAGGGAAGAACTGATAAAAGCTTATGAAGAATATGAACATTTCTGTAAAGAAGATGATGCAAACTGGTGGAGTGACTGGGAAAATGCATCTATAGAAGATACAGGAAAGGATATATAAAGAATGATATTTCCAAAAAGAGGAGAAATCTGGCTTGTCGAATTTTCCCCGTCCATAGGAACAGAAATACAGAAAATAAGACCGGCTCTTGTAATTTCCAATGATATAGCCAATAATAAAAGCTCAAAAGTTACTGTTGTACCTTTTAGCAGTAAAGTAAAGTCTATAGCTGTTATGGTAGTGATAGAACCGGATGAAGAAAATTGTCTTGACAGGCAGAGCGCTATAAGAATTCCTGATATTACAACATTTGATAAAATTAGATTTAAGAACAAAATTGGAATGTTAAAACCAGAATATATGGGAGAAGTCGATAAAAAGTTAAAAATACATTTAAATTTGTGAAGTGAAAAGAACAGGACACTATTCACTAACAACTATGACCGAACCGATTACCACGAAATATGAGAATTTGTTCCTCCCGTCACGCGTTACGCGTTACGCGTTACGATTCTCATATAAATTAAAGATACAGGAAGTGATTATAAAACATGTGGAATAAAAAAAGAGATAAAATTTTTCTTTTTTATATAGAATTTGGCAACGGAGTAAGCCCTTTCAGGCAGACGAAAAGTATTCAAATAGGCATTCTGTCCATAGGTACTTTCCTTAAGGAAAAGGGATATAATGTTCAGACCTTTTTTGACTGTTATCCCGATACGGATGAGCTTAAAAGGCTTATATCCTGGGAAAGGGTCAGGGTAATAGGTTTTTATACCACTATGGATAATATCTCCAGGGTTCAGGCTTTAACGGATTTTATAAAAGATAATTTCCCGAAAATAATTGTAATATTCGGAGGGCCTCTTGCCACAATAAGGCCTGCTCTGTTACTTGAAGAGGGAAGAGCCGACATAGTGGTAAGATATGAAGGGGAATATACCATGGAAGAGCTTATGGATTATTATTATCATGATAAAGGTGACCTTGAAGATATAAAGGGAATAACTTACAGAGCGGGCAATGAAATCAAGCATAATCCTGACAGACCTTTTATAGAAAATCTGGATGATCTGCCCATTCTTGACAGGGATCTCGTGCCTTTTAAAGAGGATTATCCCATACTTCTTACAGGAAGAGGATGCCCCTATCACTGTACCTTCTGCTTTCAGGGCACAGGCCATTATTATCGTATGAGAAGCGTTGAAAATATCATGAAAGAAGTGGACGGTTTGCTGGAGAGATACGGAGATCCTGTTTATATCTCATTCGATGACGATGTTTTTATTACAGATCGAGACAGAGCCCTTGCACTGTGCAGAGAACTTAAAAAAAGAAAAGAGCTTCGACCTGGATTTCACTGGTTTTCCGAAACAAGAGCAAATATTTTATATAAATATCCTGAGCTTATAAGAGAAATGAAAGAAGCAGGTATTGCAGTCCTGCAATTCGGGACCGAGTCTGCAAATAACAAAATGCTTGAAGCCTATAATAAGATGATAACCACGGAACAGGTGGAATTTACGGTAAAGAAGTGTGTGGAAGAAGATATATTTCAGATAGCCACTACATTTATACTGGGAGGGCCCTTTGAGTCACGGGAGACGGTTGAAGAAAGCATAAATTTTGCAAAAAAACTGATCAGAATGGCACCGGGAAGAATAAGAATAGTAGACGGTTTTCTCATACCGCTTCCCGGAACTCCCCTGGGTGATAATCCTGAAAAATACGGGATTATTCCCCTGAAACCTTACTGGAAAACAGGCAATACGGGAGGCAGTGAATGTATTTCCGAGACGGTACATTTAAAAAGAGGGGAATTACTTGAACTCAAGAAGATCTTTGACAGAGAACTTATGGTAACCATGGAACAGGAACTGATGAATATACCGAGAAAACAGGTGGAAGCCATATTCAGTATGTTAACGGAAGGCATTCAGGCTCTCTGGTATAACCTCCTCTCCTCAAACACCGCTCTTAAAAGATATTTTAATTTTAAAGATCATGGCATATACAAAACGTTTCATGAATTAACGGATTTTGACTCTTATTTTCCTCAGAGAACCGATTTCAGTTATGAACTCTCAGAAGAACGTATAACACTGGATCGTTTCGGAAAAAAATATCTTCTTAATCCTTTTGAATCAAGAATTCTGACCCTGAGTGCCGGCAGGATAAGATTCAGAGACATAGTCTCCATATTAAAAGAAGAATTCCCCGAAAGTTCCCCGCAAAAAATACTGGATTTTTACAGGAAAATGGATGATATATACGGTATTGTATTTGGAAAGGTTTAGCGGGGAAGTCGTGAGTGGTGAGTCGTGAAAAGTGAAAAGAATAACTTTTCACTTTTTATTTTTCACTTGCAAATACATTTTTGGGGAAGGGAAAATTTTTTTAATGAAGAAAAACACATCAGACAAAAATAGACAAAAAATCTATTTTATACGGAAACTGATGACATGAGCATAAATATCTATACTTTTGCATTTTTTTGCAGTGGCACACGGTGCCGTAAGCCCCTGTAGAGTAACGGTTTTTCAAAATTCTGCAAAAGGAAACATGTAATAAAGGGTTTCCTCCCGTCACGCATCACGCGTCACGCGTCACGAGACCATAATAAATGATTGAATTTCAATCTGTTTTTTTCAGTAGAAAGGAAGGTATATCATGGAATATTATGAACTGACTCACCCCCAGAAAAGAATCTGGTTTACGGAAGAAAAATACGAAGGAACAGCCTTCGCAAATCTTGGTCTTACTGTTAAATACAGAGAGAAAATAGATTTTACACTTTTAGAAAAAGCTATAAATACAGTCATTAAAAAAAATGAAGGCCTCAGGATAAGACTCAGGAAAACAGATACTCACGTTACACAGTATATATATCCTTTTGAAGCATATGTGCCTGAATTTATGGATTTTTCCGGTAAAGATGAAGATACATTCAACACATGGGTTAAGAATAAAACCAATGAACCCTTCAATCTCACAGATAGTGAGCTTTTCTCTTTTTTTCTGATAAAATTTAATGATAAAGAAGAAGGTTACTATATAAAAACACACCATATTATTTCAGACGGCTGGACTACAGGCATAATCTTTGAGGAAATCGAACATTATTATGATCTTCTTAAAGCCGGTAAAGAACCTGACGAAAAATCATATCCCTCATATATTCAGTTTATTTCCGAAGAAAAAGCATATCTTCAGTCCCGGGAGGCTGAAATGGATAGAGAATTCTGGTTAAATTACCTTTCTCCTTTACCTGAAGAAGTAAACCTTTCGGAAAAGAAAGCAAAGTCAGATAATATCCGTGCCAAAGCTACCTCTATTAAAATCAACGATGAATTAAGTGGAAAAATATATGATTATTGTAAGGGATGCAAAACGTCTATCTTTAAAGTCCTTCTTTCCTGTCTTGCCATATATATATCCAGAATTACTTCCTCTGATGAAGCAGTCATAGGAAGTGGAAACCACAACAGATCTACTGCCGAGCAGAAGAAGATGACAGGTATGTTCGTAAGCACCATTCCTTTAAAAATAACTGCAGACAGAGATATGAATTTTAACAGTTTCGTCCAAAAAAACGGTCAGGATATTAATAACATTATAAAAAATCATTCCAGATATCCCTTTGATCTTCTCGCAGGGGAAATTCGGAAAAAATATGGAGTAAGACCTGATTATCTTCTGAATATAACACTTGTAGGTCTTCCTGTTTTTGAAGATCCGAGAAAACAGGTTGAACGTATGGTTCCTGATTATGAACTATCAGATATATCAATTCATATTTATGAAAAATTTAAAGAAAATAAAAAATACATTGAACTTGAATGGGCTTACCAGACAGAAAAATTTAGCGATGGACATATAGAAAGAATTCATGAACTGCTCTGTCAGATTTTAAATGATGCCCTCTCGGAACCGGATAAAAAAATCTCAAATATTAAGATGTGCCCCCGCCGGGAAGAGGAGATTATTTTTGAGAAATTTAATAATACCTTTTTTGAAATCCCTGAACATGTTACAGTTCAGGAATTATTTGAAACTCAGGTAAATCTTCATCCCGACAGACCTGCCGTTGTATATGAAAATCAGATACTCAGTTACGGAGAACTGAACAGACAGGCCAATCAGATTGCCGCAGCATTGAGAAAAGACGGACTGAAACCGGATAATCCGGCAGCTATACTTATGGAAAGTTCTCCTGAAATGATGGTAAGTATTCTTGGTGTGTTAAAAGCAGGAGGATTTTACATTCCCGTAGATCCTGAATATCCGTCCGACAGAATTTCCTATATGCTCTCGGACAGCGGTACAGGAATTCTTCTCACAAAAAGAAGTCTTTATAATAAATTTAACTTTAACGGCATTATCTATGATCTTGAAGACAGAAATCTGTTACGCGGAGACAGTGGAAACCCTGAAAAAGTAAATACTCCCCGTGATCTTGTCTATGTTATTTATACCTCCGGCACTACGGGAAAACCTAAAGGTGTGATGATAGAAAATCATTCCCTTGTCAATCTATCCGTCTATTTTATCAATACTCACGAGATGACAGAAAAAGATAATACATCAAAATATATGGCTCCTGCCTTTGATGCTTCTGTACTGGAAATATTTCCTTCTTTACTTGCCGGTGCGACTCTACATATTATCCCGAAATCAATAAGACTTTCACCTGTACAGTTAAATGAATATTATGAAGAGCATAATATTACCACTGCCATTCTTCCCACACAGTTCGGAGAACAGTTTATGGCTCTTACGGAGAATAAATCCCTTAAATGGATTGTAATAGGAGGTGAAAAATTAAAAAGCTTCATTCCTCAGAGATATAAAGTATATAATGATTACGGGCCTACCGAATATACAGTGGAAACTAGTTCCTTTAACATAGATAAATATTATGAAAATATTCCCATAGGTAAACCTGTATTTAATACATCTGTTTATATAACAGACTCTTTTGCGAATCTTCAGCCCATAGGAGTTGCCGGAGAACTCTGTATCTCAGGGTACGGACTTTCCAGAGGATATCTTAACCGGCACGATCTTACCGGGCAAAAGTTCGTAGAAAATCCTTTTAAACCGGGAGAAAAGATGTATAAAACAGGAGATCTTGCGAGATGGCTTCCTGACGGTAATATTGAATTCCTGGGAAGAATAGATAGACAGATTAAAATAAGAGGTTTTAGAATTGAACTTGCAGAGATAGAACAGGCCATGAAAGGTTTCGATATTATTAAAGATGCAGTCGTAGCGGATCATATGGATGAAAATAACAGACCCTATCTGTGCGGGTATTATATTTCAGATGAAGATTTAGACACTGATAAATTAAAAAGAGAGCTTACAAAAAGTCTTCCCGATTATATGATTCCCCGTTATTTGTTGAAAATAGATAAAATTCCCCTTACACCTAACGGAAAAATAGATACAAAAGCTCTGCCTGTGCCGGATAAACATCTTATGACTTCAGGCTATGTTGCTCCCGCAACAGAAGAAGAAAAGTTTATGGCAAACATATGGGAGGATATATTGAAATGCGGTTCCGTAGGCATTAATGATGATTTCTTCGGTCTCGGAGGAGACTCTATTACGAGTATTCAGGCAGTGGCAAGGGCAAGAAAGGCAGGCATTAATATCTCGGCAGGACAGTTACAGGCTTACCCTACCATTTCCGAACTGCTCTCTCTTGAGGATGTACTGGCTTCGAAAAAATCTCCTGAAAAAGAGGAATCAGTTCCTGAGATGTCTGCACTGTTACCTGAACATATTGATCTTTCTTCTGTCGAATCGGTATACGATCTTTCTCCTCTTCAGGAAGGACTCCTCTTTCATGCCATTGCTTCTCCAGATTCTGCCCAGTATTATACACAGATGTGCTGGACCTACGAAGGAGAACTCAATAAAGATGCACTGAAGAAAGCATGGGAAGATATTTTTTTCGCTCACCCTGTTTTCCGTACAGGTTTTATCTGGAATGAAGGTGATAACCATGTCCAGGTAGTTTACAGAAAAGTCTCTCTTCCATGGCATACGGTTGATCTCAGCGGAATGGAGAGGGACATACAGGAAAAAGAAATAGAAAAATTGAGAATAAATGAAAAGCTTCATGGCTTTGATCTGAAAAATCCGCCTTTAAGTTCTTTTTATCTGATCGATACAGGTAACGGCTCCCACAGGTTTATATGGACGTACCATCATATTATCCTGGACGGATGGTCTGTGCCTTTAATATTAAAGGAACTTCACGGAAGATATGAAGCCATTTTACATAAAGAAATATTCCATTTTAAATCTCCCGGACCTTTTGAAGCATATATAAAATGGCTTTCTCTCCAGGATAAAGACAGACTTACAGATTACTGGAAAGAGAATCTTGCGGAATTTACCACGCCGACACCTCTTACGGTAAACCATTCCCGGCTCGACATTCATAAATCCATTGAAGAGATGAAAGAACATGTCCGTTATCTTTCGGAAGATTTCTCTTCCGAATGTCAGAAGTTTGCCCGCTCACAGAGGATAACAATCAATTCTCTCCTTCAGATGGCATGGTCATGTGTATTATCCTGTTACAGCGGTTCCGAAGACATTCTTTACGGCACTACCGTGTCAGGAAGGCCTCCTGAACTTCCCGGAGTCGAACAGATGATAGGACTCTTTATAAATACTATCCCTCTCAGGGTAAAGTTAAATCATAACGAAACAGTAATTCATAATCTGAAACATATTCATAATATTATACAGAATGGCAGTAATTTAAGCCATATATCTCTGAGCAAACTCCAGTCTATGAGCAGTATTGCTTCGGGAGAAGCACTTTTTTACAGTCTTTTTGTTTTTGAAAATTTCCCCTTCTCCGATGAAATGTCTGCTATGAAAGATATGAAAACTTACGGCACATCCAATTATCCTCTGAATATAGTCATTGTGCCGGGAAAAGAACTTTCCGTACGTATTGCCTATGACAGAGATTGTTTTACAGAAGACGTAATAGAAAGGCTTGCCTGCCATATAGAACATGCTCTGAAATGGATTTTAAGTAATGCTGAAAATCCTCTCAG
>JAKPQU010000459.1 GCA_029555925.1 Bacillota bacterium
CTGTAGAGCCTCCTCCACCACCGCAGCCTGCTATTAAAATATAGTGTATTTCATAACTTCTTAGAATTTAAGTCGTCGTGACGCGTAACGCGTGACGCGTGACGGGTTTAATCCCTGCGCATCACGCATTACGCATTACGCATTACGAGGTCATTATTTATGGATAGTTATGAAACTAACTATAATTGCTAAAATAGAAATAGTTAATAAAATACTGTATTTTTTCACACACTTTCTCCTCTCTGACTTTGATTGTTATGATTTTTGTGATTACATAATTGCTTACACGCATCTCGCATTACGCGTCACGCATCACGCATCACGCATCACGCATCACGACTCACACTCATAATCCCATCACCTCACTAACGGTCATGACCGGCCAGGCCATAACAAAGACTGAAAGTCTGTTCTTCCCGTCACGCGTCACGCGTTACGCGTTACGATTCTCCTTTTAAAAGTGTAAAAATGAAACACATTAACATATATTTTTTCACTCTGTCCTCTTTCCGGCATGGCTCTTCGCAATTCCATGCTTTTGGAAGCAGACTTTTTATTATATCCAAATATACAGGCAATTTTTATACCAGTGGCCTGAAATATTCTGTTTTATGCACAGGAATCCATGTGTTATAAGGCAAAAAAATTTTTATAAGACCTCTGGAAAAATGATTTTTTGTGAGAGAAAAGTGTAAATTTTTACACTCTGTAAATTTTACACTTTTACAGTTTTTATAGTTTCACCGAGAAATGCCTTATAGAAATCATCTGAATTTCTCCCTTTTCAATCCATTTATGGAGGCGATTTCTGTCCATTATCATGAGAAGCTCTCTCTTTCCCGGCTCTCTCTGCCGTCGTGCGGCCATTCTTCTTTTCCCGAGTCTTGCTCTGAGAGAGAAATAGTTCTTTTTCTTTTCTGCCATGAATTCATCGAAATTAATTTTTCTCAAGTTCCTTCACTTCCCGGAGAAGCTCTTCAAGTTCTTTATATGTCTGTTCTTCAGAGCATCTTTTTTGCAGATATTCCATGTCCAGTGTTTCCTTATATATAAAAAGTAACTCCTTTGCCCAGTATCCATCGTCAGTTGATTGCCAGTGGACAAAAGCATTCAGTCTGTCTATAATCAGATCTTCTACTCCTATCAGATAAACACTGAGATTTTCTATTTCTACAAGAGTAATTCGTTTTTTTTCATCTTCTGTCAGGTAAGAGCCCGGAATTTCGATAAATATATCAAGCTCTTCATTTATCCAGTGTCTTCCTTTTTTCTGAAATCCCCATTCCTGAAGTTTTTCTCCCAGTACTTTTACATCAGGATAAATTATATCTATATCTCCTGTTGTATAACCGCCTGTAGAGTAGAATTCGAGAGCCAATCCGCCTACAATGACAGGTTTTATTCCTTCCAGAGCATCTGTCATGATGGCCAGAAAAAAAAGCTGTCTTTTTATATTACTGGTTATTCCCCGGAATTTTTTAAATAAAACTTCATATTTCTTTTCCATAATTTTTGATTCTCTTTAACTTGATAATAATGATTATAGTGTATTTCATAACTTATTAGAATTTAAGTCGTCGTGACGCATGACGGGTTTAATCCCTGCGCATCACGCATTACGCTTTACGCATTACGAGGTCATTATTTATGGATAGTTATGAAACTAACTATAATTTCTTCCATAAAAATATAATAGCATAAATATAGTAATTATAAAATAGATCGAGTAATTCTGAATATATGATAGTCAATTATTTTTCAGATTTCTGAATGGAAAAAGAGTATCCGAAAAAAATATGTATCATTTGTAGACATGACGTTTTGCTCCCGTCACGCGTTACGCGTTACGCGTCACGATATATAAGATTTTGATTACTAATTTTACTGAGATTTTTCTTAAAATCTGATATAATAATAAAGAGGTGAGGTTTTATGAAGAGAAAGAAAATACCTTATGGAATATCAGATTTTGACCGTGTAAGGAGACAGAATTATTATTATGTAGATAAGACACGGTTTATAGGACATATAGAAGACAGTCCTCCCTACCTTTTTTTTATCCGCCCCAGGCGTTTCGGTAAATCTCTATGGCTGTCTCTGATGGAATGTTATTATGATATAAAAAGAAAAGATGATTTTGAAGAGATTTTCTCGAGAACTTATATTTATGATAATCCCACAGAGGAACGAAATAGATATTTAATATTAAAATTTAATTTTTCAGAGGTAAGATCTGACATTAATGAAGTGGAAGATTCTTTTAATAATACAATAAGAGTGAATGTTCTGGACTTTATAGAAAAATATAAAGATATTATAAAAGATAATAACGGTGAGATGTACAGAACTATAAGAGATATGAGACAGGCTTCGGAAATTTTAAAATATCTGATAAGTTTTGTCAGAAATAAAGGTAAGGTATATCTTTTAATTGATGAATATGATAATTTCACCAATACAATAATTTCCTCTCATGGTAAAGAACAATATATGGCAATAACTCATGGAGAAGGTTTTTACAGGCACTTTTTCAATGTGATAAAAGCCGGGACAACCGGCTCGGATGCGCCTGTGTCGAAGCTATTCATAACAGGTGTATCACCTGTGACAATGGATGATGTAACCAGTGGATTTAATATAGGATATAATATAACAACAGCTCCTTCATTTAATGAAATGGCAGGTTTTACAGAAGAAGAAATAATGAATTTACTTACTTATTACAGAGGAGAGGGATTAATAAAAGAGGTGCCGGAGAAATTAATAGAAATAATGAGGCCCTGGTATAATAATTATCTCTTTTCTGAAGACAGGGAAGAAAAACTGTATAATTCCGATATGGTTCTTTATTTTATCAGTGAATATATTACCCGTAATAAAATTCCCAGGGATATGCTGGATCAGAATATAAGAACAGATTATAAAAAATTGAAATACCTTATAATAACAGATATGGAAGGCCGTTACATGGTAAACGGTAATTTTGATAAATTAAAGAAAATCCTTGAAGAAGGTCATATGTCGTGCGATATAGTAAGAAGTTTTCCTGTAGACAGAATAATAAATCCTGAGAATTTCATATCTCTTTTATATTATTTCGGCTTACTGACAATAAATGGATTACATCAGGGAATGCCTCTTCTTACTGTTCCTAATGAAGTCATAAGGCAATTATATTACGAATATATAAGGGATGCTTATTATGATACAAAGGTATTTAAGATAGATTTATATAAATTAAGCCAGCTCTTTAGATATATGGCTTATAATGGAAGATGGGAAGACCTGTTTATATATCTTTCCGATGAGATGAATAAACAGGCTTCGTTAAGGGATTATATTCATGGAGAGAAATCAGTTCAGACTTTTCTCCGGGCCTATCTTAACATATCCAATTATTACATCACCAGGAGTGAAAGTGAATTAAATAAAGGTCACTGTGATCTATTACTCCTTCCCAATCTGATTAATTTCCCTGATATGGGTTATTCCTATCTTCTGGAGATAAAATATATATCAGTAACAGATTACAGTGAAAGTAAATTGAAGTGTAAAATCCTTGAGGCAGAAGAAGAGCTTGAAAGATATGAAAAAGACAGAGATTTAAAGCAATTTACAGGTGATACGAAGCTTTTAAAAATAGTACTTGTTTTCTGCGGAGTTGAGTTGAAGTATAAAGGGATTTTCCTTAATCCCGAAAATCCATCAAAATCCCTGTGAGAAAGAGAGGTTTAACCATTGAAAGATAAAGATCTCATTATAGAAGAACAGAAAAGAGAAATGGAAGAACTCAGAAAATTAAAATCAGAATTTCAGAGAAAAGGAAAAATAGAAGAACTTGCCACAAGAATATCTACGAGATTTATAAACCTTCCCCTGGAAGAGATTGAACGTAATATAGAGGCTTCTTTAAAAGAAATAGTCAATTTTGCCGGCCTTGAGACCTGTACTGTTAATCTCTATCCTGATGGCAGAAGAATCAAAAAAATCTATTATTATAGCGTGCCTTTAAAAGGTATTGACATTCAGGAAAAAATTGATTTTATGATGGGGGCGGATGTCAGTCGTTTTACCTGGGGGTATGGAAAGCTCAAAAACTTCGAAACCCTTTATGTGCCTGATATGTCTCTCCTGCCTCCGGAAGCGGAAGAAGATAAAAAAGCATGGCAGGCTATGGGAATGTTGTCACACCTTACCATCCCTCTCTCTATAAAAAATAAACTCACAGGTCATGTGGCTTTTGTCAATTCAACAGAGGCTATCTCATACAGCGATGAAGAACTGATGCTTCTGAAACTCATAACGGAAATCTTTGCAGGAGTCCTTGAGAGAAAGGACATGGAAGAAAGAATCCTTTACAGAGTTGGTATTGAACACCTTGTTACATCTATTTCCTCCCGTTTTATAAACGTGAAGCCTGAAGACATGGACAGGGAAATAAACATGGCTCTTAAGAAAATTGGAGAATTTGCCGAACAGGACAGGGTTGTAATAAATCTCGCCTCAGAAGATGAAAAATATGTTACAGGTTTTTATGAATGGCACAGAGAAGGCCTTTTGCCTCAGGGTGATAAGGTAACAGGTATGCCATTAGACCTTTTCAGTTATACATTTAATATCATAAAAAACAAAGGTTTTCTTTATGTGAAAAACGTTATAGAAGAAGTACCTCCCGAAGCAGTGGGAGAAAGAATGATGGCAGAAGCTATGAATGTGAAATCTGCCCTTATGATTCCTCTCATACACGGAGATTCCTTTATGGGGCAGATGAATTTCACTTCTTCTACAGGAGAAAGAACCTGGTCGGATGATGATATAAAACTCCTTAAAATGCTTGCAGAGACTTTTACAAACCTTTTCCTTAAAAAGAAAGCGGAAGAAGAACTGATTAAAGCAAGGGAAGCAGCAGAGACTGCATCCCGCGCAAAGAGCGAATTTTTGGCCAATATGAGCCATGAAATAAGAACTCCTCTTAACGGTGTTATGGGTATGCTGGGACTCCTTCTTGACACGGATCTTTCTTCGGAGCAGAAAAGATATGCCTCTGTGGCAAGGCTTTCCGCTTCATCTCTTCTGAATGTCATAAATGACATTTTAGACTTCTCCAAAATAGAAGCGGGAAAACTGGAATTTGACTCAATAAACTTCAAACTATGTAAAACAGTGGAAGATATTCTGGATACAATGGCCCTTCCTGCCTACGAGAAAGGTCTGACCTTTGCCTGTCATATAGATGATAATATTCCCCTTAATCTGAAAGGAGACCCTGGAAGACTCTGCCAGGTCATATATAATCTCGTAAATAATGCCATAAAATTTACCCATAGGGGAGAGGTTATTTTACGCATAACACCTGAAGAAGTAAGTGAGGAAAAAGCAAAAATAAGATTTTCCGTGTCGGACACCGGTATAGGCATAGAAAAAGATAAACTGGATAAACTCTTTAAATCCTTCTCCCAGGTAGACAGTTCGTCTACCAGGAAATACGGCGGCACAGGTCTCGGCCTTGCCATTTCCCAAAGACTCTCTGAAATGATGGGCGGCACAATAGGGGTTGAGAGTGAAAAAGACAATGGTTCAACCTTTTACTTTACTTCAGTATTTCAGAGAGAAGCTGACGGGAAAGAAGTCATAAGTGAAGATATAAGAGACAGAAGAATCCTTGTAGTGGATGATAATAAAACAAACAGATTTGTTCTCCTGAATTACCTTCATTATTACGGCTGTTCCTCTGAAGAAGCAGAAGACGGCTTCATTGCTTTAGATAAACTTCATGAAGCAAAAAACATCGGAAAACCTTTCGATGTAGCCATAATAGATATGGAAATGCCCGGCATGAACGGAGCCACACTCGGTAAAAAAATAAAATCCGACTCTCTTTTAAAAGACACTGCCATTATACTGTTAAGTTCCATATGCCGTTACGGAGATATGCTTCTTATGAAAGGCGCCGGTTTTTCTTCCTATCTGACCAAACCTGTAAAGAGGGAAGAAGTCCACCGGGCAATAGCAGTCGCTCTCGGAATGAGAAAAGAAGAAGAAAGGGAAGAACCTGTAAGAAAGAAAAAGGGAAAGAACCGGATACTGGTAGTGGAAGACAATATAAAAAATCAGGAAATTGTAAGGGTGAGTCTTGAAAAAGAGGGATATGCCGTTGACTGTGCCGGAAATGGTAAAGAAGCAGTCTCTGCAGTATCTAAAGTTCCCTATGATATGATACTTATGGATATAATGATGCCTGAAATGGACGGAATTACTGCTACAGAAGAGATAAGAAAGAGAGAAAAAGTTAACGGTACCTTCACTCCCATAATAGCCATGACTGCCTATTCAGACAGAGCAGATGCAGTGAGATGTTATAAGGCGGGAGTGAATGATTATCTCCCCAAACCTGTAAATTCAAAAGAACTCATTAAATCAATAGAAAATCTTTTAAAAGATTACGGGAAAATAGAGAAAAAATCCCTGTCTATAATCATAGCAGAAGATAACAGGACAAACAGAGAGGTTGCGCTTGGTATTTTAAAGAATATGGGTTACAGTGCCGATGCGGTGGAGAATGGAAAAGAACTGCTTTCTACCCTTCAGAACAAACATTATGACCTTGTATTTACCGATATACAGATGCCTGAGATGAACGGTTTTGAAGCGGTAAAAGCTATAAGGGAAAAGGAAAAGGAGACAGGGAAACATATGCCCGTAATAGCCATGACTGCCCGTGCAAGAACTGAAGACAGGGTTGAGTGTTTGTCTGCCGGTATGGATGATTATGTATCCAAACCTGTGGATAAGAGGGATATAGAAAGCGCCATAGAGAGGATTTTCGGAGGGAAAGCTCCTTATGTGCCTGAAGACATACTTGTTTCAGAAGAAGATTTGATTTTTGACTCTGCTTCTTTTATGTCCCGTCTTGACGGACATATGAATATCTTCACCAGCACCCTTACCCTGAGTATTGAAGATTTCGATGAAGCTTTCACTATGATTGAAGAGGCCATAGAAAAAGGAGACAGTGAGAAGATAAAACTTTATGCCCATTCTGCCAAAGGTTTAAGTGCCAATATAAGTGCCGGCAGGTTAAAGAAGGTGTGTTATGACCTTGAAATGGCTTCAGAAAGTACAGACAGGGAGAAATGGAAGGAGCTTTTTCCCATGATGAAAGAGAGATTTGTCGAACTTAAGGAAGAGATAGAGAAGTTTGTATAGTTAATCCTGTTTATTTATGGTGAATATGCTCAACAACCGGGAAATGGCTGCCCGGCCTTTGGAACTACGGGAACACAGAAGGAGGAAGAAATTTCAATAATCCGTATGAAGGATAGATTTGCGGAACTTCAGGAAGGGTTAAGAAGTTTGTGATGGTCTATGAAAATTTTGTATGGTAAACAGGTTTTCAGACTTTTAGACCTTCCAGGTCTTCAATTCGTAGTTCATGTTCTTTGAGTATACTGGAAATAATATCCAGTTTTGCAGACTGTCTGTCTAATTTTCTGTTGACTACTTTTATCTCTGACTGTAACATTAAGGTTCTGTTATCCAGTTCATTAAATCTTTCTTTCATATTTTCTTCCACATTGCCGAGTCTTTCTTCCACATTGCCGAGTCTTTCATTTATCTTTTTTATTTCTGATAATATCTGATTTAATATTTCTTCCATAACTATCTCCTTCTTTAT
>JAKPQU010000604.1 GCA_029555925.1 Bacillota bacterium
TCTTTTAAATATCCTGTTTTTAAACATTCTATTACTAAAACCTCCTAAATTTATCTTCAGCCAATTAATTTGACTTAAATTTTGTCAGGAATTCCCTCCTTTCCCAAAAATTATTTTTTTATTTATACCTCCCTTCCGCTATTTCTTCATTTCAATACTCTTTTCAATTCTACCATACCAGCAAAAAGAGATTTCTTCTACGCTATTTTTATTATAGAACATTTTATTGGTAAATTCTATGCTAAGTGAATGATAGAAATTTTTTATTGAGGTGAAATGAGGTTAAGAAAATACTCAGTAATTCCATTTGCAATTCCAAGAACAAGTTCCTGCTGATATTCCGGTTGAAGCAGGAACCAGTTGTCCTCAGGATGCATCAAAAAAGCAGTTTCTACCATAACCGCCGGTATTTGGGTTTGCCTTAAGACTGCCAGGTCGGATCTTTCCCAGACTTTGGTTTTGGGTAGACCTGTCTTTCTGGCTAAATTATCCAGAATTATTTCAGCCAATTTTTCATTATAAATATGGTTATAAAGGGTCATATGTCCATGATAATTGAGGGCATCTGCACCTTCGGCATGAGCATTGGCATGGATACTGATGAAAAGGTCTGCTTGATGTTCTAGAGCTATATCTGTACGTTTTTGAAGACTAATATTCTCATCCAGAGAACGGGTCATTAATACCCTGGCTCCTCTCTCTGTTAAAACTTTTTGCAGGTATTTGCCAATTTCTAATACTACTGTCTTCTCATGAATATCCCCCGGCCCAATTGCTCCATTGGAATCCCCTCCATGTCCAGGGTCAATTACAATTATTTTACCCTGAAGAGGATTACTTTTTAATATATCAGGCAGCTTTCTCAAACTTATTACTAAATCTGAATCATCCCAATAATAATTGAATCCCGCCAATAGATGATTCAGTTTAATACTTATTTCTATAACACCGGACAATTGTTCTTCAGGGTAAGGAGCGATCTCAATAGCCTTAACAGAAGAGGATCCCCCCCTTATAATAACATTTTCACTATATTTCACCTCATATAAAATTAGTTTCAGTTGCCGCGGTTCATCTTCTATGATAAAGGGCGAATGTTTAAAATTATGAAAACGAATCTCTGTTCCTCTTTTATCCTCTCTTAAGGTTATCTCAGAAAGGGCAGGATTAGTTTTTATTCTCTCCACAGGCAACTCCTGTACATTTTCCTGGTGAATTAAATAATTTTCTGTACCTAATTTCACCCGTAGGTATTCACCAGCTCTACCGACTACTTCAAAATGGGTTCCTGTTAACAGGTCAAAATTTACCGCCTGAGTCAGCCAGCTACCTCCGCCGAGAGTAGAGCCGGGAAGGATAGAAGAATCTTCAATAATTCTATAAAATCTGGTTCTCTCGCCACTAATCTCTATCATTTGGGATGGGATTCCAGAAGAAAAAATCACCTTCCCCGGTAACTCCCTGCTTATCTTTTCATTTCCTCTTCGTAAAATTACAGTTATTGCCTGTGGAGCTGTCTCCCCACCAGGGGGTATATCTGAATCTTTTATGATATAACTCCCCTGGTAAATACCCTTCCCTGAAAAAGCAGTGGAGAGAGGTTTTATCTCTTCCATCTTTATTTCTACCGGATTATTTCCAATCCGAAACACTGCCTCAGCTGAGGGACTACCTTGAATATTTACTTTTAACAGGTCTCCCTCTCTGAGGATTTGATTCTGTCTGGGCTGTACACTAATGGGGTGTATGGCCAATGGCGTGGAAGACATTTCTTTCCAAAAGGGCTCATATCTCACTGTTCTTTCCAGTGAAACTTCCTCCCCATTTATATTTACGGTAACCTTAATAGGAAATTCCATTCCTTCCGGTACCTCTACTAAAGTAAGGAAATTACCGGTACGATAATCAAATCTCTCTACCACTACTCCGTTAACAGTAATCTTTGCCTCTGGAGTAGGAGAGGTACAGCCAAAGACAAAAATAGGGTTTCCCCGAATTGTCTGTTTATTCTGTCCAGGATAAGCCACTTTTAAGAAAGGTTTTACTACTCTTTTTGGCTGTTCTCTTAATTTCAATCTTTCCAGCAGTTCTAAAGAAAAACCCTCTTCATATACTTCTCTGGCAAATATTCTTTGCTCAGCTGCCGGTATTTTTTCCAGTAAATCGATAAATTCTTTTTCATACTCATCTAAATCTTCCAGAGAGGATAGATAT
>JAKPQU010000607.1 GCA_029555925.1 Bacillota bacterium
ATACCATTTTACCTGTTACGGTACTTAGTGCAAAATCGCTTCTCCCGTTAAACATCACGATTTTCCAATAAAACCTTAATATTATAATTGACGGGATAATTATTTGCAAGTTCATTATGTTTTTTATGACAGGTAAATTCATCTGTAATGAAAATCATAGTTAATTCAACAAATCTACAATCAGTGAAAAGTGAGTAGTGAACAGTGAATAGCGAGTATTGTCCTGTTCTTTTCACTTTAATTAAATTCTAATAACTTATGAAATACACTATAAATTAAACTAGACATTTTAAGTAAACTATTTTATAATTAATAATCGAAAATTGATAAATTATTGCAGACCTTTTTATAAAAAAGTGATAGAATATATTTAAGGATAGATATGCCTATTTCCTGATATTTAGGAGGACTTTTGATGGCTAAGAAAAGCTGGACAAAAAGCTTGAAGGCTCTTTTTGGGAAAGGTTCAGATGATTCAGAAGTAGACCAGGAAGAAAAGAAGAAAAAAGAAGTATGGGAAAAAGAAGATGATGATGGAGTAGTATGGGCCTACTTTCCAGTTCATGAAGAAAAAGAAGAAGAGAAGAAATCTGTAGAAGCCAGTGAAGAAGCAATAAGTGACGATATACTTTTAGAAAAGGAAGAAGAAACAACATCCCGGGAAGAAGCCGTAAAAGATGAAGAAAGATATGAAGAAAAAACCAGAATAGTTGAAGAAAACTATCTGGATGATGAAATAATATACAGCAAACAGGAAGATCCTTCTATAAAAGAAAGCGGTAACATTGCAGACAAAACAAATCAGGAAAAAATAGCATTAGAAGAAGAAGAAATAAATAAAATAATATCTCCGTCAGAAGAGTTCATTCAAAGCCTGAAAATAGCTTATATAAAACACATAAAACATAAATACCCTTTCAAAGACTTTTCCTATCTTGATAAAGAACTCAAAAGCGACACAGAAGAAACCGACGAGGAGGAGCATGATGAAAGTCCGGAACCGTCAACTCCTTTTGAAAAGGTTTTCACGGAGATGCAGGAACATATAGCAAGTGAAACAGATGCAACACGGACAGAAGACAGTGCACAGAAAGATGATACATGGGATGATAATTACGGCCAGTTCAGTTTCTCATCTGAAAATACATTTACTACAAAGGATACCGGAGAAGAAAAAGCTTCTTCGGAGACTAAATCTTTATGGGGAGAAGGTAAATATGATGACTTTTTCTCCTCTCCGGAACCAGTCGAAGAGAAAACCTTATCTGACACAGGGGAATTATCAGACGACATATCAGATAAATCAAAAAAGAAAAGAAACCGCTTTGCTGATATAGTGTCTTCAGTAAATCAAGAAAAAATACCTTTAGCAACAGCAGATACAGCTATAGCTCTCGGGCCTGCTGAAACAAAAGTTACAGATATGGAACTTACAGAGGAAGATAAGTTATTAAATCCTGATGAACTTATAGAAAAAGGCGATAAAGAACTGGAACTGGGATGGAAAGATAAAGCTATAAATCATTTCAAGAAAGCAGCCCTTTTATATAAATATAATGATGAACCGGGAAAAGCTTTTTTAATTTATCAAAAACTCAACAAATTTGATCCTGCCAATATTAATTATATATACGCTCTGGGTTTTCTATGTAAAAGTCTTGGCAGAATAGAAGAAGCAAAAATTCATTTCAGGAATGTTCTTAAAATCGAACTTACCCACAAAGATACTCTTTTTCAGCTTGGAATAATAAGTTATGAAGAGGGAGCTCTGGATACGGCATTAATAGCATTCAGGAAAGTTATAAGCCTGGATCCATGCCATATAGAAGCCTATGAAAAATTAAGTGAATTGCTTATAAAAAAAGGGGACGTAAAAGAAGCAATAAATAATTATCTAAAAGGAGCACAGCAATTTCTGAATAAAAAGGATGAAACCTCTTCCATAAATTTATTTAAAAAGGTTCTCTCCCTTGAAGCAGATAACGAAGACGCCAGAAATGGACTTAAAAATATAGGTCTTGATCCTGACCTGGAACTGGCAGAAGAAAAAGAACCCGGTGAAGCGCTCGAAGAAGAAATTTCACAGAAACCTTCTGAAGAGAGCTATTTTGAAGAACTTGGTCCGGATGAAACAATAGAATATATATCTGCCTCCGGAGAAACAGAGGAGATTATAGAAAGCTACAAAGAAGATAAAAACCTCCGGGATGAAGGAAAAATGGAACAGGAAGAAGAAATACCGGAAGAAACACGAGAAGAAGAAATACAACAGAAAAGAAAAGAAAAAGAAGAAATACTCGATGAAGAGACTGAAGAAATTAATATTTCAAATAATATTAAAGAGAAGGGTTTTAATAAAACTATGAATTTAGATGTTAAATTTGAAGCTAATTTAGATGATTTCATAGAGGAAATATCACCTGAATATACCCTGGAACCTTCATTACAAAAAATCTTAAACCGGCATATGGAAGAATTCTCTATACCTTCAGTAGAGGATATAATAAACACATCGGCAGAAGTTATCTTCAGTTCTTTTATGGAAGATTTTATTGATGATTATGACGCAATGACGGCAGATGATAAGATTGAAGACTCAATATATACAAAATTCAGTAATATGATCAATAAAATAGATGGCAAAGCCATAGAAGAGTTAAAAAATAGAGCAAGAGAATTCAAAACAGGAACAAAAGTTTCTGCTGAAACAGAAATAATACCGGATTTAAAACTTCCTCCTGTAACTCCTGAAATTAAAGAAGTTGAAGTTTCTGGGGCGCCAGAAGAAATAGAAATAAAAGCTTCCCCTTCAGAAGTAGATCTACCGGGCATTATATACGAGTCTCTCAGTGAAGAATTTGTTGAGGATTTTATAAAGGGTGAACTTAAACCCTATGATGAAGAAGAAGCTATGGGAATAGGCCTCGGGATTGGAATGGAAGAAGAACTGGAAGAAGAAGAACTGGAAGAAGAAGAAATGTTAGAGAAAGAAATAGAATCCAATGCCATGGAAACAAGAGAAATAGAAGTAAAAGAGTCAGATTTAGAAAAAATAGAAGAAAGACTTGAAAAAATACTGGAAAAACAGGGGAAAGAAATAAAGACAGAAGAACCGGAAGAAATAAAGATGGAAGAACCGGAAGAAATAAAGACAGAAGAACCGGAAGAAATAAAGGCGGAAGAACCTGTAAAAATCCCGGGAACAAAAGGTGAAACTATGTCAGATATAGATAAAGAAATTATGAAATGTAAAGATAGTATTAAGAAAAATATAAATAAGATAGATGACGTTATTAAAAAATATGAAAAACTGTATAAAGAACACCCTTCATACCCGCCACTATGCTGTGCTATAGGTTCTTCTTACATAAAAAAAGGCTTATTTATAGAAGGTGTAAAGGAATTTATGAAGACTATTGATATAAAAGCATTTGAGGGTAAAGATAATTTCTTGAAAAATTTGAATGGATAAAGAAGGAACTTCAAATGCCTGATACTAACAGGAGGTCTTTTGCCAGAAAGGTAAGAAGCAGCGAAACAGTAGTTAACTCAGAGTGGCAAATTGTAGAGTATAGACTGGATGAATGCCCTGGTAGTTCTGAGAATTTATCTGTTTCTCCGGAAAAAATTCTTGAGATAAAAGAAGAAATTTCAGAAGAACTTCTTGAAGCACCTGAGTTGCCCGAATTTTACGGAGAAGACAGACTTGTAATTTTACCCAGAGATCCTTTTACTTCCTATTGTTACTGGGAAATAACAGAACAAACAAAAGAAGAGACTCTAAAAAAGGCCGGATTTCATTTGACAAATAATCCGGAGTTATTACTGAGATTATACAGGCTATCCAGTGACATACATTGTTTCGAAAAAGTTATTAATACTGAAGCATATGAAACATGCAGTATGTATATAGATTACTCCGCTCCCTATAATCTTTTTTACGGGAAAATAGGATATTCAACGGTTAAAGGTGATTTTTTACCTCTTGTAACATCTTCTATACCGGATAAATTGCCCTTGAGTATATCATTGATTGACAGGCATGAGAAGGCAGGAGAAGGCTGGTTTGAAATAGAATTAAAAGAAGGGAAACAGCAATTAAGAGAAATAGCACCGCCTCCTATACCTGTGCCGTTTGTATCTTTTGATTTACTTGTAACAAAACAGATTAAACCTCATGAGAGAAAAGAAAAAATCCCTGCAGTAACTAAAAAAGAAAACATATATTACGAAAAAATTAAGCAAGGGGAAGATATTCATCCCGGTAAAATCGAAACTATTGAAAGAATAAAAGACATTCAGGAGAGTAAAAGAGAAACTATTGAAAGAATAAAAGACATTCAGGAGGGTAAA
>JAKPQU010000537.1 GCA_029555925.1 Bacillota bacterium
AAAGCGCCGCGCAAAATATTTCTTCAACACCCGGTGCTAAAGGACAAATGGAAGAGTTCTCATCAAGGCAGCTTTTAAACTTTGAAAAGGAAATGCTGGGGCTTTATATATCCGGGCATCCTCTCGCTGAATATCAGGAAATGCTTTCAGGGTTCACATCAATACAGGAACTTTATGAGGAGAAAGACAAATCCACACAGACTGTTGCGGGAGTCATTTCGCAGATAAAGCAGATATTTACAAAAAGCAATCAGCCGATGTATTTTATAACACTCGAGGATCTGTCAGAAAGCATAGAAGTCATTATTTTTCCAACTGTGCTTGAAAAACATCGCGCAATTCTTGAAGCAGACAAAATCATCAAAGTCAGGGGAAAACTTGACAGGAAAGAGGACCAGATAAAAATTATTGCAAATGAGGTTGAAGATATAAAGGGTGATAATATAAAAGGCACAGGCCGCAGGGCTGTAAAACCTGCAGAGAAAGAAAATCAGGAATTAAATGAAGATCCTGATACTGCCGGCGGTTTTACAGGTGAAGAATATAATGAAAGACCGGGGATAAACGGCTTTTCTGCAGATAATGAAAATACGATGTCAATTTCAGAATCAAATGAAGGGAAGGAAGCAGCAAGTCTTGTAATAACACTGGATAAAAGCTCCCTTAGCAGAAACTCAGTAAATGATTTATATGACATAATACTCGCAAATCCCGGCGCAACATCTGTCGAATTTAATATAAAAAACAGCGGTAATGATAGCATAGAAAAGCAGTACAAGCTTCCGGATGATTATAAAGTAAGTTGCGTGGGCCCGCTTTTTATACAACTTAAAGAAAAATTTGGCAGCAGTATAAAATGGGACTTATTGCCGGACATAAAATAGGTATACGAAATCCTCGAAAAAATACTGATAAATTAATATAATAATCTTTTAAAATCAATAAAGTAATTTGAAAATTTATAAGGTAAATGTTTAAAGAAAGAGAAAAAAATTTAATTTTAAAACTGCCTTTCGGTTTCAGGGACATATTCCCGGTGGAGGCTCATGAAAGAAAGGAAATAGAAGACATATTAAGGTCCGAGTTTCTCGGCTGGGGCTATGGGGAAGTGAAAACCCCGGTAGTCGAGTTTACGGAGAATCTTTCTGCAGGCGCAGGCCAGGGCTGGAAAGATAAACTGATAA
>JAKPQU010000543.1 GCA_029555925.1 Bacillota bacterium
TAGTTTTTTATATAGAATTAAAAATTAAATAAGGGCTAATTTATTGTCTGTAAAACAAATTAAATAAGGCAAATTATTTTTCTTCGTAAGAGCCTGTCAGGCAGAAGCGGATAAATGGTTACTAATTTACCTGTAGCGGTACTCAGGTCAGTAAATGATTTCTGAATTTTTAAAGAAAAAGTTAACAAAAATTTAATAAAAAAGACTTTTAAATCACATGTTGCATAGCTATAATTTATAATTGTGCGCTTTTATTAAATTACCTCGAGGAGGAATTATATAATGAATATCGGCGGAATAAATGATAAAATAAATGTTCCCGTACAGGTAAAGAAACAGACCGGCAGGAGTGACGAAGTTTCAAATACAAAAGATCAGGTTACACTGGGAAGCTCAAAACCGGAAAAAGAAATTACCTTTTTAACCTATCTTGACGGTTCAAATAATCTTGAACCTATGATCATGCAGAATCTGAAGGATATGGAAAAGGTAGGTTCTACGGATAATGTAAATGTTGTAGCCCAGCTATCCCGTTTTCAGGTTCCCCCTCTTACAAAATATTTCTTCGGAGAAGCTTTAAAACAGGTTATAAATAACGAAGCCTTCGGTAAACTTCTCACGGAAGAAACAGGTGATGCAGAAGGAGTGGCACAGTTCCAGGAAATGTTCAAAGATGGCTCTAGGGCCGCTTATATGGCAGAATCCATACTTTCTTCAAGCCCTCCCCTCATGCAGGGCATGACGGAATTAATAACAGGCCTTACCACACAGGTTCTGGAAGACAAAGACATGGTAAATATGGTTACCACAGTAGCCTATGAACTGGCACAGACCATGTTAAAACCTGATAAGGAAGAAAAAATCTCTGTCACGATGGCTGCAGAAAACAGTCAGCAGAATGAAGTGAACAGATTATCAAAACATATGATGAATGCCATAAAAAAATTCATCTACGAAAAAATGAATAGTGATCAAGTTTTATTTGTAGACAGACCTTATACGGGAGGAAGCCTCTTAAAAGGAAAAGACAAAGAGTTCGTTCCGAATAATGAGCCGGAATGGATAGGTGCAAGAAGATATTTTGTCACAAAAGGTGATGACGAAACAAAAATAAATTCTAAAGTAGTAGAGGATATGGGATTTGTCAATATGGGAGAACCGGCAACCCTTACTGATTTCCTTGTATGGGGTATGAAAAACTATCCTGCCAAGAAATATGTAATACTTATGAGCGATCACGGAGCAGGTTTTCTCGGAGGGTTTGAAGACAGAGAAAAAATGATGACCCTTCCCGAAATAGGTCAGGCTCTGGCAGAAGCTGAAAAACAGACAGGAGTAAAACCTGAAGTGGTCATATTCGATTGCTGCCTTATGGCACAGCCTGAAGTGGCCTATGAACTTAAAGACAGGGCAAAGACTATGGTAGCCTCTGAAGAAACAGTGGGAGGTGTCGGTATGCCCTATGTACCCATGTTAAATACCATGAATAAACTCGCAGAAGAAGGAAAAGCTACGGCAGAAAATATATCAAAAGGCATCATAGAAGAATGTGATAAAACATCTGCAAAATCTACTACTACCTTCTCTGCCATCGATCTCGGTAAAATGGACAGTGTGAAAGCATGTATAGATAATCTCGCAGAAGCTCTCGCAAATGCTGACAGACAGGTAATAAAAGATATACTCCATGATACGACTGCCTACAGCCAGAGATCATCGTCTGCTCCCTACAGAGATTACAGGGATCTGGGACATCTTGCAGACAATATACTGAAATCAAAAGATATTACAGACCCGAAACTAAAGGAAGCGGCACAGGACATAAAAAAGGTTATTTCTGAAGCTGTCATTGCAGAAGAACATGTAAAAGATGACGAAGATTATGCTCCTTCACAGGGACTGGCAATTTATGCTCCCAAGAGCAATAAATATATGAATGAAAAACTTTATAACAAATATAAAGATACAGCTATGTCAAAAGATGGAAAATGGGATGAATTTATAGAAAAACTCACGGATATAACACAGAAAATTATGAAAGAAAAGGAAGAAACACATAAATCCAGGAAACCATCTTTCATAGAACTGCCTGACAGACATTAAATATAAAAATTTTCAAACAGGAGATAAACTATTTATTAGATAAATTGCATTTGCTTAATTTTTATCTAAAGCTTTATATTATGCTTACCTTTATGATCTCCTATCTGGTTTTTACGGTAAAAATTGTTATTAATTTTTTTCAAAATGTAATCTTCCTAATAGTATGATATAAATAAAAAATTTATACTAAATGAAATAGTACATTTATAATAAGCATTAGAGGTGATGAGAAACATGGACTTACAGGAAAAAAACAAAAAATCTCTCAAGGATTTTAAAAAGTGGTTACGAAGAAAAAAAGAAATGGAAGAAGCCAATATTCACTTCGTTAAAGACGATGAAATAATGGAAATATGTTCCAGGCAATATGTAAGGGTTAAATCCTCTCCTTTTGTCCGTAATCTTAACAGTAACAACTAGTTACATCTGCATCAAAGACAAACTTCAATGTAAAACTTCAATAATAAGAGTTCTTCAATGACTCGGTGATTTTATAATGTTTATGGTATTTTATTCATAAAGGCCGGTTTATGCCGGCTTTTATGATTCTTACAGGGTAATTTTGTTCGTTGACTTATAATTTTTGTTATGTTATATATGGTGAGTGGTGAGTCGTGAAAAGGGAAAAGTGAAAAGTGGAAAGGGAAAAGGGAAATGAAACCTTTTAACATATTATTAATAGAAGCAGTGGTGCCGGAAAGAAGCAGGACTTCCATAGAACTTGCCCACCCTGTGGGGCCTATGTATCTAGCATCATGCCTCCGTGAAGATAACAGAAACAGAAATATAGAGATATTCGATACAAAACTATCGGTCGATGTGGCAGGCGATCTCAGGAAATATATGAGAAAAGTAGAGCCTGACCTTGTCGGTATAAAAGCTTACTCAAGGGATGCCGATCTGCTGGGACTGCTCGGGAGCCTCATAAAAAGAATTAATAAAAAATGTATAATTGTAGCCGGAGGCCCCTATGCAAACGCAAAAGGAGAAGAATTACTGGAAAATCATTTTATAGATTTCTCGGTACTCCATGAAGGAGAGTTAACCTTTGTAGAACTTGTACAGAGACTGGAAAGAAAAGAAGAAACAGATAATATAAAAGGAATTATCTACAGACAGAAAGGCCGTATAATAAAGACTCGTCCCAGGGATTTTATTGAAGATCTGGATAAAATCCCCTTCCCTGCCTATGATATGACAGATGATCCCAGATATAACCGGAGATATTACGAATATCTGGATAAAGAGAAAAAATATCCCGATGCAGTTCAGGTAAGACCGAAAGCCATGACAATATTTACCTCCAGAGGCTGCCCCTATAACTGTATATACTGTCATAATATATTCGGGAAACGTTTCCGTGCACGGTCGGCAGAACATGTATGGGAAGAAATGAAACTTTTATATAATGATTACGGAGTAAAGCAGTTTTTTATATGGGATGATATATTCAATATCGATAAGGAAAGAGCCGGTAAAATATGCGATTTCATAATACAGAGCGGTTATGATATAAAGCTTGCCTTTCCCAACGGTCTGAGAGGGGACCTTATGGACAGAGAGCTCATATTCAAACTCAAAGAAGCAGGCACTTTCTTTATAACCTATGCCATAGAAACAGGCTCTCAGAGACTTCAAAAATTTATAAAAAAGAATATGAATCTTGAAAAACTTAAAGAAATAATCACAATAACTTCTAAAGAAGCAGGCATAGTCACACAGGGTTTTTTCATGTTCGGATTTCCCACGGAAACAAGAGAAGAACTTTATATGACCATAGATTATGCGGTAAAATCAGACCTGGATTTTACATCCATGTTCATAGTAAATCCCTTTGAAGGAACAGAACTGTTTAATATGGCAGTCGCTCATACAGGTATTAAGGAATATAAATTCGATTATTATAATGCAAATTACAGTCTTGCAGAAGTTTCTATTGAAGAATTAAAAGAGATTCATAAAGAAGGACAGATAAAATTTCATACACCTGAAAGGGTTCGCATGGCCTGGGAAAAGGTCAGATATTTCAGAGAACATTAGAGATTGTAAAGAGTTTTTTATCAGATCTGAGAATTTTATTCCCCCTTTCTTGAAAATTTCTCTGATTTTTTTATAGTAGCAGATTTATATTACTTAGTACCGTAACAGGTAAAAGGGTATCCGTAAAAAGCTTCTGTCTGGCGGGCTCTGGAGAAGAAAAATTCGTTTTTTATATAGAATTAAAAATTAAATAAGGGCTAATTTATTGTCTGTAATACAAATTAAATAAGGCACATTATTTTTCTTCGTAAGAGCCTGTCAGGCAGAAGCTGATAAATGGTTACTAATTTACCTGTAGCGGTACTTAGTACCGTAACAGGTAAAAGGGTATCCATAAAAAGCTTCTGACTGGCAGGCTCTGGAGAAGAAAAATTCGTTTTTTCTATAGTATTAAAAATTAAATAAGGGCTAATTTATTGTCTGTAATACAAATTAAATAAGGCACATTATTTTTCTTCGTAAGAGCCTGTCAGGCAGAAGCTGATAAATGGTTACTAATTTCCTGTAGCGGTACTTAGCTTTAGACATAGTAGTCTGCCTGCCTGGTGAGCTGGAGAAAAAAATATCACGGCAGCACAGGTATATTTTATTGAATTATAATGTAAAGTAGCATGATATAAACTGTAACTGTTATAAACGTTCCAGTTTAGATTTTTTTCGGAGGAGCATCAGACAGGCAGACAGTATTTACCTATTATTCAAATTATTCAGTTCAATTAAAGCAATTTTATATGAAAATGATGAAGTTTGCACCTTCACTGGATGTTGATTTTCATATTTGGTTGTGACCGCTCCGGTCATGTCTGTTGGTATTATATTGTATAATCTATTGGAAAACGTTAAATTTTTGTTAAGTTTATATTATGGCAGAAGAAAAAAGCAAATTTTTAACCGGTTAAAAGGAGTTTTTTTCCTGAAAGTTGAACTATTGTTCAGAATGGAATTCAGATAAGGTTCAACTGAATTTTATACTATAAAAGCTGAACGGTACAATATAGAAAAGGAGAGGTTAAATGAGAAAACATCTGATAATTATCACAGCAATATCATTTCTTATACTCTTATCAGGATGTGGTATCTTATTTACTGCCATAATCCAGGCTATTGTAGGCTCTCATGCAGGATTTGTTTTTATCCCCGGAGCCATTGCGGCAAAAGAAAATACAATAAAATACGGTATGGTTGTCCTTACAGAAAACCTTCCTCCTGAAGGATATAAACCTGCTGCAGGCGCAACGGTTTATATAGAAGGAACACTTATAACAACTCAGACCCAGGATGATGGTTACTTTAAATTAACAGACGTACCTGCAGGTATAAAAAACATAAAAATAACATATCCTGGTTTTTTACCTCTTGAAGAACAAATAGTAGTAACCGACCCTAACGCAGGTGTTTCAGCGTTTAATACCCTTAAGATTATACCGAAAAATGTTCTTATGCCTGTAGGCATAGGAGGCATAATAGAGTTTACCGCATATGGAGAAACGGAGGGAACTATTCCCGTTATACCTGACACAAAGTGGTCAGTTGTAAACGACATAGGCACAATAGATAAATATGGTATTTTTACTGCTACAAAAGCAGGAACAGGACTTATAGTAGCAACGTCGGGTACGAAAAGAGCGGAAGTGTCAGTCACTGTTGTGGAAAAGGTCGGAACTATTAAAGGACAGGTAAAATACAACGGTAGTCCAGTTGCCGATGGTCAGATACAGGTAAATGGTACAAATCAATATGCCATAACAGACAGTAACGGTAATTATATACTCCCCGGCATACCTGCTACAGAGGTTACGGTAACAGTCACATCCTCATCTACAGGCAAGAAAGGTTATGTCACAGCAACAGTTCCTGCCGGAGGGGAACTAACACTTGATATAAATCTTGAAGATATAACTCCCGCCCCTGACCCTCTAACTCCGACTCCGACAGGTACTCCCATCATGCCTGTAGGAAACATTCAGGGTAAACTCACAGAATATGACGGTACTACTCCTGTAGTCAATGGCTATATCATTTTTTACAGCTACCTTTATCCTGCAATGAAAGAAAGTAAAGCAAATCCCAATGCCATAACAACATCTGACAGTGGCGGCAATTACACCTTCAACAATATACCCCAGGGTTCAGGCCTTATAGAGTGCTGGAGAAGTGAAAGTGAATACACGGCAGAACCGAACAATCCTTTTGCAAGGTCTGAAGTAAATGTAGTCAACGGGACCACTGTAGTCGATATAAAATCACTTTATCCGCCCACACCTACAGTGACACCCGCCGTGACTGCCACACCTACCCCGGGCTCTGCCTACTGGAATACAAACACTAAAGTAAGCGATGTTCCCGGTGTGCCGGCAGGAGCTTCTCCCCGTATAGCCGTAGATCCGTCCGGTAATGCCTATGCTATATGGGCTGATAACAGGAATGGTGATATGGATATTTATTTTTCCTATAAACCTGCAGGCAGTCCATGGGGAGCAAATGTAAAAGTAGATGATGAAACAACAGGAAAAATCGCACAGAATCCAGATATAGCAGTAGATGCGGGAGGAAATGCCTTTGCCGTATGGGTAGATTACAGAGACGGTGCTCTTAACCCCCATATATATATTGCCAGAAAACCGGCAGGAGGAATATGGCAGAATCATGTGAAGGTTGATAATAATACAGTATCTGTTACTGTCAGCAACCCTGCCATAGCAGTGTCTGATACAGGAAATCCATATGTAATATGGGTTGACAGAAGAAATACTGCTACAGTGCCGGTTACAGCTCCTGATATTTATTTTGCTTATTACTCGGCAGGAGTATGGGTAAATGAGCAGGTCACTTTAAGTAAGATGTCCGACGCAAATGTAAGCTCTCCTGACATAGCAGTAGATTCTTCGGGAACAGTTCATGCAGTATGGGCAGATAGGAGAAATGGAAATGATGATATCTATGCAGCCTTTAAACCTTCAGGATCAGTATGGGGAACAAATCGAATAGATGATGACACAACAGGAAGTAATGCCGTATTTCCCAGGGTGGCAGTAGACTCATCAGGTAATGCCTATGCCATATGGCAGGATTATAGAAACGGTACGCCTGACATTTATTTTTCTTATACATCAGGAGTCTCATGGCAGGCGAATCAAAGAGTAGATGACAGCACAGGGACGGTGGGAAGACCGGATATAGGTGTTGATTCTACTGGCAATGCCTATGCAGTCTGGTCTGACAATAGAGATGGAAACTGGGATATTTATTCTTCCTGCAGACATCCAGGAGGCTTCTGGGGAGCAAATGCAAGAGTAGACGATGCTCCCGGAACAACCAGTACGGAAGAAGCGACCATAGGCGTCAATCCTTCGGGAAAAGCCTGGGTCATATGGGAAGATCAGAGAAACGGCAGTAATGAAATTTATTCTGCTGACAGTAAGTAAAGCAGTTACTGAAGTAAGTAGTGAATAGTGAAAAGCCAGAAAACCTT
>JAKPQU010000544.1 GCA_029555925.1 Bacillota bacterium
TAGTTTTTTATATAGAATTAAAAATTAAATAAGGGCTAATTTATTGTCTGTAAAACAAATTAAATAAGGCAAATTATTTTTCTTCGTAAGAGCCTGTCAGGCAGAAGCGGATAAATGGTTACTAATTTACCTGTAGCGGTAATAAGTTATTACACAGAGTTATATCAGGCTTTTTTACTATTGTAAAATTGCTCAAAATATTTTATAATAATGATAAGTTATAATGAATTTTTTCATATATACTGAGAATGATTATTTTTATCTGTCTATGTACCGAGGTGAGCATAAATAATATATAACTGCTCCCGTAACGCGTAATGCGTGACTGGAGGAAGACCTTTATTATATGCTTATGCTCAGGTCAATAATTATAAAGGGGAAATGTTCTATGTTTTTTCCTGTTACAGAAGATATATTTGAATTTATAACGGATCAATTAAGCGATTTTATTATCATTACAGATTTTGAAAGTAAGATAATAACATTAAATAAAACACTTCTGGATTTATTGCCATGGAGCAGAGAAGATTTAACAGGTAAACCTCTCAGTATTATATTCGGAAAAGATGAAGATGTCTTTCAGACTATGAAATTTAACAAACCTCAGTTAGTATCCATAGCTTCTCACAATCAGAGAATACCTGCCCAGTTTTCTTCTACTGTAATGTTTGACAGAGACGATAACGCCAGAGCTATTCTTGTAGTAGGAAAGGATATGAGAGAAACCAGCAAACTCACTTCCAATATAGACAGGCTTAAAAAAACTATAAAACAACATACGGAAGAAACAACAACAAAGATTTCTCTTCTATCAGATGCCCTGGCAAGTGTAGGGGAAAGTGTTTTAATTACAGATGTATCCCGGAGAATAATCTTTTACAATAAGATGGCAGAAGAAACCTTCGGCTTCAGGCCAATGGAATTACTGGGAAAATCTCCGGACATCCTCTATGAAAGTACAGACCCAGAAAGCTTTAAAGGTAACTGGCAGGGTGAAATTATGGCGGTTAAAAAAACTGGGGAGAAATTCCCTGCTCTTCTTACTACATCTACCGTAACCAATAAAAATGGTATCACCACCGGTATTATAGGAGTTCTCCGCGATATAAGCGAAATAAGGGCACTTGTAGAGAAACTGGAAGAAGCCGGTATAACCCTGGAAAAAAGAGTTCAATCAAGAACAGAAGAACTTGAAAAATCTAAAGTTCTCTGGGAAAGAACCTTTGATTCAATAGAAGACATGGTTTCCATACATAATATTGATGATAAAATAGTCAGGGTAAATAAAGCAATCACACAAAAATTTAATAAGACTCATTCCGAACTTGAAGGTAAAGACTGCTGCGCACTTTTCTCCGAAGAAGAGCCATGCCCATGTTATGAAGTTATAAAATCAAGAAAAAGTGTTCAAAAAGAGATAAAAAGCGAAAAACTTGGCGGAATTTTTGTTATCTCTGCATCTCCGATTTTTAACGACCATGGAGAAGTAGATGGTATTATTCATATAGCAACCGATATCACAAAAAGAAAAACCCTTGAAGAACAACTGATGCAGTCTTCGAAAATGGCTGCAATCGGAACACTGGTGGCAGAAATTGCCCATGAATTGAATAATCCTTTGACGATTATTATGGGCTACTGTTATATGCTTTTAAATGACCCTTCTCTTGGACATGAGTTTAAAGATAGGCTTAAAAAAGTTCAGGAACAATCCAATAGAGCAAAAAAAATAATTTATAATCTTTCTGTCTTTGGCAGAAGTCATAAATTAGAAAAGAGAAATGTAGATCTTCTGGACTTAATAGAAAAGACTCTGGAATTGAGAAATTATGATCTGGAAAGAAAAGATATTGAAATTATAAGAAATTTTGAGGAAAATCTCCCTTTTGTCTATGCCGATGAAAATCAGATACAACAGGTAATTTTAAATATAATAAACAATGCCGTAGATGCTATTTTGAGTTTTAAAGATGAAGGCACTATAAAAATAGCCGTTTTCAGAGAGAGAGATAAAATAAATTTAATCTTTTCAGATGACGGCCCCGGTATTGACCCGAGACATATAAATAAAGTATTTGATCCTTTTTATACAACTAAAGAAGTCGGTAAAGGCACAGGTCTGGGTTTGAGTATATCCTATGGTATTATTAAAGAACATAACGGAGATATAAGTGTACAGAGTGAACTCGGGAAAGGCACCGAATTTAGAATCAGCCTGCCTGTTTCCGGATTAACAGATATAGAAGAAAAAGAAGATGTCATATCGGAGTTAAAAAATAACTCTCCCACAGGTTCCATACTTGTAGTAGATGATGAAGCATTGATAGTAGATGTGATAATTGCTTCTCTCAAAAAACATGGGTATAATGTAAAAGGTGCTTTAGACGGGAAAAAAGCTATAGAACTTATTAAAGAAATGGATTTTGATCTGGTTATCTCTGATTACAGGATGCCAAATTTAAGTGGAGAAAAACTCTACCGTACATTACTTGAAGTTAAACCATCACTGTTAAAGAAATTAATTTATATTACAGGCGACATCGTAGACGAGACAAACCTGGCTTTTATAAAGGAAAACGAACTGCCGGTATTACAAAAACCTTTTGATATAAATAAATTAATAGAAATAGTAAATGATTTAATTCCGGCGGTTTAGAGCGTGACGGGTCATATATCGTGATATAAAACCGGCAAATATTATGCTCCATAATGACGGAAGGATAATGCTCATAGATTTCGGCATAGCAAGGGTAATTTCTCAGGATGAGACAGGAAAAACTGCCATAGGTACAGGCGGATTTGCTCCGGTAGAACAGTGTAGGGGTAAAGCAGAAGCAAGATCGGATATATACAGTCTGGGAGCCACAATGCACTGTCTTCTTACAGGCATAGAACCACTGCCTTTCAAATTTGAACCGGTAAGAAATATTGTTCCTTCTCTATCGTCAGATTTAGAAAAAATTATTATAAAATCCTTAAAAGATGATTTAAATGAAAGGTTTTCCACTGCAGGAGAAATGCTCCTGGCAATAGAAAAGATTTCTAAAAAACATGGAAAAAAGAAACGAGAAGATAAACAATTACCCGGTATTTATGAAAAAGAAAAAATGGCAAAAAAAACCGGTAAAGAAGTAATAGACAAAATCTTCTATGAAGATGAGGATGTCACCCTGACAGGTACCCAGTTGATTATTCAGGAAAATGAATATAATTTATCTGAAATGGATTCAGTTAAAATAAAAAGAGAAATGGACAGGAGATATTTTATAACAAATGGCTGTATAGCATTTGCAATGTTTATAAGTATCTTTTTTCTCCTGGAAGCCATTATTGCCACGGAAGCAGGTTTATTCATACTGATTTTCATAGGAATTTTATATATAGTTTTACTTATAACGGTAAGAGATTACAATTATATTCTCATTATAGTTAAAGACTTCAAAGAGATAAAAGCGTTTATGTCCAAAGACAGAAAATACATGGAAAATCTTTTAGATAAGATAAATGAGGTTCTGAAATAAATTATGTTTATAGCAATTATAATTATAGCTGTGTTCTTTATAATGGCTGCACTGATGTATAGCAATAAAATCTCCGCACTTATAGCACTGCCTGTCATGGCTTTTATTATTTCAGTTGTTTCCATGATTCCTTTTACAGAAATGTTTCACTTAATATTAAGTAAAAATTCCGTTCCTCTGTCTATGATAACAGACCCTGCAAAAGACATAATAAAACTGGTTCTGGACGAAGGGACATGGAAACTCTCAGGCACTATAATGACTGTGCTTTTCGGCTCCATGCTGGGCCAGCTAATAGATAAGACCGGTATAGCAAAAAACCTTATAAAAAAGACAGCAGAACTTGCAGGAGACAGACCTCTTGTAATAACAATAGCGCTTGTATTTGTCATAGGTCTGCTCTTTACAGTCCTTGGAGGTCTGGGAGCTATTATCATGGTGGCCACAATAGTATTTCCCATTATGTTATCCATAGGTATAACACCAATGACGGCAGGCTGTATATTTCTTCTGTCTCTTTCGCTGGGTGGAGTGTTTAATTTCGTAAACTGGCAGCTTTACATAGATGTGCTCAAACTTCAAAAAGAAGAAATAATAAATTTTGCCTGTCCTTTCGGAATATTATTCTTTATCTTCATAGTTATCTTTATATTAATGGAATTTAAAAAAGACGGCATAAAAATAGAATTTCTCAGGAAGCGCAAAATGCCTCTGAGTGCCTTTAAAAGAGATATTGACGTGGAAGCACTTCAGAAAGAGGCATGGCAAAAAAAAGGCATAAAAGAAATACCTGTTATTCCGAATAAAGAATATGAACCGCCATGGTATGCCCTGCTTACACCCCTTGTCCCGCTCGTTCTGGTCTTTGGTTCTGCTATAATAAGCAGGATAGAGAATTTAAATCCGCCTTATATATTCCCTATCATACCGGCTCTTATGGCAGGCATGATATACTGTATTATTACAACAATCCATAAAGGGAGAAACTCCATTCAAATTTTTACCAGATCTATTTTTGAAGGCATAGCAAATGTAGCACCTGCTGTGGCACTTATGATAGGCATTGGCATGCTTCTGAATTCAGTCATGCATGACAGTGTAAAATCTGTTATGACTCCTCTTATAACGGCAGTTATTCCCTCTTCTGCCGCAGGTTATGTTCTGTTTTTCACCATATGTGCTCCTCTTGCATTATACAGGGGCCCCCTTAACCTGTGGGGGCTTGGAAGCGGCCTTATGGCATTAATGGTTTCTACCGGTTCCATTCCCGGAGCCGCCATCATGGGTGCTATTTTTTCTGTAGGCATGATTCAGGGCGTATGTGATCCTACAAATACCCATAATGTATGGATAGCAAATTACCTGGCACTGGATACGCAGAAGATTTTAAAAGAGACTGTTCCCTATATGTGGTTACTTGCCATTGCCGGACTTTTACTGGCGGCAATCAAATATTTTTAGATTGGTATATAAGCATATCTTCTCCTCAAACCTGTTCCATTACCAGGATAATCTTTCATTATTTATACCAAATTGCTTTAATTACACTGAACAATTTGAATAATAGGTAAATACTGTCTGCCTGCCTGATGCTCCTCCGAAAAAAATCTAAACTGGAACGTTTATAACAGTTACAGCTTATATCATGCTACTTTACATTATAATTCAATAAAATATACCTGTGCTG
>JAKPQU010000567.1 GCA_029555925.1 Bacillota bacterium
GGTTATCTGTAAAAATCTAGCTAAAAGGAGTAACTCCGCATTCATCTCCCTCTAAGCCTTCAGCTATAGAGGGAGTATTCTGCGGTCTTTCCGATAAAATAAAAGACCTCTTTTTACAGAGAGACATACCCTGTTATATCGATTATGATACTCCCCTGGTAGGACTAATAAGAATATATGCCTGAAGAAAAGGTCTTACCATCAAAGGAAATATCCAGTTTATCTCCGTCGGTAAATGCCTGAAGAGTCATTCTATCATAAATATTATTGCAGAGATTGTCGATAAAGCCACTGTCAAACCCCATAAACATAAGTCCCGGTTCTTTATCTTTCTCCTGTCTGAATATATTCGAAAAACTCTTTGCTTCACCGTCTGTAATTTTCAATATAACAAGTTTTACATTATGATATTTCTGGAGTATTTTCTTTATCTTTTCAGGTGCCACATCGGCACATTCTACCCACAGCCTCAATCTGCCGTAGGAGTCAAAAGCAACGAGATCAGGTGTATATCTCCAGTCTACAGATGTTTCTACGGAAGGGTTATGTTCAAAAAATATTATGAAAGCCAGGAGTTTTAACATAACATGATCAAGGGATTCTCCTTCGTTAAGTCTGAAAAATCTCTTACCAGCAGATTGATTATTTATGAACATTTTTATCTGAAATTCCGTCTGTGCCATAAAAGTAATCGCCCTTATTATTTATAGCGTATTTCATAACTTATTAGAATTTAAGTTATCGTAACGCGTAACGCGTAACGCGTGACGGGTTTATATCCCTGTGCATCATACATTACACTTCAGGCATTACGAGATCATTATTATTTATAGTTATGAATTTAACTATATATACTTCATCCAATTTCATTACTTACTGACCTGAGCATAAGCAATTAATATTTTAATATGTTATAAAGCAGATTAGATAAGGTTTTCTGACTTTTCACTTTTCACTTCTCACTTCAGTAATTATATCATAGATTACAGAATTTTAATAATAAAAAGGATGAAAAAAAGAGTTAAATTTCTTCAAATTAAACACTTTTTTGCATCCAAATCATCTGGTGTCCAGGAAATATATCGGTAAAGTCCGCCAGAAGTTTCTCGCAAAAGACTTGATTTTTCCAACATAATCCTTTAAGCTTGAGAAAGAACTTTTATATTATCTGATTATAATGGAAAGGGAGTGCATCATATGTTAAAAGACATAATAAACAAAAGAAGAGCTTACAGGTCATTAAAACCGCTGGAAGTAACGGAGGATTTAATAAAGGATCTTTCCCAATGTGCCGGCCTTGCCCCTTCATGTTACAACAACCAGCCATGGAGATATATTTTTGTATACGGTAATGAAGCACTTGCAGAACTACATAATGCCCTGCCCGGGTCAAATGGCTGGGCAAAAGCTGCATCCATTATTATTGCAGTATTCAGTAAAAAAGAACTCGACTGTATTGTAAAAGGAAGGGAATACTATTCTTTCGATACAGGCATGGCCACAGCTTTTCTCATTTTAAGAGCTACAGAACTGGGTCTTGTGGCACATCCTATGGCAGGTTTTGACGAATATAAAGCAAAAGAAATCCTTCATATCCCTTCTGATATGACACTTATAACCCTTATAGGTGTGGGTACCTATTCGGAGGAAATAAGTCCTAACCTCAATGAAAAACAGAGGGAACAGGAAAAGAAAAGACCTGAAAGATTTCCGCTGGAAAAATTTGTGTTTCATAATAAATTTACCATTTCAGAATAACTTGAAAATCATTGAATACATGTTTTTTTATTAACAAAATGTTAACAATTTTCTCTAAGAAATATGATAGTATTATGGTATAATTAATTAATCTGATAGTTTATTAAAGAATTAAAATCTCTTTCCTCGCGTCATGCGTCACGCGTCACGATTTATATAAATAATTGCAGGTGAAAATCTATGAATGAAATATCCGGCCATCTTCCCGCACAAAGGGAATATATGATAAAACTCAGAAATAACAGCAGGTTTCTCGGTGCTCTTCCAAAAGAAGAAATAAGTCCTTCAGACAGAAGAGGAAAATCTGAAAAAATAATTGATAATGTAGATTTATCCGGTGTTCCTGCTAAAGAAACAGAGGAAGAATTAATACCGGTTATAATATCAGCGAGAAATCCTGCAAAAGGAGATGTCCTTCTTGCTCCCGGTACCTTCAACAAAGAAAAAGTATCCAGGAAAAACATTAAAGTAGATAGAACTCTCGCAGGAGGAGAAGTCATTGCAAGAGTTAGCAGAGATACGGCTGAGAAGTTAAAGAATGAAGGCTATAACGTAACTTCAAATGAAACACAGTATATACTCCCTGCATATTTCGATCCTGCAAATGATAACGGAGTAGAACAGGCAGAAACAGAGGTAAAGAAAGACAATACCATACCTTTTGAGCTCAATGCCACAACAAAAATCAATGAACTTAAAACTACAGGAAAAGGTATTGCTATTGCCATTCTGGATACAGGTATATATCCTCATCCCGATATTAAAGATAAAATAGTTGCCTTCAAGGATTTTGTAAATGACAGAGAAACACCCTATGATGATAACGGTCATGGTACCCATGTAGCAGGTGATGCAGCAGGAACAGGACTGGCCTCTGCAGGTAAATACAAGGGCACTGCTCCTGAGGCAAGTCTTGTAGGGATAAAGGTATTAAATTCCGACGGAGGCGCAAAGGTCTCCGATATAGTTGAAGGAATAGACTGGGTAATTCAAAACAGAGATAAATATAATATAAGAATAATAAATATGTCTGTAGGTGTTCCTGTTACCAAGGATCAGTGCAATGCAATAAATCAGGCAGTAAAAAGGGCTTCGGAATCAGGTATAGTCGTAGTTGCTGCGGCAGGAAATGAAGGACCTGTAGAAGGAACAATTGCAGCAGCACCGGGAAACAGTCCCTACGCTATTACAATAGGAGCCATAGATGATAAAAACACGCCTCAGAAAGATGATGATGACATAGCATCATTTTCAAGCAGAGGTACAAAAGACGGTCTGTTAAAGCCGGATCTGGTAGCTCCCGGAACAAATATTATATCACTCAATGTCCCGGGAAGTGAAATTGACAAGCAGGCAACAGCCATAAAATATATAAAACAATTACCTGATGAAAAATTGAGAATCTTACCGCCGGTTCTCTATGAAAATTTTGGCATGAACCCGGAACTGGTTACCGGTAAGTCAGATGCTGAACTGAGGAAATTCTGGGATAAAACCTTCTCAAAACTTAACATTAACAGTATAGATGATAATTATATCAGTATGCAGGGCACTTCCATGGCAACACCGCTCACGGCGGGCATAATTGCAGATATGCTTGAAATAAACCCGCAACTTTCTCCGTCTCAGGTTAAAGATATTCTTACAAAAACTGCCGATGATATGGGGAAGCCGAAGACTTCACAGGGTGCGGGAGTAATAGATGCAATGGAAGCGATTCAGGTGGCAGAAAAGACAAAAGGTGAACTGCCTGACATATTTGCAAAGATGAAAGCACAATCTATGGGATATCTTATCAGCGGTTCAGGAGGAAAAATTGCTTTCAACGGTTAATAGCCAGAGAAGGGCTGTTAATAACTGTCTCAAATATATTAATCGTGACGCGTAACGCGTCACGCGTGACGGAAGAAAGGGACAATTAATAAATTGGCATTGGTGAAGAAAAAAAACATTCTGAAAATTAATTTTCAGAATGTTTTTTTCTTTAGCAGGATTATTACTGAAGTGATTAAATTATAGTGTATTTCATAACTTATTAGAATTTAAGTCGTCGTGACGCGTGACGGGTGACGCGTGACGGATTTAATCCATGCCCATCACGCATTACGCTTTACGCATTACGAGGTCATTATTTATGGATAGTTATGAAACTAACTATATAAACCATAATAGAGAGTAATTCCAAAAAGTAATATAAAAAATCCGCAGGTACTGTGGAAAATATATACTTCACATGCCACTCACCGCTCACTGAAGGAGGATATATGTATAACAGAATTAATCCAACCATTATTAAGGAACTTGAACATATTTTGGGGGCAAAAAATATCATTACGGAAAAAGATAAAATGGAAGATTATTCCCATGATGAAACAGTATTACCCCATTTAAAACATTACCCTGAAGCCGTAGTAAAACCGGAGACATCAGAAGAGATTTCGGAAATTTTGAAATTAGCAAATAAATATAACATACCTGTTCTGGCAAGAGGTGGAGGCACGGGACTTGCAGGAGGAGCCATTCCGCTTTTCGGCGGTATTGTAATAAGTCTTGAAAAAATGAATAAATTTCTGGAACTTGATGAAGAAAATCTTATGGCTACAATGGAATCAGGCTTTACACTAAGGGAACTGAAAGAAAAATTAAAGGAAAAAAATATGTTTTTCCCTCCCCATCCGGGAGAAGAAAGTGCCACTGCAGGAGGCATAGTATGTACAAATGCAGGAGGAGCAAGGGCAGTTAAATATGGCACAGTAAGAAATTTCGTAAGAGCACTGAAAGTAGTCCTCCCTGACGGACATATTGTCAGGTTAGGCGGGAAACTCCTTAAAGACAGTTCTGGATATAATCTCCTTCATCTTATGATCGGCTCAGAAGGTACTCTCGGCATTGTAACTGAAACAACCTTCAGTGTTATGCCTCTTCCCGCAGCATCTCTTACCCTTGTTATCCCATTTGACAGTGTATCTAAAGCCCTGAAAAGTGTGCCGGAAATACTCTGTAAAGGCATTCTTCCTCTTTCAATAGAATTTATAAGTAGCAGACTCATCAATATGTCGAAAGATTATCTGAATAAATCGTGGCCTGTAAAAACCGGCGACGTTTATCTCCTTATTATTTTAGAAGGAGAAGACATGGAAGAAATTGAAAAATCCAGTCTTAAGATTTCAGATATATGCATAAATTATGAAGCACTGGATGTTTTTGTTGCAGAAGAGAGGGAAAAACAGGAAGAAATTCTGGAGATCAGAAGCCTGGTCTATGAGGCACTGAAATCCGTAACAATAGAAGCTCTGGATATAGTTCTTCCGAGAAATCAGATTGAACCTCATCTGAAACGGGTGGAAGAAATAGAAAAAGAAGAAGACATGTGGCTTCCAACCTTCGGTCATGCCGCAGACGGCAATCTCCACACCCACATGGCGAAGATAAATCTTAGAGGAGAGCTTATCCCTGACTGGGAAGAAAAATATGAAAAAATAAGAAGAAAAATTCATGATGATGCCATAAGTAGAGGAGGAAAAATTTCAGGCGAACATGGCATAGGTGTCGTAAAAAAAGAATATATGAATATATTTACAGACAGTACACTGTTAAGACTTATGAAGGATATAAAGAAATCTTTTGATCCCCATAATATCTTAAATCCCGGTAAAATTTTCGATCTATAATTTTATTTATTAAGGAGGCAGCCAGTATTATGTTTATGGATCCGTCACAGTTCGGGAAACAATTTATGGATCCCACACAATTCGGGAAACAGTTTTATGAACAGATGGAAAAAACCTTTATAGAAAAAATGAATGAACTTATACAGAACCCGTCATTTCTGGCAAATATCAGTAAAGGAGTAGAAGCAGGTCTCGAGGGTAAGAAAAAAAATGATGACATGATGAAAAATTATCTAGAAAAACTGAATATGCCTACAAGGGAAGATAGTGCGAAAATTCTCCAGTATCTCCAGAAAATAGAATCAAAATTACTGGATCTCGAAGAAAAGATAGAAGATTTAGCTGATGAGATAGGTGAAATAAAAAGTTCAATGAAGAAAGATGCCGGTGAGGAGAAGATATGGTGAGTCGTGAACAGTGAATAGTCAATCGTGAGAGTATAAAATTACGTCTCACATCTCACGTCTCACGATTATAAAAGAAAGGAGAACACAATGATACCTGACGAAGCAAAACAATTCGAAGAAAAGAATCTGAAATATGCAAAGATTATCCAGGAATCTATGATGGCAAAAAGAGAGGATATGGATAAAAGAATAAAAGAATTAAATCTTGCCTCAACTCCTAAAGAAACTGTCTATGAAGAAAGTTCGCTGAAACTTTACAGATATAGGCCTGTAAAAGAACAACTCCATGACACGCCGTTACTGATAATTCCTTCTCTTATACTCAGATATTATATAATGGATCTCATAAAAGGTCACAGCCTCATAGAAAATCTTGTAGAAAACGGGATAGACACATATCTTCTTGACTGGGGCATACCGGGAGACGAACATGGCCATCTCACTTTTGATTACTATATAGATACCTTTATGAGAAGAGCCGTAAGAAAAGTTTCCAGATTAACGGGAAAAAAGAAAATAAATATGCTCGGCCAGTGCCTGGGAGGAACTCTTGCATGTATTTATACATCTCTTTATGAAGAACAGATAAATAAACTCGTGTGTCTCACAACGCCTGTAGATTTTCAGGACGCAGGAATTCTCGCACTGTGGACAAAAAAAGAACATATGAATATAGATAAAGTTGTGGATTCCTTCGGGAATACAATACCTGCAGACTTCATTCATTCATGTTTTCAATTCCTGGATGTAAAAGCCACTGTGGAAAGATATAAAAAACTTTATAACAATGTTCTGGACGATAATTTCTTATTTTATTACAGAGCTCTCGATCAGTGGATAAATGATAAAATACCTTTTCCGGCACAGGTATTCAGAAAATTCATAGGTGAACTCTATCAGGAAAATCTTCTTGCAAAAGGAGAGTTTAAAATAAACGGGAAGCCGGCAGATCTCAAAAACATAGTATGTCCGGTGCTGAATATTGTGGCAGAATTTGATCATGTATTCCCGGAAAAATCAGCAAAGGCTATTAATTCACTTGCCGGAGGCCCTGTGGATTACCATGTCATATCTGCCGGTCATGTTACCCTTGTAGCATTATTTCCCCAGAGAGAAGAAACTTTTAGATTAATAAGCACCTTTTTGAAGTGACCGCTCCCCCCGCTAAATCCTAACGGATTATAGCGGGGGCATCTAGAGCTTCCATGCTCAGGGACTCCAGGCCCAAGTCCTTTATATATATAGCTGAATTATAGTCTCTTGGAATTACAA
>JAKPQU010000571.1 GCA_029555925.1 Bacillota bacterium
TGCCGGCGGTATGGCACGGGAAGGATTTTCACCTTTTGTCCATACATTCGGTGTATTTCTTTACAGACGGGCCTATGATCAGATTGCCATGTCTGTGGCATATCCCAACCTTCCTGTAAGGATGTTCGGCTTTTTACCCGGTATAATGACTCCGGGAGGAGCTACTCACCAGGCAATAGAAGATATTTCTGTTATGAGATCACTTCCAAATATGACCGTTCTGGAGTGCGGCGATGCTTCTGATGTATTATCTGTACTGGATGTAGCCCATGCCGTAAAGGGGCCTGTTTATATAAGAATGTTACGGGGAGAGATACCCCGTATTTTTGACAGCCCTATGGTTTTCGGACAGGCGAGAACCATCTCTAAAGGTAATGATATTACAGTTCTTTCGAGCGGCATATGTACTGAAGAAGCCATGAGGGCAACAGAGGCTTTAAAGAAACATGGTATCTCTGTTCAGCATATGCATATTTCCACTCTTAAACCATTCAATGACATGTCTGTTCTGGAGGCCATAGAGAATACAAAACACTGTGTGATTACTATGGAGAACCATACGATTATCGGCGGTCTGGGAACTATTATAGCAGAAAAAATGGCAGAAGAGGGAACAGGGAAGAAACTTGTAAGGATTGGTCTTAAAGATACCTTTGCCCACGGGGCGAGTAAAACCTATCTTATGAGAGAATATGAAATAGATGCAATGGCTCTTATAAATACAGTGGAAAAAATCTTCAATACGTCTTTTGGCATAACAGAAGAAGATCTGAGAGAAATATATGTGGCTCCCATGCACAGCAAAGCGAAAGCAGAAGCACTTTAATTGATGGAAATCTTTTATGTTCTCGTGACGCGTAACGCGTAACGCGTGACGGGATGAAACTTTTTATTATATGCTTATGCTCAGGCCAGTAATTATGGAAATTTTTTACACTGTAAAGCAAGATCAGAGGCATTTTAATTATGGAAATCTTTTACAAAATATCTGATTATCATATGTCGGGAGAATATTTTTCTGTAACATACAGACTGACCGGGGACGAAGAGTCTGCAATGGCTAAAGCAAAAGATATATGTCTGGAACAGACTGTTGAATTTCCCGAAGATCTTCTGACAGAATATTTTAAGAATAATATTACAGGAAAAATAATATCTTTTGACAGATATGCTGCAGAAGAAGTCTCCGGAAAATCTGACATATTTAAAGCAGTCATAGCCTACCCTGTAGAAACAACGTCATTTGAATTTACACAGTTTCTGAATGTACTGTTCGGAAATATCAGTCTGAAGCCGGGCATTTATGTAGAATCTTTTAATATCTCCGACAGGTTGCTTGAGATCTTTAAAGGGCCAAGATTCGGTGTGGCAGGACTCAGAAAATTAATGCATATAGAGGAAAGGCCTCTGCTATCTACTGCTCTTAAACCTGTCGGGCTTTCCTCAGAGGGTCTGGCTTTTCTTGCTTATCAATTTGCCCTCGGAGGAATTGATATTATAAAGGACGATCATGGCCTAACCAATCAGCCCTTTGCTCCGTTTGAAGAAAGAGTGGCATTGTGTGCAAAAGCCGTGGAAAAAGCAAACAGGGAAACAGGGTATAAATCTATTTATGTACCGAATGTAACCGCTCCATTAAAGGAACTTTATAAAAGGGTAACATTTGCTAAAGAAGCAGGTGCCGGTGCTATTCTTGTAGCTCCGGGCCTTACGGGATTTGACACAATGAAAGACCTTGCAGATGATGATAGATTTTCACTCCCTGTGATTAACCATCCTGCCTTTCAGGGAAGTTTTGTATTAAGTCAAAACGGATTTTCTCATTATGCTCTCTTCGGTCAGATTGCCAGGCTTGCAGGAGCAGATGCCACAATTTATCCCAATTTCGGCGGGCGTTTCTCTTTCTCGAAAGGAGCATGTAAAGAGATTCTTCTGGGTTGTTCTGTACCTATGGGGCATATAAAAGCCATATTCCCCTGTCCCGGCGGCGGAATGACCTTTGAAAATATACCTGATATGACCGGGTTTTACGGAAGTGATGTGATTTATCTTATAGGGGGAGGCCTGTTCAGACACAGTAACAATCTGGTGGAAAATGCCAGGTATTTTCGTAAATGCGTGACGCGTAATGCGTGACGCGTGGTATACGCCTGCTCACGACTCACGCCTCATGACTCACTATTTTATAAGAATAAAAAAAGATTTCCCTTCAGATGAAAATTCATCTTTTTCCCATGGTCTGGCATATTTAAAAGAAATAACAGTTTTTCCTTTCTTTATGGCTTTAAGTGTCCATATTTCTCTTCCCCCTGAGCCGGGAAGAAGATTGTCTTTTCTGGAATATTTACAGGAAACGAAACTAACCATTGTTTCGTCCGGCTTCTGTAATTCCCATTTATATCCGGTAGAAGGATTTGAATCGAGTGTTATGGTAAACTCTTTACCTTCTGTTACAGATATTACCTGTTCCGTACAGTCATCCTGGCTATGGAACCAGTTTCCGTACATAGGATTGGGTATTATGATGAGATCTTTTCCTATCCTGTCTTTTATATCTTCAAATTTATATTCTGTTATATCATAAAGGTCATGAGCTGAATCGCCTATCCTCATAAGAATATTCTGCGGGCCTCTATTCCCGTATTCAGGATAACCTTTTATAGTACCATCTGCCACATCTTTTACTCTCAATATCTTGTTTTTATCCTGTTCATAGGGACCTGTCAGCATAAGGCACATATCATAGTTAAATCCGAACTTTTTTAAATTATCTAATGTAAGTTCTCTCAATTGAGGCTGAGTATTGGTAATCAGTATTACCTTGCCTCCGAGTTTTTTTACTGTCTGCGTAAATTCTACCGCACCGGGAACAGGTAATGATTCATTCTTTTTATACCATTCTATCCATTCTTCGACAGAATATTTTTCCCCTCTTTCTTCAAGACCTATTATATGGTTGACAGTGCTGAGTATTGTGTCGTCTATATCCATCACGACACACCATCTGTCAGGTTTTTTATCTTTTACAATTTTTTCGAGGCTCACAGTTGCCTGTTCATAGGCCTGATAAGCACATAATTTATATTCATCAGAACTGCTTACCCACAGAGTTCCGTTGTTCAGTTTTACTTTTTTACATTCATCTGCCTGTAAATTATTTGTGCTGAATATGAGCAGCAAAAGCAATAAAATACAGAATAATTTATTTCTTTTCACCATATTTATGACTCCTTGTATGTAATATAGCAATTATGCTCCTCCCGTCACGCGTCACCCGTTACGCGTCACGAACATGATTATTACTGCAAAATTTCCTCTATACATCCCTTGCCGTTCAGGGTAAGTAATCTGGCTTTCTTGAAACATGAACAAACCATTTCTTTGCTGTGAGTTGCCATAATCATAGTTTTACCCGATTTCCCTGTCAGGTCATTAAGAATGGATAATATTTGCTGTCCCGTTTCGAAATCCAGATTTCCCGTAGGTTCGTCTGCAAGTATCAACATGGGGTCATGAGATAAAGCTCTCGCTATGGCAACCCTCTGCTGCTCACCTCCCGAAAGCCGGTCAGGATAGCTTTTTCTCCTGTCTGAAAGGCCTGTCTGTTCCAGAATTTCAAAGGCTTTTTTTTCTTCTTCTTTTCCCGTAAGGCCGTTTAATTCCAGAGGCAGCATGAGATTTTCTTCCACTGTAAGGGTTGGAATAAGATTAAAAAATTGAAATATAAATCCAATGTGTTTCCGTCTAAAGAGTGTCCTTTCATGTTCTGATAGTCCCGTAATATTTATATTATTTATAAATACATGACCTGATGACGGAAGATCTATACCGCAGAGAAGATTTAAAAGGGTAGACTTGCCTGAACCGCTTCTTCCCAGGAGTACTATTACTTCACCTCTGTTTACGGTTGCCGTAATATCTCTGAGAACAGTTCTGTCAATCCTGCCTTCCGGATAGGTTTTACTGAGAGCCTGTAATTCTATAAAAGATTTTCCATTTATCATATTTTTACTTTATTGTTTATTTCCTACATAAAAATAGAAGTGCAGGCACTTCTATTTTTACTATTATTATAGTTGCATAACTATCTATAAATAATGACCTCGTAATGGGTAATGCGTGATGCGCAGGGATTAAACCCGTCACGCGTTACGCGTCACGGCAACTTAAAGGTATAGAAAAAGTTTGAAAATGAAAACATTAGATAAAAATTATGTAGAGACAGGTTTATCTAAATAATTTATTTCTTCTTACCTTTTTTCTCTTCATCAGGTTTTACTACGGGTGGATCGGGATTTAAAGCCGTCCATTCTCCCAGAAAATTAAATTTCTCCTTCTCAGGTTTTACTGCGGGCGGATCGGGATTTAAAACGTA
>JAKPQU010000579.1 GCA_029555925.1 Bacillota bacterium
TAAGAGCCTGTCAGGCAGAAACTGATAAATGGTTATTAATTACCTGTAGCGGTACCAAGGAGTTGTCAGGAAATAACTACATATGGTCATCTATAACCCCGGTCATGATTATGTAGTAATAACCCGGTGTGTAAGGAATTAATATATATGTTATGCAATCTCTGTTCATTTAACAATAGTCCCGGTGCCAGTGCATGTGAGAGATGCGGGAAAAAATTTTTAGATAAAAAAACATCACAGGAAGTCTCTGCGGAGACTTCCATGTCTGTTCCGACAAAAACAGAAGAAATACAGATAGAAGAAAAACACAGAAGGAAAGGTGCTCTCATTCTGATAGTAGAAGATAATTCTATAGTAAGGCTTATGGTTCAAACCATACTGAATGTAGAAGGTTACAGAATAATTGAAGCTACTGATGGCAGGAGCGGCATAAATAAAGCATTACAGGAGAAACCTGACCTTATATTGATGGATATATTGCTTCCCGGTTTAAACGGTGTAGATGCTATAGGTATATTAAAACGAGATCCGAAAACAAGACATATACCTGTAATAGCTATAAGCTGTCTTGACACAAAGAAAGATGTAATAAGTGCTATTGAGGCGGGATGTAATGATTATGTAAAAAAACCTTTTACACCGGAAGTACTTGTTCAAAAAATCCAGCGATTCATCTTATCTGAAAAGCCACGTTAACATATTTTATACCGAAATTACCTGCTCAAAAAATACAAAAATTACTCTTATCTAAACGACCCCCGTTAAATATATCATGAAAGAACTGCGATCTTTGGAGCAGAGTTTGCTTCTTTTTCTGAAAAATAAGAATTTTCCATATCACTTTTGCATTTACAGCAAATCCCATGGGACATGCTGGTATTTAACGGGCCAGGCCCGCTCAGCGTAATATCATTCAGGAAAAAAGTGCCACACCAGGAACACTGAAAAAACATAGTATACCTCCTGACTGTATTATCTTCTATATTAATTATAGATAATTATTACCCAAAACACAAGTAATAAAAGGCCGGTATATCACGGATGCAACTGCTTATTACAAAAGGGTTTCTTAAAATTATCTCCATCTAAAGAAGTAGGAAAAAGAGGAATAAATAGTTCTATGAATAAAAAAATAGTTCTAATGGTGAGAATTTTTATCTCTTGATTCTTCTTTTATATTTCCTTTACTTTTTATCGCATTATTATCTTTTTTATCTTCAAAAAGGACCCTTATAGTTATCCTTCTATTAGCAGGACTATTAGGTTTATCAGGATATTTTAAATCTTTGTCAGCATTTCCCCTGATTTCGACTATTTTTTTAGGGTCAAAACCTGCTTCTTCCATTATTCTGCGGGCATTATTGGCTCTATCTGCCGATAATTCCCAGTTGGTATAGGTTCTTCCTCCTGAAACAAAAGGTCTGCTGTCTGTATGTCCTGCTATAATTATCTTATTACTGAGTCTGTTTAATTCTTTTGTAATAATAGTAAGAAGTTTTCTTGCCTGTGGTTTCATACTGGAAGCCCCCAGTTCAAAAAAATATGTTCCTTCAGGTTCCATCAGATCTATTACGGCAGAATCAGGGTATACCTCTATTGTAACCTTATCTTTGATATTATTAAATTCCGGCAGGGAAGAAATTTTACTCTTAATTTCTTTAGCTACTGTTTCCATCAATTGCTTACTTGCTTCTTTCGGGTCAACAGTAGGAGAAGCTTCAGGTTTTTCAGTAGGAGGAGCAGGAGTTTGTTCTGAACCAGTGCCGGTAGTGCCATAAGCTTCATCAAGACTTTTTATAAATGCCTCTTCAAAGGCTTTTGGATTGGCCATATATAAATCAGGATGATTAAAGTAAAAAGAAACAGCTTTCTGAGCTTTTTCACTCTGTCCTAAAATCCACAGAACAATAAACAGTGCCATCATAGCTGTAACGAAATCGGCATAAGCCACTTTCCATGCTCCTCCGTGATGGCCTCCGTGACCTTTCTTCTTTTTTTTAACTATAATTATTGGCTGTTCTTTAGACATAGCACACCCTATTCTGATTTAGCAGCACTTCTCAGTGCTTTACAGGCTTCTTCCACCTCTTTAAAACTCGGTCTGTAGTCACTGAATATGGATCTTCTTGAAAATTCTACGGAAACAGCTGCCGTATTACCTTTTGAAAAAGCAACAAGTCCATGTTTTATACAGGCCATATATTGAAGTTCTAACTCTCCCTGTATTCCAACATTATTTGCCAGAGGTCCGACAAAACCATAGGCTAAAAGAACGCCCAGAAAAGTTCCGACAAGAGCCGAGGCTACATGGTGCCCCACTACTTCTGCACCTTCTCCCATAAAACCCATTGTTATAATTATTCCAAGAACTGCTGCGACAATGCCGAGACCGGGGAGTGAATCTCCAACCCCCTGAAGCATACCGGAAAATTTATGGGCTTCCTCCTCTTTTACTTCTACACTCAATTCCATAAGTTCTTCCAGCTCATGTGGCCCTGCTCCTCCTACGAGCATCTTCATAGAATCACATAGAAACTCGACTGCTTCCCTGTTGGCAGCTACAGAAGGATATTTCTGAAAAAGCGCACTTTTTTCCGGTTCTTCTGCATGACTTTCAAGAGCAAGCAAACCATCCTTACGTCCCAGATCAAAAAGTTCAAAAAGAATCTTCAAAAGATCTAAAAAAGTATTTTTCGACATAGGTTTTGCAATAAATATTTTTTTAATTTTATTTACAAGAGAAATCAGGAGGGTACCGGGAGTACCTACAATAAGGCCTCCTATAGCAGCACCTGCTATCGTTATATATTCATTTGGTTGAATCAATGTAAGTACATTACCCTTTACCATAAGGAAGCCTCCAAGTACAGAGCCTATTACTACAACAAATCCTATTAAAGCTACCACTTAAAGTTTCTCCTTCCGGATTATTACTATTTGCCGAAATTATAGCATAAATAATCCTGATTTTCCAGCTAAAATTTTCTAGAAATGCAGGATATTATTAAGATAAGCACAATATACTGAGGTGAGCATAAATAATATAGTGTATTTCATAACCTATTAGAATTTAAGTTGTCGTGACGCGTAACGCGTAACGCGGGTTTAATCCCTGTGCATCACCCATTACGCTTTACGCATCACGAGGTCATTATTTATGGATAGTTATGAAACTAACTATAATAATGGTCAGCTCACAGCAAATGAAAAGGAGAAAAATTATGTTAAAATATGTGTTTATATTAATATTATTATCTATCACCTGTTATGGGTGTAATACTGGCACAAAGGCAGACCCGTCTCCTGTCCCTGTACCTGCAATTAAATATTCCTGCAGACCGGCGAGTATTATAATAAAAGCAGAGATAAACCGCTCAAACCTGACTCCCAAGCAGGTAGTTTTATCAAATATGACTGACTTCTGTCTCTATGGAAATAGAACATTAATATACAGAATTGAAGGAGGGAAAAAGGAAATTTACGCTTCTCCGGATACTATTAACTACCCGATAATGAAAAAAACAATAATACAGGAAAAAAATATACAGGATCTGTTAAAACTTATTATAGAAGAAAAAAAATTTTTCACTCTAAAGAATCAAAAAAAAGAGAAAAGAAATATTTCCTATTCATTGACTGTCAATATAGATAAAAACAGCAAAACAATAAATTTTTATGATAATGACCGGAAGGAATTAAATGATATATATACTCTATTAAAAGACTATACAGCAGGTGTCTCAGAACCTTACAGACCTCAAAAAATTTCCATTACAGTATATAATGTGCCTGACTATATAGAACACTGTACACGGAAAGCTACTATGTGGACATGTAAGGATATAGTCAATCTTGAAAAACTGTCAGGGGAATATGCACCTGAAGATATTCAGGGTAAAAAACTGGACAGTCTGTTAGATTTTTTCACAAAATACTCTCCCAATGATTACTATTATTTCCAGGGAGAAAAAGTTTATGGCATATTCTGCAGACCCTGTTTACCACATGAAATTGTAAACAAATAAGGAGAGAGAAAATGACCTGTATAATAATTCACGGCGGAGCCGGCAAAATAGATAAAACAAGAGAAGAAGAAGGAAATAAAATTATAGAAAGAATCCTGGATGAGATAACAGAAATTATAAGAGATAAAAATCTTACAGCTATTGACATAGTAGAAAGAGCCGTAAATATGATGGAAGACGAAGAAATATTCAATGCAGGATATGGCTCTGTTCTTAATTATGATGGAATTGCAGAAATGGATGCTTCTATAATGACAGGCGATGGGAATTTCGGTTCTGTAGCATCTATTTACGGCGTTAAAAATCCTGTAAGTGTGGCAAGAAAGGTAATGGAAGAAACTGACCATCTCATATTAAATGGTAAAGGTGCAGTGGATTTTGCCCGTATTACAGGTTTCCCTGAATTTACCGCCATCCCGGAAGGAAGAAAAAAAAGATGGAAAGAACTCAGAGATTCTATTGAGAGAGATGAAACAGACAGTGGAGAATTAAGATACTGGAAAAAGCTCAAACAATTCAGTAATAACTATTATAAAAACAGAGAAAAATACGGCACTGTAGGAGCAGTATGCATTGATAATAAAGGTAATATTGCTTCTGCTACGTCTACAGGGGGTATATGGTTAAAATTATATGGCAGAGTAGGAGATACTCCCATAATGGGAGCAGGAACCTATGCGTCCATATACGGAGGAGCATCTGCCACAGGACATGGGGAAGCAATCATAAAACAATTTCTTACAAAAAGAGCGGTAGAGTTAATGAAAGACTATCCTGCTTCGGAAGCAGTACAGATTGCAGTAGGTGAGGCTACCCGGGCAAATTGCAGTTGTGGAATTATAGGAATAGATAAAAATGGAGATATAGGATATAGTTTTAATACTCCTTCTATGTGGTACGGGTACAGGAAAATCGATCTGAATTTATATGAGAATCGTGACGCATAAAGCGTTACGCGTGACGGTAGGAACAGATTCTCATAATTCGTTGTGAACGAACAGGTTATGGTTGCTAACAGGATCACATAAACAAAATTACCAGGACTGATTATCCTGGTAATGTTTTTAATCTTCCCTGTCTATTCTGCCGAGGACCGGACTTGAACCGGTATGGGCTTTAAGGCCCGGAGGATTTTAAGTCCTCTGCGTCTACCATTTCCGCCACCCCGGCTATTGAAATTCTTGTAATTATATCATATAGATTTTAACTTTGCAATAACTTAAGCAGACTTTTCTTCTATAATTACATTACTTTTATTGCTCATCCATACAGAAATAGCCAGTGCTATAAGTGCAACAGCTATTACGCCAATCCTTAAACCCGTTGAAGGAGCTATTACAACAGGAGCTATCAAAATAGCTACCAGGTTCATAACCTTTATAAGAGGATTTAATCCGGGGCCTGCAGTATCCTTAAGAGGATCTCCCACTGTATCACCTACCACACCTGCCTTATGAGGTTCACTGCCTTTACCTCCAAGAAAACCTTCTTCTATTTTCTTCTTTGCATTATCCCATATACCACCGGTATTGGACATAAAAACAGCCATAAGCTGACCTGTAAGTATGGAACCTGCAAGAAATGCTCCAAGAGCAGTAACACCAAAAGCAAAACCTACAAGGATAGGTGTAAATATACCCAGTATGGCAGGGCCTATAAGTTCTTTCTGTGCTGCTGTAGTACAGATATCAACACATTTTGAATATTCAGGTTTGTTCTTTCCTTCCATTATACCGTCGATTTCTCTAAACTGACGTCTTACTTCTTCCACTACCATAGAAGCAGCTCTTCCGACAGCATTTATGGCCATTCCAGAGAAAAGGAAAGGAACTGCTCCGCCTATAAGAAGCCCTATAAATACCCCCGGTTGATTAACCTGTATTCCTATAAACTCTAATTTTTCCTTTGTTATTGAACCAATATTCATTGGCATTAGCCCGGCCTCTTCCACAAAAGAACTGAAGAGTGATGTGGCAGCAATTACGGCTGTGGCAATAGCAAGACCTTTCACGAGTGCTTTTGTAGTATTTCCTATGGCATCCAGTTTTGCTACAATTTCATGGGCTCTTTTATTCTCGCCGCCGCCTTCCTTCAGAGCACCGGACATTTCAAATATACCGTTTGCATTATCTGTAATGGGGCCGTATGTATCCATGGCAAGAATATAACCAGTCGTAGTAAGAAGTCCAAGCCCTACAAGTGCAACTCCATACATTTGAAGTGCAGGATAGCCGTTAAATATCAGTAGAGAAGCTTCCACACATCCGGCTATAACAATGATAGCCCACACACTGCTCTGCATACCATGGGCAAGGCCTGTAAGCAGCAAAGTAGCAGAACCGGTTTTGGCCGAAGCTGACGTTTCAGAGACAGGGCCTTTATCAATATGGGTATACATATTGGTAAGATACAGTATAATTACTGCCAGAAAAACACCTGCTGCAGTGGCAGCAAAAAAACGCCACCATTCAGGAGCACCGGTTGTGGTGAAATTTAAGAATACATAATTCACAACACCGCATCCGACAAGAGCTGCCCCTGCCGACACAAGAAAACCTGTTGTAATAGGAACCATAGGATCTTTCATATCCTCAGTGCCTTTAACAAACCATGTGCCAAGAATTGAGGCAAATACTCCTACAGCTCTTACAAGGAGAGGATAGAGTATAAGAGCAAGGGTCATAGAAGAAGCCAGTTCTGTTCCGAATTTATCGACAAAACCGAGATAGGCGCCTGCTCCGAGTATAATTGCTGCTACAAGTGTTACTTCATAGCTTTCAAATACATCGGCAGCCATACCGGCACAGTCTCCCACATTGTCTCCAACATTATCCGCTATTACTGCAGCATTACGGGGATCATCTTCAGGAATAGATTTTTCAACCTTACCGACAAGATCTGCTCCTACATCTGCTGCCTTTGTAAATATTCCTCCGCCTACCCTCATAAAGAGAGCAGCCAAACAACCGCCAAATCCAAATCCTACAAGAACTTTCATGGCATTTTCTTTAAAGATGAGAAATATAATAGTAGCTCCAAGAAGGCCAAGACCTATCGTAAACATACCCGATACCGTTCCTGCATTAAAAGCAACTTCAAGAGCTCCTTTAAAACTTTTCAGAGCTGCCACGGCAACCCTCAAATTTCCCTGAACGGCAAGCCACATACCCATACGTCCTGCCCCGTAAGAAGCAAGAACTCCCAGGAAAAAAGCTATTGAAATACCTATTGTCAGAGCAAGCCTGTTAGGCAATTCTGCATAAACATTCCAGTACATAAAACCGAGAATAAGAGTCATAATAACAACAAATACAAACATCGTCTTTGCCTGACGATTAAGATAGGCATTGGCTCCTTCCTGAATTGCCTTCGCCACATTCTGCATTGCATCTGAGCCTTTATCTGCTTTTCTAACACTGAATACAATCCATCCTCCATAGGCAAGCGCTATAAATGCTGACAAAAGCACAGCTATAAGAATGCCATATTGATTTGAATTCAGGGGTGGAAGGACTATATCGCTTTCTGCTGCAATAAAAAATATACTACCCATTATAAATTATTATCTCCCTTCATTAACATGTGGAGAGCATCTTCACAGGAGTACTTTTTTATAGAGTCTTATTTGCATGAAAAAAATTTACATACAAACCTTCTTAACTCCTAAAATCTCACCCCCTGCTCTTTTATACTTACCACTAAAAAACAGTTAAGAAATTCAACAGGTAAAAAAATAAATTTGATTCTATCTATTATAACGGCCTTTACTTCTCTTAGCCTCAGTATTCTTCTTAAGATCAAGCTGCCTTTCTTCGCTATCCTTCAAAAACTGGGCAAGTTTTTCTTCAAAATTCACACCCGGTTTTCTTGAAACACTCTGACTGACATTTGATCTTGTCTCACCATCACCTGAAGGTCTGAACTTTTTTTTCTGAACAGGTTTTTCCTGTCCCGGTTCAGGTAATTTGGCCTGTTTGATAGATAAATCAAATTTCCCCTTTTTATTCTTCCCTATTACCTTTACTTTTACCTTATCATCTTTTTTAAGAAAATCCTTGACTTCCTTTACATATTCCGAAGAAATTTCAGATATATGAACAAGGCCTGTCTGACCGTTGGGAAGTTCAATAAAAGCTCCAAATTTAGTTATACTTACAACTTTTCCTTCTACAATTACTCCTATTTCCAGGGACACCTTTCTAGCACAATCCTTTCTTCTGTATAAAACACTTTTAATAGAAAATTATTTTTCTATATGTTAAGTGAATATCCATTATACTTTAGCCCTACATTCATGTCAAGATTACTCTTTTATACTTATAGAGTTAAAGAGCTTATCGAAAAAATCTTTTACACTTTTCTTTGAAAGTTCTATAGTACTTGGTGTTCTTCTTATAGACTGTGTCCCCTCCCTTCCTTCTATATTATCTGCTATATTATTTTTTTGCCCGCTGTTTATTTCAACAAGAGCTATTTCGTTATTTTTCACCATTCCAAGCTCTTCTCTTGCTATCTTTTCTATATATTCTCCATCTTCTAGCTGCCCTATCTGTTTTCTTAAGGCCCCGTTCTCTTCCCGTAATTTATCTATATTATTTTCCATCTGACATATTTTCTTATCCATTTTGTCAGCTTCTATGGAGGTTCTGTTAAGAACCATGATCAGGTTGACAGTTAATATACTAAAAAGACTTAATAATAATACTGTATAATAAAATCTTTTTTTACTTTTTTTCATCGCCTGCTCCTCTGTTAAATATCACAAAATAGCCTGGCTTCCTCATAGAGTTCCAGATCTACTACTTTGGGAGAATTTATAAGAGCATCTTCCATATCTACACGACAGATTTTATTGCCCTGATAGGCAAGCATTACATCGGACATTCTATCCTTTACCGTTTCTACTGCAGCTATACCAAGATGAGTGGCCTGTATCCTGTCATAAGACGTAGGTATACCTCCTCTCTGGAGATAACCAAGTACCGTGACCCTTGTTTCAAAATTAGTAGAATCCTCAATATAGGTGCCAAGAGCTTTTCCAACATTACGAAGATCATATCTGGGACGCCCGAATTCGTCTTTAATATCCAGAATTTCTTTCTTCATATTCGGCAAAACTACGCCTTCTGCTACAACTATAACACTGAAATGCTTCCCTGACGTACGCCTTTTATAAAGCTGTTTGCATACTGCTTCTATATCAAATTCAACCTCAGGGATCAATATCCAGTCTGCACCGCCTGATAGTCCGCCAAGGAGAGCAATCCATCCTGTTTCTTTTCCCATTGTTTCTATAATCATAACCCTGTGATGAGAAAAAGCAGTTGTACTTAATTTGTCAATACAATCACATACAATCGCTCTGGCAGAGTCAAAACCGATACAGTAATCAGTATAGGCTATATCATTATTAATAGTCTTCGGTATGCCTATTATATTAACTCCTACCCTGGCAATTTTAGTTGCCACTGTAAGAGAGTCTCTACCTCCTATTACAATTATAGCATTAATTTTATTTTTTTCTATATTGGCAAGAACTTTTTTTTCACCATCAGGCTGTTTGAGAGGATTCTGTCTTGAAGTTCCGAGTATGGTTCCTCCCAGAGGCAATATCTCTGATACGGAATTTATATCAAGATCTTCAATCTGTTCATTCAGAAGTCCCATCCAGCCTCGTTTTATTCCAAGTACTTCGAAGCCATACTCAATAGCTTTTACCACTATTGCTCTTATAGCTGCATTCATACCGGGTGAATCCCCGCCAGCAGTCATTACGGCAATTCTCCTGTGGTACATTTCCTCTCCTTAAGTATCGTGACGCGTGACGCGTGGATTATGCCTGAGAACAGGCATTTGCAATAACTGCAGAATATAATTAATATTCGTACCTATAAAAATCATGAAGATTTTTATCTTACCTCCCGTCACGCGTTACGCGTCACGCGTCACGTCCTTCTTTAAACACCCCTATTTTTCTGTATTTTTCATATCTCAGTTCAACAATTTTCTTCACAGGCAGTTTCTTTACTTCTGCCAGATTTCTTTTTACAGAGATTTTTATATTTTCTGCAGTAACATCAACATCGGTATGGGCACCTTCAAGAGGTTCCGGTATAATTTCATCAATAATATTAAATTTTATGAGATCCTGGGCGGTAAGTTTCAATGCTTTTGCTGCTTCATCTGCCTTTCCGGCATCTCTCCAGAGAATAGAAGCACATCCTTCAGGTGAAATTACAGAGTAAATAGAATGTTCAAGCATTAAAATTCTGTCTCCCACACTTATACCGAGAGCACCTCCACTTCCGCCTTCTCCTATGACTACAACTATAACAGGAACCTTCAGTCGTGACATAAGAAGGAGATTTTCCGCTATTGCCACAAACTGACCTCTTTCTTCTGCTCCTATACCCGGGTAGGCTCCCGGTGTATCAATAAAAGAGATAACAGGAAGAGAAAATTTCTCTGCCATTCTCATAAGTCTTGCTGCTTTTTTAAATCCTTCCGGATAGGGCATGCCGAAATTCCTGGCAAGATTTTTCTTAGTATCTCTTCCCTTCTGATGTCCCATTACCATAACCCTCTGCCCGTCAAGGAAGGCAAGGCCTCCTATTATAGCAGGATCATCGCGGAAAATTCTGTCTCCATGAAGTTCTGTAAAATCCTGAAAAACTCTTTCCACAATATCAAGGGTAAAAGGCCTTTGAGGATGTCTTGCCACTTTAACTTTATCCCATGGATTAAGGTTCTGGAAAAAGTCTTTCTTAAAATTCCTGGCTTTTTCTTCCAGGGCGTTTATTTCTGCAGAGAGATCTATATCTGCATGAGCAGATAGTTTTTTTAGTTCTAAAATCTTTGCTTCCAGTTCCTGAAGCGGTTTTTCTATTGGAAGTTCACCTTTCATGTTAATCTCCTTTACTCAACAGGGCTTAAGAAATCAAGTAATTTTTTGACAGTATCCCTGAGTTCTTTACGATGGACAACCATATCTACCATACCATGTTCCAGGTAAAATTCAGCTCTCTGGAAGCCCGGCGGCAGTTTCTGCCTGATTGTCTGTTCTATAACCCTGGGGCCTGCAAATCCTATAAGTGCTTTCGGCTCCGCAATGATAATATCTCCAAGGGAAGCAAAGCTTGCTGCCACACCGGCAGTAGTAGGATTTGCCAGTATGGATATATAAGGTATATTTGTTCCGCTCAATTTTCCAACAGCAGCACTGGTTTTTGCCATCTGCATCAATGAAAACATACCTTCCTGCATTCTTGCACCGCCGGAACTTGACAGAAGTATAACAGGTATTTTTTCTTTCAGGGAAGTTTCTATTGCTCTTGCTACTTTTTCACCTACAACCGAGCCCATGCTGGCACCTCGAAACCTGAAATCCATTACGCCAAACACTATTCTGTGCTTTCCAATATTGCCTGTACCTATTACAATTGCCTCATTCAATCCGGTTTGTTTTCTGTCTTTCAGTAATTTAGCCCTGTAACCTTCGCCAAATTCAAGAGGATCAAGGGAAGATAAATGTTCATCCATCTCCTTAAAGGAATCCTTATCTAAAAAGGTATCTATTCTTTCCATAGCGTTAAGTGGATAATGGAGATCACATTTAGGGCATACCTTCAGTTCAACCATAAAATCCTTCTGGTATATTACTTCCCCGCATTGCTCACACTTTATCCATAAATCTTCAGGTTTCTGTTTCACATCGGTTTTTTCCATAACTTCCTTTAATTCTCCTCTTTATATGGTATGAGAAATTTTCTCAGCCTTTATAATATTCCATACTATTTCCTTACTTTCCTCTTAAAAGTAAGAGAAATTTTCATTATAGTGAAAAGTGAAAAGTGAAAAGTGAAAAGGATAGCACATTAGTCACTATTCACTCCTTCTTAATTATGAGAATCGTAACGCGTGACGCGAGGATTATCTATTGGAACAGGAGTTACGTATTAATTGTTTGTCATCACCGCGAAAGCTGGGTTCCATAAGCTTTTTCGTAAAATCACAGTAAATTCCCGCGTACGCGGGAATGCCATAGGTTTATCGATATTTTTATTTCAAAAATGCGTAACTCCTGTTGAAAATTACATTATATTCACTGATTATAGATTTTTAGAAATTATTTTTTTACTCTGACGGGCATGACCGGATGGCCATAACAAAGCATGAGAAAGTATAACTCTTTTCACTCTTCAACCTTCACGTTTCTCATAAAATTTCTCCCGATAAAAATTTATCTTTCATACCTTTTATCTTTACATTCGTTATCTGTCCTGCAAAATTCATTTCTCCCGGAGCGAGGACAGAAAGATAATTTCCTGTAAGGCCTTTGAGGAGACCAGTTTTTTTATCAGGTTTATGTTCAAAGAGAACCTCCATAGTTCTTCCGATAAATTTCTTATAAACATTTTCCGCTATAGCTTCTCCTGTTTTTATTAAAAGCTTGCTTCTTTCCTGTTTGACTTTTTCATCTACCTGTCCGGGGAATCCTGCAGCAGGTGTTCCTTCTCTCGGAGAATAACAGAATACATGAAGTCTGGTAAATTGTAATTCTTCTATTAAATCTCTTGTGGCATAAAAATGTTCATCTTCTTCACCGGGGAAACCTGTCATAACATCTGTAGTAACAGAAAGATCGGGGATTTTATTTCTTGCCATGTTTATTATTTCCCTGTATTGCTCTACAGTATAATGGCGGTTCATAGCTTGAAGTATTTTATTATGTCCATGCTGAAGAGGAATGTGAAGATGAGGGCAGAGATTTTTATATTTCTGAAACAGATCCAGAAACTGTTCACCTATATCAGGTTCTACGGAACTTAATCTGAGTCTCTCAATGTCTGTCGTGGTGCATATCAATTCGAGTAATTCCGTAAGATCTATGTTTCCTGTATCACGGCCGTACGTTCCGAGATTTATACCTGTCAGAACAATCTCCTTATATCCGCTCAAAGAAAGATTTTTCACCCTGTCTATTACTTCACCGGAAGGAACACTCTTTATTTTTCCCCTCATATATGGAATTATGCAATAGGAGCAGAAATCTTCGCATCCTTCCTGTATTTTAAGAAATACCCTGGTCCTTCCTTCAGGTATAAAATCAGAATGACCGGAATCCAGAACAGTATGTTCAATTATGGATTTTTCTTTCAAAATTTCAGGTAAAACTAATTTTTCTTCATTTCCCAGAACAAGGCTAACACCTTCAATTTGTTCCACTTCTTTTTTGCTGTTTTCCGCATAACATCCTGTAACTATAATAAAAGCGCCGGGATTATCATTTATAACCCTTCTTATCTTTTGACGGGATTTCCTGTCTGCCATATTTGTTACAGTACAGGTATTAATGATGCAGAGATCAGCTTTCTCCGAAGGTAAGGCTTTCTGCCAGTCATTCCGGAGCAATAATCTATGGAGGCTGTCCATTTCTGCCTGGTTTACTTTACAGCCCAGACTGAAATGAGAAAAAATTCTTTTTTTCATGAAGCAGATGGAGAAGGAATATTTCCGGCACAGCTTTCAGGTAAAATTGCTTTAAAAGCCTTGATGGCTACTTCAAGTTGATCATCAGAAGGATTTCTTGTAGTAAGAACCTGAAGCCATACTCCGGGACGAACAAGAACACTAAAAAAAGGATTCTTCTTCCCTGCCAGCCTGGTCATTTCATAGGCAAGCCCTGCTATAACAGGAAGCATTACAAGTCTTGAGACTATTCTCACCCAGAGAACAGGCCATCCCCAGAAAGCATGGAGAATAATGCTCATTATGAGTACCATAATTATAAAACTTGTACCACATCGGGGATGACGGCAGCTGAAGGTTCTTGCATTTTCTACTGTCAGAGGTTTTCCTGATTCGTAATTATAAATAACCTTGTGTTCTGCACCATGATACTGAAAAATCCTCTTTATTTCCGCCATCTGTGATATAAGCAGAACATAACCAAGGAAAATAATTACCCTTATAAATCCTTCTGTAAAATTCAACAAAATTACATTTAAAATATCTTTATTGGCAAAAATGTCTGTAAGATGTTTCGTTTTAACAAAATTTGTAACCCATGTGGGAAAAACTACAAAAAGAGCTATGCCTATAAGAAAAGAGAAGAAAAAAGTAACACCTATGGCACCGGCGCCCAGTTCTTTCTGTGCTTCTTCTTCTCCCAGGCTTTCTTTCGCAGAAATAAACAGTGCCCTTACTCCCATTCTCAATGCATCTACAAGCACTACAGAACCTCTTATAAGAGGCTTATCCAGAAACTTATATCTTTTTAAAAAGGTATTTAATTCTTCTTTATGAAGAGCTATTTCATTATCATTTTTCCTTACTGCTACTGCCATGTGGGTCTTTCCTCTCATCATGACACCCTCTATAACAGCCTGTCCGCCATAGAGGAAATCTTTATCGGCAGAAGTTTCAGAGGATTTTTCAGATACATTTATTAACATACTATATTCCTTTTATCAGCTATGAGGTAACATAAATAAAATCATAAGTATTACGAACGGGAGGATCAAGTTTATACAACATTAACCCTTTTGATAACAGTGCCGGCATCGCGCTTCATAGGATTCCGACGCACCTACCAGTATGGTAGGACTGTCAGCTCCTGCAGGATGACCGTTTATTATTCTCTGCGACCGTGAAGCTTCTTCACCGCATACCATACATATGGCATGAAGTTTAGTAACATGTTCTGCAATAGAAAGAAGTTGAGGCATCGGGCCGAAGGGTTCCGCTTTAAAATTCTGATCCAGACCGGCCAGAATAACGCGTTTCCCCTTATCGGCAAGGTCCTGACACACAGAAACAATAGCAGGAGAAAAAAACTGAACCTCATCTATAGCAACTACCTGTGTATCATCATCAAGACATTTCCAGATATCATCAGGATGTTCCACACGAAGGGCTTCTATCTTTTCTCCGTTATGGGAAGCCACTGCATCTCTGGCATAACGATCATCTAAAAAAGGTTTGAAGGTTTTAACCTTTTGTTTTGCAATTTTTGCTCTTCTGACCCTTCTTATAAGTTCTTCGCTTTTACCACTGAACATGCTTCCGCAGATAATTTCAACCCATCCACCCTTAGATTTATAGGGCACAAAAACATCTCCTTTAAACAGTGAAAAGTGAGAGGTGAGAGGACTTTTTACCCATCACTCATCATCACTTATCACTAATTGCTGGTTCTTTCTTTGGCAATCTTATCCAGTTCTTCCTGCATTCCGTAACGCTGGAAGAATTTCTCTACTCTACCTTCGGTATCGACTATTTTCTGTTTGCCAGTGAAAAATGGGTGGCATTTAGAACAAATTTCAACTTTGAGTACATTTTTTGTAGAAAATGTTTTAAAATTTTCTCCGCATACGCAGGAAACATCAGCTTCTAACCATTTTGGATGTATATCTTTTTTCATAATAATCCGGGTATATTCCCATGGCCTCCTTGTATTTTAATTTTACAAAAGCATATTATATCATAAAGATACAAATCTATCAAGAACTATTTTCACAGTGATGTATAAAAACTAACTGTTCACCATGAGTTAATTTTGCGGATAAAAGGGAGGCATTGTTTCTTCTTCGGGATTTTTTACTATCTGAGGTATAAGATTTATTTCGCCGAAGGTTCTTTCATACTGTTCTATATTATCCTTTAAGATTTTAAGAAATGATTTTGCATGCTGGGGGCTCATGGCAACCCTGGAATTGACCTTCAGGGTATTGCCGAGCTGCTGGCCAAAATTAAATATAAAATCATAGGGGCTTGTCTGCATGAGAACAGAATTGGAATAATTCGCCTCCAGTTTTTCCTGAGGTATATCCACTTTTAATTCCATCGCTTTTTTATCATTTGGATTTAACATAGCTCTGTACCTTCCTTGGGATAATGGAAATTATAACACAGGTTATATATTAAGGCAACAGTGAATTTGATTTCGTGAAGGGTGAAGAGTAAAGGGTGATTAGCAATTATATGCATCACGTCTCACCCTTTACAGTTCACGACTTAATACTGAACCGGGCAAAATATGTAATCAAGGTGTTCCCCTCCCGTCACGCGTTACGCGTCACCAGAGCTTTTATGTATTATTTATGCTTACCTCAGTAAATTTTAATCTTCCCTCAGTGTTTCCATAGCATCTATCTTTTTATGCACTTTATCAACAAGGAGTTTTTTCTGATTATCATCAAGCATATTATAGAAATTCACAAAGAGATCTATACATTCTTTTGAACTGGCAGTTCTCTGTTCCAGTCTTTCTTTTTGTTTGATGAGTTTCCGGTCCAGATCTGCTTTCACTTTCCCTGCAAGTGAATTCACATCGGGATTATCTTTCTTGAGTTCTGTCATCATTTCATCTCTGAAACTGTCTTTTTCCCCGCCGTCCATGTTATGTTCTCTGTCCATACGGGGACCTTTACCCATATTTTCAGTCATTTTCTTTTTCAATTCGTCAAATTTTGCCTGTTGTTCTCCAGTTAAATTAAGATCTTTAACCATATTATCCATTCGTTTTATCATGGCATCCTTATTATGTCCATGCCATTTTCCGCCTCCTCTTCCTTCCCATGTAAAACCAACGAGAAAAATGGCTGTTCCGATTATACCCAGAGTCAATAAAATCCAGAGTATTGATTTTTTATACATATTATCTCCTCCTTTTTTATTCAGCCTGTCTGAAGGCCGGATGTTTTTTTCTTATAGATACATATTAATATAAAAATGTTACAAAAGTATTTTGTATATATAAAAATTTGTAAAGATTTTTTTTAAGATTATTTACAACAAGCAATTTCTTTAATTATAATCTTTATTTTTCAACATTTTATACAATATCATCCATTTTAATTATTCTCCAATATGTTATAGCATATTTCATAACCTGTTAGAATTTAATACCAACAGACATGACCGGAGCGGTCACAACCAAATATGAAAATCAACATCCAGTGAAGGTGCAAACTTCATCATTTTCATATAAAATTGCTTTAATTAAACTGAACAATTTGAATGATAGGTAAATACCGTCTGCCTGCCTGATGCTCCTCCGAAAAAAATCTAAACTGGAACGTTTATAACAGTTACAGCTTATATCATGCTACTTTACATTATAATTCAATAAAATA
>JAKPQU010000585.1 GCA_029555925.1 Bacillota bacterium
ATATCACGGCAGCACAGGTATATTTTATTGAATTATAATGTAAAGTAGCATGATATAAGTTGTAACTGTTATAAACGTTCCAGTTTAGATTTTTTTCGGAGGAGCATCAGGCAGGCAGATGGTATTTACCTATTGTTCAAATTATTCAGTTTAATTAAAGCAATTTTGTATTATATACAATGGAAAAAGAAATTTATCACAGAATATTTAGAGTGAAAAGTGAAAAAATTGGATTTTACTTGCTTTTCACTTTTCACTACTCACTATTCACTAATTAATAGATTTACAAAATTAAGTGTAATTTCCAGCAAAAGTGAAATTGTCTGTCGTGAAAAACACTATCTACGGTAATATCTTTTTCATTTCTTCCCTGGTAAGGCGGTTCTGCTCAAGAAGTGTTCTGTATAATTTATTCAGATATTTCCGGTTTTCTTCCAGAATTTTCACTGCTTTTTCAAGCTGTTCTCTTATGATTCTGTCTGTTGCCACTTTTATCTCTATAGAAAGATTACCATCATAATCTTTACCCATCGAGAAGAATCCAAAATCTTTACTCATGCCGAACTCTAAAACCATCATTCTGGCAAGAGAAGTTGCTTTTTTCAGATCTTCCGATGCTCCTGTAGACAAACCTTCTTCTTCACCATAATAAATTATTTCAGATGCTCTCCCTCCCATGGCTTCACAGATTCTCTGTTCCAGTTCCGGTTTTGTATAGATTACCATGTCTTCATCTGCTTCTCTTTCCATATACCCTCCTGCATAGCCTCTGCCTATAATGGTAACCTGGAAAGGAGGGTTTCCTCCGAGCCATGCTATCAGGCCGTGGCCTGCTTCATGACGGGCAATTCTTTTTAGCGCAGCCGGAGAAGGCATGGCTTTTATTTCTCCCATGCGGATTTTTTCAAAGGATTCTTTCAATGCTTCATCTGTAATAAAGCTTCCTTTTTCTGCCGCCATAACGGCACCTTCCTGAATGATACGTTCCAGATCGGCGAGAGTCATGCCGGCTGATTGTTTTGCCATATTTTCGATTAATTCTTCGGAAATGCTGCTGTTTTTACGATTTTTGAGGGATTTTTCTATATAAAGCAACCTGGCAGCCCTGTCAGGTTTTTCCATTACTATTTCTCTGTCAAATCTTCTTCTCAGAGCAGGGTCCAGATTCTCTATCAGATTTGTTGCTCCCAGTAAAATTACAGGACTGTCTGAAAGGGTTTTAAACCCGTCCATTTCCGTAAGCAGTGAATTCAATGCGGATTCTTCCGCTCTTGCCGCCCCACCCGGGCTTCCGGAACGTTTTGTGCCTATAGAATCTATTTCATCTATAAATACAATGGACGGGGCATAACGTCTGGCACGATCAAAAAGATTTCTTATATTCTGAGGGCCGCTGCCCTGCCATATTGTTATAAAATCTGTGGCAGAAGATTCGATAAAAGCACATTCGGATTCCCCTGCCAGGGCTCTTGCAAGCATAGTCTTTCCTGTTCCGGGAGGGCCTGTCAGGAGAATTCCTTTAGGAGGTCTTACTCCCAGGGAGCTATATTTCCCGGGATTTTTTAGCCATTTTACTATAAACTGCAGCGCTTCTTTTGCAGATGTGGCACCAATTATATCTTCGAATTTTATATCAGGTCTTTCCACATCATTTATTAATTCCGATGCATCGGAAGCTTCCATGACACGAACAAGTCGAAAATCCCTCAGTTTTATGGAAAGGTTTTTCTTCTTTTTATCCAGAGATGGCACTGTATCAAAGGTAAGAACTTTTTTTTCTCTCACAAGTTCTGCTGCTTTTTTCTCACGGTAAAGACGGATATTTACAGCCCTGAGATTTGTAATAAATTGATTTTTCTTTACCTGCCAGTCAGTTGTACTGTCTATAAAATCTGTTTCTATGATTCCTCTTGCACCACCGGAACGGAGACAGGAGAAAAATAATTCTTCATCCACTGATTTTCTCAGGGTTTTACCCGGATCATATCCGGGTGTTATAATTCTGGTTTCTCCTTCTCTGTATTTTTTCTCTTTCTTATGTATTATAGACAGAAGATAGACCGGAATATGAGGAAACTTGCTGTGAATTTTTCTCAGAATATGTCTTCCATGTTCCAGTGATTTTGCAGAAAGAGGAGTAAAATCCTGTCCCTGAACCAGTGTATTTATATGGCCTGTTTCTTCCGGATTATCGCTGTTTACCCACAGATCGAGCAGCACCATGTTAATATCCTGTGAAGACAGTACATCTACTGCTTCTTCTTCCGTACAAACATTGAACCACTCCAGTTCATCTGTCCTGTAAATATCGCTTATGTCCCTGTTTGCAACAAAAAGGATCTTTAATTTTTCAGATGGTTCATAAAGGGATTTTATCTCAGGTTTCATAAGGAACTGATTCTTTTCAGGTTCAAATCTGATAGTTTCTATTTCAGTCAGCACTTCTTCAAGTTTATGTTTTTCATAGAGACTGCAAAACTTGAACAGTTCCGTTTTTATAAATTTTTCCGTTTCTGCTTTGAGTCCCCTTGCATCAACGGGATGTCCTTCTCTGAGAACAAGGGACAGAGGCAGAAGTTCATCATGAGAAAATTGCTTATTATATTCTTTTGAAAGAAGTTCTTCGGTACAGGTAATAGCTTCCTCGCTGACCATTTTCAGTTCATTTACCCCCAGATAATTGAACATGACAGGATAGCCGCGGGAGAAGCGGGAGCAGAGGGCAGAAGGAAATACACTGTTCCCTGTGACAGGATTTTTTTCCTGACTTAAAGCACTCAGGACGGTTTTTCTGTGATATGATGAATTTGCCACACTGATACCGGTACGGTTTTGATTTTCATAGAGTGATTTACCTGCATTCGTCGTGAATACTATAACAGTACCGGCAAAACTGACTTCTTCTCCCGTATATTGATCTTCAAGGCTTCCTCTGTCTAAAATTCCGTAAAACAGATGAATTGTATTTAAATGGGCTTTTTCAATCTCATCAAAGAGAAGAAAGGCATCGGGATTGTTTTTTACGAAACCTGTAAGAAGTCCGGGCTTTGCTCCTGCATAGGTTCTGGGAAATCCTGTAAGTTGATTGTGTTGCTGATGGTCTGAATAAAGAGTCATATCAAAGGTTTTAAAGGGACGGGAAAGATGGCCGGCACAGAGTGAAGCCATATATGTTTTTCCCACACCGGGAGGGCCTGCAAAAACAAAGACTGCCAGAGGGCTTTTTCTGTCTTTATCTCCTGAAATAAGAAAGGCATTGTAAAGTCCTTCTATACAATCCTGTACTGCATGGGATTGACCGAATATGTTAGATAATAGTTCTGATCTTAAATTCTGTAATTTTCTCACCAGAAACGGAAGGGATGTTACCTGCTGTGCATTATCCGTTTCATGTTTTTCTTCATCATCTTCTTTAAATCTCTCTACAAAAAGTCTGTCAGAAATAACCGGTTTATTTTTCTTTGTTTCCACGGCTCTGCCGGAAATAAGAGGGGCATTTTTCTTTATTTCCACTCCTGCTTCTTTCAATACATCGGTTATCATCGGAGAAGGCTCTGTCATCAAACATTCCAGTAAATGGATGGATGTATAAAGCTCCATGTTTTTGCTTTTTGCGAGTTCTTCCAGTTTTTCAAAATCTTTTCTTGACTCTCTGGACCTGTGAAGAGTTCTTTTGTCTCCGTAAGGATAGCCGCCGTAGCCCAGTTTCCTTCTCAGATTTCTTCTTATGGAAGTGCTCAGGTCAGGAACAGATATACCATATGACAGAAGGCTTTCCAGAAGGGATTTTCTCTCTTCTGAAAGAAGCTGTATAAGTTCCGGATACTGGGCAATTATTTCAAACTGACTTTCTTTCATCTCTGCAAATTTCAGAAGGCCTGTGAAAAAATGTTCCCTTTCTATATGCTCAAAATCTGCTAGCAAAGCTTCTTTTGACGCAACAGACCATATTATCTGGATACCTATGCTTGATTTCATAAGTCTGTGAAGGGTGAAGGGTGAAGGGATATTTATCCCTGCCTTTTACCTTTACCTGCTTCTCTTTCACCACCCTGAATCTTTTTAGATCGTGACGCGTAACGCGTAACGCGTGACGGGATGATAATACCCATAATTTGCCAGAGTCCCTGTCAATCTATAAAATACCGTCACTTACTTTTCTTTCACCACTCGAAATCCGGTATATAAAGGGCCGGCGCTCTTGAAAAATTCTTTTTCGTCACTTATATTTCTTGCACTGAGCCCTTTTACGGAACCATCGGAACATAGTTCCGAAACATTTCCGTTTATATCGTAAAGTTTGTCACATGATTCTTCGAAGGTTCCCGCAGGAACTATAAGGCCTCCTGCTCCTTCGAGTTTCTTTATATATGCTTCTATTTCTATAGCTTCATCAGGAGATATGTCATAACCTGCCCAGTAATCAAGGGTATTTTCTTTTCCTCCGCAATGTTCTATCCATTTCTCCATTTCATCTGCTTTCGGCAGTCTGTATTTACTGCCTGTTTTCTTTGAAAGCCACTGGCAGTATTTCTGTGCATCGGCCAGTGTCATACCTGATACAGGATAATTTCCTGTTCCCCCTTTAAAACCTTTTTCAGACCACCCTGTGAGATTTTTTATAGAAATATCTCCGGTTTCTTTTAAGAATTGGGCGAACTGTGCCCTTGTAACTTCAAATCTGCCTGTCTGCAATCCTTCCACTTCTACTGTTTCAGGTATTAATATGCCGTCTTTCTTTATGCCGAGATTACCTGCTTCATCATAAAGGAAATCAGCTTTTTTTAACTTGATGTCAACAGGAGAGCCTTCTTTAAAGGATCTGTTTTTCTTATCTTTATCCGGTTTGTATAAATAGGTATCAAACCATGCAAGTTCTTCTTCCATTTTTCTCTTTTTATGTGACAGTTGTTTGAGAGAATGTGGTTCCTCAGGGAGCAGGAGAAATTTCACTGGAACCTTCCCCAGTTGTTGAAGTGTTCTGTAATGTTCATAACCCTGTTCCGTAGGAACTGAAGTATCATGTTCTCCGAATATGATAAGGGTCGGAGTAACAACCTTATTCATCTTCAACAGCGGTGATTTGGCAAGATAGTGATCCAGATGTTCCCAGTAAGGGCCTTTTAGATAAAGGTTATCGAACTGGACTCCGAAAGCACAGTTGCCGTAATCGCTTATCCAGTTTACATCTCCTGCGCCGCAGGATGCAACTTTGAATCTGTCTGACTCTACAGTAAGAGCAATTGACAGGAGGGAACCGTTACTCCAACCCATGGTGCCCAGTTTCGCCGGATCCACCAGGCCTTTCCCTGTGAGATAATCGATACCGGTCAGTATATCAGGTACTTCCAGCTCGTAATAATGCCCTATAATTGACTCCATAAAAGGAAGGCCGTAATTTGCACTGCCTGAATAGTTTACGGCAAGGACAAAACTTTCCTTTGCAGCAAGTATGTGAGGATAATAGGCCCAGTTTGTATCGAATATATCCGGGTCATACCAGGATGGGCCGCCGTGAATTTGAACCATGAGAGGATATTTCTGCCCTTCTTTATAATTTTTCGGATAAAAGAGGATACCTTCTATCTCTCTTCCGCCATCCGATTTCCATTTGATGATTTCCCTTCTGGCAAGGAAAATATCTTTCAAATTTTTATTGAATTCTCCTATGGGAGTAACATGGATGAATTTATTTCCTTCTATGTCTGCGTAATAGAGCTGAGGTGGAGTGCTCGCCGTAGAATATACAAAAGCTATGGATTTCCCTGTGCGACTAAAGTCAAATGTTTCGAAATTGGCAGATTTTTCGTCTTCTATCTGTGTCACTGCCCACTGTGACCCTGTTTTATTCAAAATCACCAGCGGATTTATCACACCTTTAGCAATGGTTGTAGCCACGGAATTACCGCCGCAGTCAAGCATTTTCCCTTCTGAAAGACCTGCACCCCACGGAGAATTCAGAGGTATTTCTTTAACAGTATCTGTTTTTATATCATATTCATAAAGAAGAGGCATTCCCGGGCTCTGTTTTTCTTCGTAACTGGATTTATCTTCCAGCATATAAAGTGTTCCGTCTTCTGCCCAGGCAAAATCATGGGGAGCGAAATAGGGATCTTTAAAGATCTGTTTTGTAGTTTTATCTGTTAAATTCAATAGAAAATATTTTTTAAAATATCTGGCATCAAGACCGTAAAGAGGGCTGTCTATATGTACTGTTACTGCCCATTTCCCGTCCTGAGACAGGACAAAATCTTCTATTTGATCCTTATTTTGAGTGAGCCTTTTGATTTTTTTATCTTCCAGTGAATAGGAAAAAAGTCTGTAAGGAACAAAGGTTTCTATATCATCTATAATTTCCCCGTCATCATGTTTGTCTTCAAGTTCCTGTTCGTAATAATAGGTCTTTTCCCTGGATAGAAATATAATCGTTTTACTGTCTTTCCATTTGAAACCATCAATATCTTTGTCCCATTCGAATAACCTTTCCGCTTCACCTCCCGAAGGAGAAATAGTAAATATCTGAGCTTTATCATCGATTCTATCTGACAGGAAAGCTATTGATTTGCCATCGGGTGACCATTCCGGGGAATGAGATTTATTTTTGCCTCTTGTTAACTGTAAAGGTTCTTTACCGTTTGTGACAGATGCCATCCAGATATTTGAGATATATCTGTTACCTTCTTCATCAGGACTGTTACAGACCCAGAGCAGTTTTTTATTGTCCGGAGAAAGCCTGACCTGAGAAGGCCTTTCCAGATTAATTACATCATCTACCGTCATGGCGGTAAGGTCTGCTTTTTTATCTTCTTCTGCCATAACAGGAATTAAAGTTATCAAAAACATAAAACATATATAAAAAATCTTTTTTTTCAATGTAATACCCCTTTCCAATTTAAAAGGGCACGGTAATCCGTGCCCTTTTAACACACCATATTTTAAAAACTTTCTTCTTTCAGAATATTGAGTACATATTTTGCCCCTTCGTCTCCCGGCTCAAGCTTGAGAACTTTCTGAAAACAGCTTGTAGCTTCTCCCCACTCTCCTTTTCTGTAGTATGCAATACCAAGGTTATAATGAGCTTCAACATGTTCCGGATCATATTCTGTAGCCTTTTTAAAAGAGCTTATTGTATCACTCAGGAAGCTGTTATTGTCACACATGGAAATACCGATACCATAGTGACTTTCTGCCTCTTTAGGATTATATTCAACTTCTTTTTTCTTACCCTTTGTCGCACCTCTGGCAGGTTTTGAAGGCTTTTTCGAAGGTTGCCCCTGGCCTGTAAAGAAGTCTTTCAATCTCTCCATAAAGCCTTTCTGCTGTGCCCCTTTTTTCGCCTGTTTCTTTTTCCGTCTTTCTCTTCTGTATTGAAGATGAAAGGTCATGTCATAGGCTTTCTTCTTTTCTTCATCGCTCAGTATGTTATAAGCTTCTACAAGTTCTTTCATCTTTTCATCTGCCCAGATACGAAGATCAGGGTTAAGATCCGGATGATATTCTTTGGATTTAGCCCTGTAGGCTTTTTTTATTTCTGACTCGGTGGAAATAGGAGGAACTCCCATAACTCTGTAAGGATCTCTTTCTGCCACGTTACCCCCTCCTTGTATAATATAAATGATTATTTGATAACTGTTATACGTAATCGTAACGCGTAACGCGTGACGCGTGACGCGACAAAAAAACCTTTTGTATCTTACAATTGTTTTTACAATTATTTATTTCGAAGGTTCGTCAAAGATAATACAACTTCCTGCATAAATTTTTAGATAAATTGTCTTTAAATAAAATTTTATTTATATGGTGAATCGTGAACCGTGAGTCGTGAGCTGTGAAGAGAACTTTTCACAACTCACGACTCACTACTCACGATATTTTTCTAAATTACCCTGAGAAAATGATAAACTTTTTTCCCTTTTCTGAATTTTATCTTTCCATCCTGCACATATTTATCATTTAACATCATGGTCTGATCTGTTACAACATTATCATTGACATGAATACCTGCCTGACCTATAAGTCTTCTGCCTTCACCTTTTGAGGATATTAATCCGCATAAAAGCAGAGCATCCAGAACCTGTATACCTTCCTTTATTTTATCACCTGATATGTCTGTAACAGGTATGGAACTGCTTTCTCCTCCTCCTTCAAACAGAGCTTCCGCCGCCGACCTGGCTTTCTCAGCTTCTTCTTTGCCATGAACCAGTTCTGTTATGGCATAAGCCAGTTCTTTTTTGGCTATATTAATATCTTTTCCTGTAAGACCGGATAACTCTTCAATCTTTTCCGCAGTGAAGAATGTAAGTGTTTTTAAGAGTTTTCCTACTTCTACATCTTCCACGTTGCGCCAGTACTGATAAAATTCGTAAGGACTGGTCCTGTCAGGAGAAAGCCATACAGAGCCTTTCTCTGTTTTACCCATTTTCTTCCCGTCTGAAGTAAGGAGAAGCGGTATGGTTAATCCGTATACTTCTTTCCTCTCCAGTCTCCTGACAAGATCTGCTCCTGCCAGTATGTTTGACCACTGGTCATCTCCTCCCATTTGCAGGGTACAATCATATCTCCTGTTTAACATAAGAAAATCATAGGACTGTAATAACATATAGTTAAATTCTATGAAGGTAAGACCCTGTTCCATACGGCTTTTATAACATTCTGCGGCAAGCATTCTGTTTACGGTAAAATGAGTTCCTATCTCTCTGAGGAAATCAATATAGTTCATACCTCTTATCCATTCTGCATTGTCCACCATTATTCCGTTTGAAGGATCGTCAAGATTTACAAATCTCTCTATCTGTTTTCTGATAGCTTCTTTGTTGCTGTTAATTATTTCCTCTGTCATCATCTGCCGTAATTCGGTTTTGCCGGAAGGATCGCCGATCATGGCAGTTCCTCCTCCTACAAGGGCTATAATACGATGACCGTACTGCTGAAATCTCTTTAAACCGAGTAATGCTATAAGATGTCCCACATGAAGGCTGTCTGCAGTAGGATCGAAGCCCACATAGACTGTAACTTTTTTTTCTTTAAGCATCTGTTCTATTGGCCCTTCATGGGTTATCTGGGCTATTAAATTTCTTTTGTTTAATTCTTCGAATATACTCATAATTTCCCCCTTCAGTAACCGCGTAATGCACAATATGATTAATCCTGAAATTATATCAAAGAGTTACAGTAAGGTCAAATGAAATTCTCTGGGAAATTTATTTTATATATTGATTGGTTGTATAAAAAGTTATATAATTATATATATACTGAGGTGAGCATAAATAATACATATATGCTCTCGTGACGCGTAACGCGTGACGCGTGACGGGAGGAAAATTTTTATTACATGCTTATGCTCAGGTCAGTAATATAATTTGGAAGTGAGTAATATGGCTTTAAAAACTATGAAAATGATACAGGTTCCCATGAAAAATGAACTGGTAAATGATATTATTAACATAGCAAAAGAAAGAGGCGAAAGCAGAGCAGAAATTATAAGAAAAGCATGCCGGGCCTATATATCTGCTGTAAAAGAGAAAAATATGGAAGAAATCTATCTGGAAGGTTATAAAAATATTCCGGAAGATCCGAAAATGGCAGATATTTCTTCTGAAATTTATGCCAATCTTGCTTCAGATGAGGAGTGGTAGCTTGAAAAGAGGAGAAATCTGGTGGGCTATGCTACCTGCTCCTGCCGGTAAAAGACCTGTAATAATAATTTCAAGAGATATTGCATGCAGAGTAAGAAATGCTGTTACAGTTGCAGAAATTACCAGAACTATAAGAAATATTCCTGTAGAAGTTAAACTCAATCAAAATGATGGTATGCCCGCTGAATGTGTGATTAATGTAGATACAATTTTTACATTGCCTAAAACATTACTGGAAAAACATATCTGTACCATTACAAAAGAAAAGATGGAAATGGTAGAAAAAGCAATAAAATTTGCTCTCAATTTAAAACTTTAATGGATAAAACAGAAACGATCAATAAACTTATAAATACATGGCGTAATGAAGCCAGAAAAGAGATAGAAGAGGCTCTTGAAAACCTCCCCTCATATCTTTCTAAAAATAAATTACCTTCT
>JAKPQU010000586.1 GCA_029555925.1 Bacillota bacterium
ATATCACGGCAGCACAGGTATATTTTATTGAATTATAATGTAAAGTAGCATGATATAAGTTGTAACTGTTATAAACGTTCCAGTTTAGATTTTTTTCGGAGGAGCATCAGGCAGGCAGACAGTATTTACCTATTATTCAAATTATTCAGTTTAATTAAAGCAATTTGCTATGAGAAGTGAATAGTGAAAAGTCAGAAAACCTTATCTAGTCTGGTTTATAATATATTAAAATATTAATTCCTTATGCTCAGGTCAGTAATTATAAAATACACTGTAATGCATCTTATGCAGACAGTCATGTCCTTGATTTCATCAAATATAAATTGATTTCTTCTCTATATTAATGTATAATTAGTCTATATTTTTTTGAGAGGAGCTTTTTATTATGGATAGTTCCGGAGCATGTTTAATTCAAATTATTTTCTTTGGCGGCTTTATCTGCCTTGGTCTGGCTATAACTTATTATAATAATAAAGCAATCCAGGAGGCATGGGGCAGATTTGCCATGAATTCAGGTCTTATTATGAACCAGGGCGGTATGTTCAGTACCCCCAGAGTTACAGGAGATTATAAGGGGTTTGATTATCTGTTGTACACTTTCTCAAAAGGGAGCGGAAAAAGCAGAACTACATATACGGGGATTACTATGAATTTCCCGAAATATATTGACTGTCATCTTCATGTTTATCAGGAAGGTTTTTTCAGTAAAATAGGAAAAGCTCTGGGAGGGCAGGATATTCAGATAGGAAACAGAGAGTTTGATGATGCATTTATGATAAAAAGTCAGACCCCGGGAAAAGTAGACAGAATTCTTACTCCTGATTTGATGAGGAATATGCTGAACGGAAAGCATCTTATAAATATGTCTATTTCAGGCAACGGCATACACTACGAACAGGTAGGAATTATAAAGGATGTGGCAAATCTCACCTATATAAGCGAAATTATGTGGATGATGGCAAATAATGCCTGTGCAATGGAAGGAATTACAGTAGGACAGAGGGAATTGCCTGATGGAAATTACAGAGATGGTAGCAATTATGACAGCCCCCGGCAAATTGCTTCCTCTTACAATAGTCCATCATATAATCAGCCTTCTTCCTTTATACCGCCTTCACAGTCATCTTTTGTCGGCGCATATAGTGAACAGAATCAGAGTGATTTCACATCTGCCGGATCTGCCAGTTTTTCTTCTCCCGGCACAGGAGAAAGAAGCTGTGTTTCATGCGGTGCCAGCGTACCTGTGGAAAATAAATACTGTATAAACTGCGGGAGATTGATGTAATGAAAACCACTGTAGTCATACCTACTTACAATGAAAAAGAAAATATAGGCGATCTTATAAATTTCATTGTAGATTTAAATATAAGAGGACTTGATATACTTGTAGTGGATGATAATTCGCCTGACGGAACAGGACAGATTGTAAAAGATATAGGGAAAAATAATCCTTCTGTAAATCTTTTAACGAGAACTAAAAAGCGGGGTAGAGGATTCGCCGGTATAGAAGGATTTCAGAGAGCATGCAATGAAGGGGCAGACTATATAATAGAAATGGACGGAGATTTTTCTCATCATCCGCGTTATATACCCGATTTCCTTGAAAAAATACCATGTTATGATATAGTTATCGGTTCCAGATTTGTTCCCGGAGGACAGGATGAAGACAGGGGATTATACAGAAAAATCGTAACAATTCTTGCAGGTATCTATATAAGAACCCTCCTGGGTATAAATATCCGGGATGTTTCTTCAGGATACAGATGTTTTAAAAGGCATGTTTTCGAACTTGTAGACCTTGAAGATTTTATCTCTGCCGGCCCGCCCATAGTAACTGAAATTTTGTATAAAGCAAGACTTAAAAATCTCAATATGTATGAAATACCTATTGTTTTTAAAGACAGGGTAAAGGGTAAAACCAAGCTTGATTATATAACTCTTCTGGAAAGTCTTGTTATGGTTTTAAGATTGAGACAGATGCACAGAAAAGGAATTATATAAATGGCTGGTCACGATAATTTAGAAAGGTGCTATAAGTGAAAGTAAGTTTTAATAATAAATATACCTGTATATTATGTGGCGGAAAAGAATTTACTCATTATTTAACAAAAGATAGTTTTGTTTTAATCAAATGTACCTGTTGTAATTTTATTTTTATCCCGGAAGAATTTTATTCTTCTGCTGAAATGATTAAAGAACAATATATAAAGAATAAATCTTCTCCCGTAAGTTATTATCTGTCAACAAGAGAACTGGACATAAAATACTGCCTTGAGAATCTGGCCATACTCGAAAGATATATAAAAACCGGAAAAATACTTGATATAGGCAGCAGTGTCGGAAGTTTCCTTAGTGCCGCAAAAATGAAAAACTGGGAAGTTTCGGGAGTTGAGCCGAACCCTCTGGCTGCTTCCTATCCTCAGAAGGAAGGATTTCATATATACAATGAATTTTTTAACGGAGGTTTTGTTGAAAAATGTTCCGAACTGTATGATGCCATTCATATGGGTAATGTAATCGAACATGTTTTTGATCCCGTAACCTTCCTGAAAAATGCCTTTGAAATTACCAGACCTGACGGATATTTACTCGTAACTACGATTAATATAGATACATGCTGGGCTAAAAGATATCATATAAAACCTCTTGAACATCTTGTATACTTCAATCCTGAGACACTTAAATATGCTTTGAAAAAGTCAGGTTATGAAGTTAATTATTGTGCCAGAACCTCCAGAAGCAGAAATATTGCAAAGATTGATAAGAGTACAAGTAAAATGGGTTTAATGGAAAAGCTTATTATTAAATTAACACAGACCTTTGGGCTCGGAGAATTACTCGGCATTATATTAAAATTTATAATTGTAGATGAAATAGTAATTATAGGTAAAAAACGAAGATGCATGATTGATGCTTAAATATGAACATATTGTTTTAATAATTCTACTCGCTTCCCTTACTTTCGTAACACTCTATCATATACCTGCTGCAGATACATGGCTTAATCTTGCTACAGGTAAATATATTATAAACGAAAGAACTATCCCTGAGAAAGATATATTTTCTTATACTGCACAGGGCAGACCATGGCATTCGACTCAATGGTTTATACTGGCCGTATTTTATATATTTTATTCCATCTTCGGCAAGAGTGGTATTTATTTATTGAGAACGGCTTTTTTACTGACAACCTTCGGATTTATATTTGCTATGTGCAGGGTTCGTTCTTTAAACCCTCTGATTTCAGTTATATGTATCATTATCTCAGCTTTTATTGCCCAGCCTTATTACTATTTCGATATAAGAGCTTACCTTGTATCTTATGTGTTTACTGCTATATATCTATTTCTTCTTGAGAGACGAAGAATTCAGAATAAACCATTTCCCTGGTGGTTATTACCTCTTATTAATTGTATATGGGTTAATTCTCACAGTGGTTTTATCATGGGACCCGGTATAATTTTTATTTATTTTCTGGATGAACTTATTACGGAAAAAGATAAGAAAAAATCTTTTTATCTCCTGAAAATTTTTTCTTTTACATTTCTGTCTTGCTTTCTGAACCCCTATGGCTATAAGCTTTTTCTTCAAACCTTTATAGTCGGACAATCCTATGGCTTTATGGAAAAATTCCTGGTTGAATGGAACCATCCGGATCTTTCAGGTCAGCATCTGGCCTTTACATTTTTCTGGATTGTTTCCACTTTTTTTATAATGTTCACTATAAGGAAAGCTTCCCTGAGGGATATAATCCTGTGGGGTATATTCAGTTATATGGCATTTAAAGCAGTAAGGCACATTACTCTCTTCTGTATTGTTATTGTTCCTGTTTTTATAAAGCATCTGGAATTGATTTTTGCAGATAGATTAAACTTTACGGCAGCCATTGAGAATTTTATTAATACCGGGACTTATATTAAAATTACAATCCTTATCATATGTTTTCTAATATTTTTTCGAACAGGGTTCCTTATAGTTACAGAAGATTTTTCTATGGAAAAGGAAATGTTTCCTTATTACTGTGTCGAATTTTTACGATCGAATAATCTGCCGGGAAGATTATATAATCCCTATGAATGGGGAGGCTACATCATGTGGACTATGTACCCGGAAAAACTTGTATTCTGTGACGGAAGGGCTACTGTCGTATATACGGAAGAAATCTGCAGGGAAAGTTATTTTTCTATGGCAGGACAGGATTTCTCTGTCTTCGATACCTGTAATATTAATCTTGTACTCTGTAATAAAATCAATGAACCACTCGGCATGAAACTGCCTTCTGTGTTACAGAATAAACCTGATAAGTGGTGTCTTATATATTCCGATGAAAATGCTTATCTCTTTATCAGAAACAATTCTTTAAATAAGAAAATAATAGAAGATTTTTATAGTGGGAATCTTACTATTCCCGATACACCATGGGGAAATTATTATGAAGCTACGGTTTTACTTAAAACCGGAAATTATGAAAAAGCTTTGCATTTTCTGGATAAAGCTCTGGAATTAAATGAAAATTTTATCGAAGCCCTTATGGCTAAAGGATATATACTTGCCATAAGAGGGAATTTTAAAGAAGGAAAAGATTGTTTTTTAAAAATTCTGTCACTTGATAAGGAATTTCCCGGCCTTCATTATAATCTCGGATTAATTTATAAAAATTCAGGTGATTTTGATGACGCAGAAAAGGAATTTATGATAGAATTAAAAATACATGATTATAAACCGGCACTGGACGAACTGGAAAAACTGAAAATACGCGTGGGGAAGTGAATATTTTGCTATTTAGTTCTTCGGAATTTAAGATTGACTGCACTTATTTTGCAGGGGAAAAACCATGTAAATTTAAGAGATCATGTAAAGATTGTCCTTTTTATGCTCCTGTGGGTTTTAAAATATTGATCATAAAACTTGCTGCCATAGGGGATGTACTCAGAACGACTCCTCTTCTTTACGGAATAAAAAGGCTCTATCCGAAGAGCCATATTACCTGGATTACAGATAGTTCTTCTGTAGATGTGCTGAAAAATAATCCTCTTATTGATAAAGTGTTACCATATGATCTGACGAATATCCTGAGGTTACAGATAGAAGAATTTAATGTACTTTACTCCCTGGATAAGGAAATAAGAGCTACAGCTCTTGCAGAGATGGTAAAAGCAACAGAAAAAAAAGGATTTTCTTTCCATAAAAAAGGAAATATTTATCCTTTAAATGAAGAAGCTCTCTATGCCTTCAGACTCGGAATAGATGATGACCTTAAATTCATTATAAATCAGAAAACTTATCAGGAGATTATCTTTGAGGCATGTAACATTCCCTATGAGAAAGATGAATATATCTTTAGATTACTCCCTGAAGAAATAGAAGAAGGAAAAAGATATTTTAATGAACTGGAAATACATGACGATAATATAATTATAGGGTTAAATACAGGTTCCGGCCGTATTTACGCCACGAAAAAATGGTCGGAAGAAGGCTTTATTGAACTGGCACATAAATTGCATAATACTATAGATAACATTAAAATAGTTCTTCTCGGAGGACCTGATGAGATAGAAAGAAACAGGATTATAAAAGAAAAAGCACCTGTTATAGATACGGGACATAACAACAACTTGAGGAGATTTGCTTCTATTATAAATAACTGTCATCTTCTGGTTACAGGGGATACACTGGCCATGCATCTTGCTATAGCACAGAAGATACCTGTTGTTACGTTTTTCGGGCCTACCTGTCCGCAGGAAATAGAACTTTACGGAAGAGGGAGGAAGATTATAGCAAATCATGACTGTCTGCCATGTTATAAATGTGAATGTAAGAGGGAAGTGAGCTGTCTCTACAAAATGAGCAGTGATGAAGTTTACAATTCGGTAACGGAGTTATTGTCCGATACAGGTATCAGATAAATATATGAGTTAAACATTCATCCCCGCGTCACGCGTCACGCGTCACGCGTTACGAGTAAAGGAAGGTGTTGTTCTTGAAAAATGGCCAGGAAAAGAAAAGCTCTTTTTTCAGTAATTTAACAAAAGGCATAAGTGACCTTATGGGAGGGAAAAAGAAACAGAATGCAGTTGAAGAAAAAAAGGATATAATAGACGAAGATAAAAAAGCCCGGGAACTCCTTGCCGGCGTGACCAAACCTCCAACTCCCGGTGCGACCCGTATGATGATGAAGGATAATTTCGATGAACTGGTTAAATCCCTTACAAAAGACCCCATACCATATCTCCGGAAATATGCAGCTCTGAGACTTGGTGAACTGGGAGATAAAAAAGCGATAGAATATCTTCTGACCGGTATAAGAGACGAAAATATAGAAGTCAGAATGGCTTCTGCACAGGCACTCGGAAAACTTGCCGATGAGTCTCTCGTTGAAAAGATGATTGAAACACTTAAAGACAGTAATGATTATTTGAGGGAGCAGACAATACAGGTTTTATCCAGTATGGGAGAACTGGCTGTACCTCCTCTTATAAGATCACTTAAATCACATAACTGGATGCTCCCTTATTGTGCCGTCAGGGCTCTGGGACTTATAAAAGATAAAAGAGCTATAGAAGCTTTAATTGAACTGGTTGAAGATGACAGTAATGTTTATGTCCAGAAAGCTGCTATAGATGCCCTTGAAAAGATGGGTAAAGATGGTGAGGAAGAACTTTCTGCAGGACTCAGTCATGAAGCCGGATATGTAAGGGAAAAAATTGCTCAAATCATGGCAAAATCCGGTTCTAAAGATTGTATTGACAGACTTAAAGAAGCAATAGACAGGGAAAGTGATAACAGAACAAAAGATCGTATGACGGAATGTTTGAAAAAATTGGAAGTCAGATTTAATATTTCTACAGAATGATTTAAATACCGTAACATGTAAAATGGTATCCGTAAAAAGCTTCTGCCTGGGGGGCTCTGGAGAAGAAAAATTAGTTTTTTATATAGGATTAAAAATTAAATAAGGCAAATTATTTTTCTTCGTAAGAGCCTGTCAGGCAGAAGCTGATAAATGGTTACTAACAGCCATGACCGATACGGTCACAACGAAAAATGAAAATTTGTTCCCCCCGTAACGCGTAATGCGTGACGGGAGGAGACAGGCTTACCGATTATTCGGTGCCGTATTTATCACTTTTAGGAATAGGGAATAATAATGATGAGCGTTATAAGATTTTTTTTGTTATCTCTGAGTTTTTTAATATTCTTTCTTTCTCCATCTTTTGCTGCTTCAGAAATATCTCATTATGAAGAGGCAACAAAATATTATGGCAAAGGAGAGATCCAAAAATCAATTTCGGAATGTCTTGCAGCACTGGAGATAAATCCCTCTTATGCCCCTGCTTATAATGGATTGGGCGTATGTTACTCTGCTCTGGGAGACCTGGATAAGGCTATGGGATATTTCCGGAGAGCAGCAGAACTGGAGCCGGAGCTTGCCAAAACCTATATAAATATGGGTAATATATATATAATAAAATCTGACATACCATCTGCTATAGACAGTTATGAAAAAGCTTTATCACTGCAGCCGGACTCTCTTGAAGCTCATATCGGTCTGGGAGATGCATATTCTCAGAACGGATGGCTTACGGCAGCAAGGGAAGAATATCAAACCGTTCTTAAAGTTGAACCTCTCAATCAGGTTGTCTGGTTTAAACTCGGGAAGCTTTATTACAGTCAGAACATGCTGGAAGAATCTGCCCTCTGTTTTGAAAAAATACTCAGATTAAACCCGTCCAATGCATCTGTTTATGTCGCTCTCGGAAGTGTTTATCAGAAGGAGTATAAATACGGACTGGCCATCGAATATTATAAGAGAGCGCTGGAATTAAATCATTCTGCCCCTGAGGTTTATGTTAATATTGCAACCTGTTATATGAACAGTAAAGATATGGCATCTGCCCTTTATTATTGCCGGGAAGCAATGAAAATCTCTCCTCTTTATCCTGATATTTATTATAATTTCGCCATAATTTACCAGGAGCAGGGTAAATCTGATGAAGCTATAGAGAATTTTAATAAATATCTTGAACTGTCACCTGAAGGTTCTTACGTGAAAGATGTGAATACAAGGCTTGAACTTCTGTTAAACAGTGATACTTAATTATAAACTTTATCAAAATTAGTCTTTGAAAAATCTATTCCACATGCTACAAACATACAGATAGAAAGTATGAAAAGAACACAGTAATAAGTAGTGGCTGCTGTATCCAGATAAGGCTTAAGCATTATAGCTTTTTTAGGATTGGAGGGATTGACATAACAATCAGTACGTGTACCTGCTGCAAAATCAGCTGCATTGTCAGGAGCAAGAGAAGGTACGAAAGGGAAACTGTTTTCCGTATACCTGTCTGACTTATACACTATATTATTTACTTTATAGGAATAAACAACATAATAACCGTAATAATCCCTGTTTTCCTCATCATCGTGAGATGTAAGTCTTCTTTCGCTTTTTATTATGGTACATGGTGTCTGTATCCATTTATTTGCGTCCTTAACTCTTACTATATATTCAACCCCTGTCAGTAAAAACCATAACCCCAGGGTAAAAAGAAGAAGTGATATACGTGTTATAACATAATTCTTGCTGGAAATATTTGCCGTCATTTCTTTAGGAAGAATGAAAGAAATTAACACGGATATACCTATGGCGAGTATAAAAAAAACTGTCAGATACCCTGTTTCAAACAGTGTCATAATTATTAATGTTAATGTGAATAATACAGTGCTGACTATATAGATAACTTTCATTTTTATTCTCCTTTCCTTATATGAAAAATATCAGTTATACGTTCTCCGTAATTCCTTTATTTATAGTTAGCTTCATAACAATTTATAATTATAGTGTATTTCATAACTTATTAGAATTTAAGTCGTCGTGACGCGTGACGGGTTTAATCCATGCTCATCACGCATTACGCTTTACGCATTACGAGGTCATTATTTATGGATAGTTATGAAACTAACTATAAAATATTATCATGAACAGGGGAATAAAAAAAGTATTTTTAATGGAAATTAATAATTAAAAAATTATCCGCCTAATAAAAATAGAAAAAGGGAATATTTATTTCGTCACGGTAACAGGTAAAAGACAATATTGTTATTACCAATCTGCCGGTTAATGACGGAATCTTTAACAAAATGTCTTTTACCTGGAAACCTTATATTACCGGGGTGAGCATAAATAATTCACAGGTAATCCCCGTGACGCGTAACGGAGGAAAATGTTTTTATTATAGTGTATTTCATAACTTATTAGAATGTAAGTCGCCGTAACGCGTTACGAGGTCATTATTTATGGATAGTTATGAAACTAACTATAAATGTTCGCCGGTATATAAATAAAGTGGAGGTGTTTTTTTTATGAGAGTAAAACTGATAGGTATTATCTTTTTACTTGTTATGCTTAATATGACTGTTTTGTATGCGGAAGAAGCGGTGAAAAATACGGAAAAAGCAGTGAATGATACTGGAAGTGATAAACTTACGGAAGAACTTTCAAGTGATGATGAGAATGTCAGAGAAAAAGCCATTGACAGGATTTTTTCCGAAGCAATTGCAACAGTAAAGGAATCTGTTAAATTTTCCAGTGAAAAAGAGAATGTCACAGATAGCGAAAAAAAGATTGTAGATTTAACCATGAATGTTCTGGAGAAATATGCGGAAAAATCTTCTGATATAAAAGGAGAAATAAAAAGTGATTTAAATAAATTACTTTCTGATCCTGATACAAGAGAGATAATAGCTCCGTTCATAGGTGTTTTTCTTCAGGTAATTAAAGAGGAAATTGCCAGGGAAAAAGTTTCCGGTGAAAAATCTGAAGAAAGGGGAGATAAATCGTCTGAGAAAAAGTAATTTAAAAGTATAGAAATTTTCATTTTTAATGCCGTAAAATAAGCTTTAGATGAAAATTATATAGAAGCAACTTATCTAAATAATTTATAGTGTATTTCATATATAGCCGGCTCTAAAGTTCTGTTAAATGAGCAGTGAGTGGGAACAGTCCCATCAATTCACTGCTCATTGTTTTACGGGGATTTGTGGATTATATTTAAAAAATTTCTTTTTATGGGAATTTTTTAACATCCTTTACGACTGAATAGGTGAGAAGAAAATTTTAAGGAGGTATCGCAATATGTCAGACAAACAGAAGTTCTTCAATCCTGTTACGGTAATTAAAAACTGGCCTCTCTCCGTAAAGATAGGTGCCGGTATGATTCTTATAATGGTTATAGCAGGAGGATTGTTCTATAATAATTATCTTTTTAACAGGCAATTGATTTCTATTTACAATAATACCATAGAAGCAGACGAGATTGATCAGATGAGAAATATATTGAGTAATTCAGGATATAAAGAAGGAGTGGATTTTGCAGTTCAGACAGCAGATAAAAAATCTGTCATTCTTGTCAGAAGAGACCTGGCCGGTATGATACAGGATCAACTTGCCGGTGAAGGATTGCCTTCCAATGAAAATAAGGTTCCCGGAACAGGGTTCAGTTCGACACAGGATCAGATAGAAGATGCCCGGAGAATAGAACTTGAACAGAGGATTGCAAGAGATGTAAAAAATATGGAAGGTATAAAGAAGGCCACAGTTCATATAGTTCCTCCCAGAGATTCTCTTTTTGAGAATGAAGAAGGCAGACAGCCTGCAAAAGCTTCTGTATATATAGAAACAAAAGAGGGCTATAAAATAAACAGCGGAAAAACAGAGAGTATCATGGCACTTGTAGCCAATTCCTTTGAAGGACTTGAGAAAAAGAATGTAGTGGTAGTTGATGAAACCGGTAAAATCCTTTCCGATGCCGTAATAGCAGGTGATGACCCCAATGGAACTCTCCCTCTTGATGTGAGACAGGCCCGTCAGTATGAACTTCAGGAAAAATATACAAAAAATACGCAGGAATTTCTGGATGGTATACTCGGTAAAGGCCATTCAAAGGTTCTTGTCAATGTGTCCCTTAATTTTGACGGTACAGAAAGAATGATGACTGTTTACGGAAATCCCGGCAGCACAGGTGAAACAATGTCTCAGACACAGAACTATACAGGCAGTGACGGAATTATTACCATAGGTGGTCGTTCAATAGGACGGGTCAATCAGGACGGAAGCTTCAGACCATGCGGAGATGAGGTGGTGCCGGAAAATAATGGAGTACACGTGTTAAGCATGGAGAGATTGAGAGAAAAATATAATAAAGGTGACGGAGAAACAGCATCAGACAGAAGTGCCGGTTATGATAAAATAGAAGAACGTTTTAATTATCAGCTTAATTCATATCAGACAAAAATTGTTCCTGCAACAGGAAAAGTCGAAAAGATAACTGTTGCCCTTGCACTGGATAATGTGCCTGAAAAATATGTACCGGATTTGAAACAGGTTGTAGCTGCCTCTGTAGGCATCGATGAAGGCAGGGGCGATTTTATAAGTGTTATAAATAAACCCATGCCTCAGGTTCAGGCGGGAACTAATTTACCACCGATTTATAAGCCGGCAGCCAGGAGTACCAATATTGATGTCAGAAGTCTTATGTGGATATCTATCGTTATAATAATGGTCTGTATTTTAATATACGGTCTTTACCTGATAAAAGAGAAGAAGACTAATAATGCAAAGATGAAACTCTGTCTTACACCGGGGCCCTCTACAGGAATTAATCCGATTACCGATCTTATAAGTGATAAAGGCGGAAGAACTGTAGCTCCCTCCGGCGGAAGAACTGTTGAGCAATTAACCAGTATGGCAAAGGAAAAACCAAATAAAGTTGCAGAATTATTGAAAACCTCATGGATGGCTGATAAATGGGCGTAATACGTGATGCGTGATAGAGCCTGAGTACCGTAACAGGTAAAAGGGTATCCGTAAAAAGCTTCTGCCTGGCAGGCTCTGGAGAAGAAAAATTAGTTTTTTCTATAGTATTAGAAATTAACCAGTGGTTAATTTATTGTCTGCAAAACAAATTAAATAAGGCAAATTATTTTTCTTCGTAAGAGCC
>JAKPQU010000614.1 GCA_029555925.1 Bacillota bacterium
GAAAAGAGAAAACACAGGTCTTGAGGAGATTTTTAGAAAGGTATTCTCTGAAACAGATTTGTTTCCTGGCGAGAAGCATCATATTATTTCAAGTAATGATGGTTCTTTACTCCTCGAGTATATAAGCTATACAATTGAAGAACCTGTTGAAAATGAAATTGAATGTGTTGAAAAAGGTATAACATATGGTGGCAGATTTAAGGTAAAATTTCGCTTATATAGGCGGGATAAAACAGGAAATAGGATACAGAGCATCAGGGAACCCCAGGATGTTTATCTGGGGTCCATTCCATTGATGACAGATAGAGGTACATTTATTATCAATGGAATTGAAAGAGCTGTTGTTAACCAAATACAGAGATCTCCAGGCGTTTATTTCAAAGAAGAAGAGGATTATGGACAGACAACCTATTCAGCGAGGATTTTCCCTGCCCGTGGGCTATGGATGGAATTTCATCCAGAATCATATCATAATGAAGTATATCTTTATGTATATTTTGGTAAAAAGAAGGTTTATGCAACGACTCTTCTGAAAGCACTTGGTTATTCTGAATCCCAAATTATTTCTAATCTTTATGAATCACCAGAGAATATTTCGAAAGATAGTATCATAATCAGAACACTTTCGAAAGACAGTGATATTACGACTCCTGAAGAGGCTATTAAAAGGATTTGCTTAGAATTAAGACCGGATTTCTCAACAGAAGAAAGAGAGGCAATGATCTTCTTCAGGCGGCTATTTTTTACACCTGAGCAGTATGATCTTTCACCTGCAGGCAGGATGCAGATAAATAAAAAACTTAGATTAAACCGTACAGAATTGCACCTTACTTCTGAAGATATCATAAGGACAATTAAGTATCTTCTTAATCTTATAGAAAATAACCGTGGTGAAACAGATGATATTGATCATCTCGGGAATAAACGTGTAAGGACATCTGCAGAATTGGTAAAAGAGCACGTTTACGAGGGATTGATACGGCTTGCGCATTTTATTAAAGAAAAAATGGCTATTAAATCTTTTACTGAGAAACAAAATGAGGATGATGAATCTACTTCTGGCAAACCAAAAGATCTTTCGCCTCAAGATATTTTAAACAGCAGAATTTTTTCAACTGTGATT
>JAKPQU010000059.1 GCA_029555925.1 Bacillota bacterium
TAGTTTCATAACTATCCATAAATAATGACCTCGTAATGCGTAAAGCGTAATGCGTGATGCGCAGGGATTAAACCCGTCACGCGTCACGCGTTACGCGTCACGATGACTTAAATTCTAATAAGTTATGAAATACACTATAAAAATGAAAATTCTTATAACCTTAAATTATAAAATACCGGAAACCTATTATATGTTACGAACTTGTAAAAATATGTGATATAATACACTTTATGAAAATAATCGTAACTGTATATAAAAAATTCCTTGAAACCTATGGCCCTCAGGGCTGGTGGCCTCTGTCAGGTCTTGATAAGCCTCTTTCCCATGAAGATAAGGACTGGGCCTGTTATATAAAATTTACCGGCAATGAAGGTACTCATGAAGATTTTAAGAAAAACTGGCCTCGCCATCTCGGGTTTTCTCCGAAAAATGACAGAGAAAGATTTGAAATAATTACAGGAGCTATACTCACTCAGAATACGTCCTGGAATAATGTGGAAAGAGTTTTGTATAATTTAAATAAGCATAACCTGAATGGTTTTGATAAGATAAAAACTGTAGATACAGGAGAACTGGCACTTTTGATTAAAAGTGCCGGCTATCATAACCAGAAGGCCGCCAGGTTGAAAGGCCTTGCTCTTTATTTTTCTAAGAAATATAAAATCCTGTCCCATTGTTTTACAAAACCATTGAAGGATTTACGAAAAGAACTGCTTGCCCTTAAAGGTATAGGGCCGGAAACGGCGGATTCTATAATACTTTATGCAGGGGAATTGCCGGTTTTCGTAATTGATGCCTATACAAAGAGAATTTTCTCAAGGATTCTCGGAGACTATGAAAAACACGATTATGATTTCTGGCAGAATTTATTTATGAAACAATTTGATAGAGAAAAAAATAAAGTCGAAATTTTTAATGAATATCATGGCCTTATTGTGAAACATGGCAAAGAGTTCTGTAAAACTGTTCCTCTCTGTGAAGGTTGTTTTCTGAAAGATTTATGCCATTATCATTGAAAACTTGAAATTCATAACCAGATGCGATAAGAGTTGTTCAGGTGCCGGCTAGTTTAATAATCCAGAAGGGATAGTTGCAGATTCTGAAGGAAATCTTTATGTTGTAGACGGAGGCAACTACAGTGTTCAGAAATTTAAATTAAATCCTGAATTTAAATCAAAATGATTATTTGACGAGCCTGTAATTTCTTCATCTATCTGCAAATACAGAGCAGGTTTTTAGTGTAAAATGTAGAAATTAAAAGCGACAATCGTAATTTTAGAGAATGTAAGATCTTTTGTGTAAACTTATCATGAAACAGTGCTTCGGTAGAGTTTTACACAAAATTTATGACACAGTCGACTTTTTTACAGTAAAAGGGGTTTGAAAAAATTGCTTAAAGATAAAAAATTGCTTCTCATAGACGGTCATGGCCTTTTATACAGAGCCTATTATGCACTTCAGAGAACTGCCATGACTACTTCTAAAGGTATAAAGACATGGGCTGTTATGGGGTTTATCAATATGCTGACGCGGGCCATAGAGGGACAGAAACCTGATTATGTGGCTATAAGCTTCGATACGTCGGCTCCTACCGTGAGGCTCGAACAGTATGAAGATTACAAGGGACAGAGGGAAGAAACGCCCGATGATTTCAAGGAACAGCTCCCATATGTATTAAAACTTGTTGAAGCCCTCAGGATTCCCATGTTTGAGAAGGAAGGCTATGAAGCAGATGACTGTATTGCAACAGTTACTAAAAGAGCTGAAAAAGAAGGGGCAAATATTTATATACTTTCAGGTGATACTGATCTGTTTCAACTCGTTTCTTCTCAGACTAAAGTCCTCTATCCTGACAGAAGCGCAAAGGAACTGCAGTGTTATGACATAAATGCGGTAAAGGAACGTTATGGACTTGAACCGGAACAACTTATAGACTTTAAAGCCCTTCAGGGAGATTCGTCCGATAATATTCCCGGTGTTCCCGGTATAGGGAAGGTGAACGCCACAAAACTTCTCAGGGAATTCGGTAATATTGAAGGCATTATGTCAAATTTAGATAAGATAAAATCTGATAAAATCAGAAACATTATGAAGGAAAATGAACAGAAGGCATGGGACAGCAGGAAACTTATAAAACTTTATACCGATCTCGATCTTGTAATAAACTGGGACGACTGTCTTCTCACCGAACCTGATCCCGATAAATTAAGAGAGCTTTTTGGAGAACTGGAATTTAAAACTTATATGCAGAAATACGGTCTCTCTGAGAGGAAAAAGGAAGAACCTGCATATAAAACGGTAATAGTTTCTTCCGAAGATTTATTTAAATCTCTTCTAGACGATCTGAAAAATAGTTCATGGATAAGTTTAAATTGTTTTTCTTACAGAGGACCATCGTTATACAAACCTCTTCTCGGTATTGGTATTACGACAGAGAAAGAACATTACTATATACCCTGTGCTTACAATGAATATAAATATAACAGAAAATCGGAAATGTCGCAGGGACTTTTATTTGACTCTGTTGATGAAGGTAAAGAAAATTCTTCTCTTGAAACAGAGTATGTAATGAAACATCTTAAAGGCTTTCTTGAAAATGATGAAATAGCCAAATACGGATTTGACCTTAAAAATGTTTATATACAGCTTGCGGGATACGGCATAACTCTGAGAGGTATTGTCTGCGATGTTCAGATAGGCGCCTTTCTTCTGGACAGTGAAAGACCTTCGCCCGATTTATCCTATATAGTTTCAAAATATTTATCTCTTTCCATTAAGGATGAAGAAGAAATACTGGGTAAAGGGAAAAAAGCTCTCTCCTGGGAAGAGCTTTCCACGGAAAAGCAGGCGGAAGCTTCTGCCAGAATGACCTGTCATATAAAACCCCTTTCCGATGTGTTAATTTCCAATCTGCAAAATTTAAATCTCCTGTCTCTCTTTCAGGACATGGAAATGCCTCTCGTCTCTGTACTTGCAAGAATGGAAATGAGAGGCATAACCCTTGATACAGAAATATTGAAAACCCTTTCTTCCCGGGTAGAAGAGGAATTAAAGATACTTTCTGCAGAGATTTATTCACTTGCAGGTGAAGATTTTAATATTAATTCGCCGAAACAGTTAGGTGAGATTTTATTTGATAAACTTGCCATTCCCGGAGGGACAAAAACCAAAACAGGATATTCCACTGCCTCGGAGGTTCTTGAACCTCTCAGAGAACATTGCAGAATAATAGATTATATCCTGGAATACAGAGAATTATATAAATTAAAAACAACCTATCTGGATGTATTGCCGGGCCTTGTTGACCCAATCACGGGAAAACTGCATACCAGTTTCAATCAGACCATTGCCGCAACGGGAAGATTGAGCAGCAGTAATCCGAATTTACAGAATATACCTGTAAGGACAGAGTTCGGAAGATTGATAAGGAAGGCTTTTAAACCTACCGGAACTGAGAATATGCTCCTTGCATGTGATTATTCCCAGATAGAACTCAGAATTCTTGCCCATTATTCCGGCACGGAAAGACTGGTTAAAGCATTCGTCGATGGCCATGATATTCACAGTGAAACGGCAAGGGATATATTTGAATTACCTCCCGGGCAGGAACCGGATTCTTCTATGAGGCGTATCGCAAAAACCGTGAATTTTGGTATCCTTTACGGTATAAGTGATTTCGGTCTTTCCAGGAATCTCGGAATTGACAGGAAGGATGCAAAAAAATATATAGAAAATTATTTTAATAAACTTCCGGGCATAAAAAATTATCTTGATAAGGTAGTTGTAGATGCCAGGGAAAAAGGTTATGTAATGACTGTTTCAGGCAGGAGAAGGAATTTCTCTCACCTCTCTGACAGAAACTGGAATGTAAGAAAAGCAGAAGAAAGAATGGCTGTAAATGCTCCCATACAGGGAAGTGCCGCAGATATTATAAAACGTGCCATGATTAACATTGACAGGGAGATAGAGCAGAGAAAACTTAAATCATCTATGGTACTGCAGATTCATGATGAACTTGTTTTCGATCTGCCTGAAGAAGAGTTTAATGAATTACTTCCATTAGTTAAATCTCATATGGAACAATCTTATAAACTCACTGTGCCTGTGGTGGCCGATTTTAAATCAGGCAGAGATTTATATGATATGGAAAAAGTTTTATAATTGCATCTTTTATTATGGCAGGTGTACTATGATTGTCGGTGATTAAGAATGAAATTCGACTCACCGGTCACTGATAACTGATAACTGGTCACAGGTAACTGATCACTGAAAAATACCTGTCATTTTTAAAGCATAATCACTATTGCTTTTTCTATAAATATTGAATATAATCTTATTTACTTATATGTATAATTTCCAGAACATTGGCTCTAACTTCCTGATGCCCGGTTATCATTATGTGAAACCGGTTTTAGAAAGGGGGACAGATGGTTTTCAGGAAGAGTAATTTATCGGTTTTAAGGTAATTTCTTTACCTTAAATGATTGTTAATTTCTATATACTTTTTCATTTATTTAATTAATGAAAGTATAATTTTAGGTTAAACCTGAAGGGAGTGCTACCAGAGTGGATAACAGCATGAATGCAAAAAAGACTGCTGAAACGACAAGTGAAAAAACAGGAAAAATTAATGAGGGCATTGATAAAGAAGTAAAAAGTGTAGTAGAAGATGTAGAGAAGGTAATAACAGAAATAGATCAGGAAGAAAAATTGAATGAAACAGAACAAAAAGAAGCAATGGAAGAAATGTATGATAAGACCTTTACGGAAATCTCCGAAGGAGCAGTTGTAGAAGGAGAAGTTGTAAGTGTCACATCTGAAGGAGCTTTCGTTTCTGTTGGATATAAAAATGATGCTTTTATTCCGAAAGATCAGCTTTCTTATCGGACCTTTGATAATCCGGAAGAAGTAGTTAAAGTAGGGGAGAAAGTATCTGTATATGTTATGTCTATGGAAGACGAAGACGGCAAGCTTATTTTATCCAAAAAGAGAGCCGATCTTGAAGATGCATGGCGCAGAGTTACTACTGCCTATGAAAAACAGACTGTTATTACTGCAACTGTAGTTGAACAGGTAAAAGGTGGACTTATAGTGGATCTCGGTCTGAGAGGTTTTGTGCCTGCTTCACAGATAAGACTTAAACCTGTAAGAAATCTGGAAGAATTTGTTGGCGAACCGTTACGTCTCAAGGTGCTTGAACTCGACAGAAACAGACGTAAAGTTGTTTTATCCCAGAAAAAAGTACTTCAGAAAGAAGGAGTTAATAAAAAAGAAAAAACTCTTACAGATCTTAAAGAAGGCAAAATAGTTAAAGGAACTGTTGCAAGAGTTACAAATTTTGGAGTTTTTATTAATCTCGGAGGCGTTGACGGTCTGGTTCATATTTCCGAGCTTTCGTGGGACAGGGTAAAACATCCATCTGAAGTAGTCAGTGTGGGACAGGAAGTTGAAGTAATGGTACTTGCAATTAATAAAAAGAAAGAGAGAATATCTCTCAGCTTCAAGCAGGCCCAGCCCGATCCATGGCAGTTCAAGGCAGAAGATTATAAGGTCGGACATATTATGGAAGGTGAAATTACAAAGATTGCTCCGAAATATATATTTATAAAACTTGAACCCGGTATTGAAGGACTTGTTCCTCTTAATGAAGCTTCAGAAGATAAAAATGCCAGACTCGATGAATTATTTACTATAGGCAGTAAAATTCCTGTTAAAATTCTGGATGTTAAACCTGCACAGAGGAGAATGACTCTGAGTATAAAACAGGCAAAAGAGGAAAAAAAGGAAAAGGAATTTGCATCCTATCAAACACGTCAGGGAAATGAAAGTGTTACTATTGCAGATCTCCTTGCCATAAATACTAAAAAAGAATAATTCTGTATGGTATGTGTCACGCATTACGGGAACTGCAGGGAGGGTAATCTTTGCTTATAGGCCTTACCGGTGGTATAGCCAGTGGAAAGAGTAAAATTTCTCTTTTTTTAAAATCTCAGGGTGCAGTGATAATAGATGCCGACGAGATAGCAAGACATGTGGTAGAGCCATTGTCTTCTGCGTGGAAGAATATTGTTGAAGTCTGGGGAACAGATATATTGAGACCCGATCAGTCTTTAGACAGGCAGAAACTGGCTTCTATAGTATTCAGTGATAAGAATGAACTTGAAAAGCTTAATAATATTACTCATCCTGAGATTATAAGAGAAATTAAAGAGAGAATTTCCCGTGAACCTGCTGGGACTTTAATGGTTCTGGATGCTCCTTTGCTTATAGAATCCGGTCTTTTTGCAATAGTAGATTATGTATGGCTTGTAAGTGTGACAGAGGCCACTCAGATTAAGAGGTTAATGGAAAGAGACGGTATGACCATGGAAGCAGCTCAAAAGAGAATATCCATGCAGATGCCTCTGGAAAAAAAGAAAGAATATGCCCATGTGATTATAGATAATAACGGAGAATGGGAAGATACAGAGAGTTTTATCAGTCTTTACCTTTTGAAGAAAGGGGAACAGCCTCGGTGCTGATACAGGGCTAAATACAGCAGTTATGAAGGCACAAACTGAAACTGCATAATCGCTGGTATTAATGTCCTGGACTTTTAAATTATGAATAATCCGGAAAACATAAAAAAAATGAAACTTGGCGATATCCTGGTTAAATATGGCCTTATAAGTCAGGAACAACTGGAGACAGCTCTTGAAGCTCAAAAGGAGTTTAAAACCCGGCTGGGAAGAACTCTCGTACAGCTCGGCTATGTTACTGAAGATGATATAAACTGGGCTCTGAGCAATCAGCTTGATATTTCTTATGTACATCTTACAATAAATATGGTGGACCTTACTGTTGCCAGAAGTATTCCGAGAGAAGTCCTTGAATTTTATCAGATGATACCTATAGCAAAGATAGGTAATGAACTTACCCTGGTTATGGCAGATCCTACTGATAATCAGGCTATTGAAACAGTGAAAAATACGATTAAAGCGGAAATATCCATATCTCTGAGTTCTTCCAGTAATATCCTGTCTATAATTCGTCAGGTATTTAAAGAAGAAAGCTCTCATGAGATTCAGCACAGTGATATGGAAGGAATAAAATCGGTTGATTATAAAAAGGAAATCAAGAGACTTGTTACAAGAGATTTTGACAGCGGTATTTTTGTCTATACCGTTATCTTCAGAGCTTTTGAAGCAAATGCATCTGAAATACATATTGAACCGGCAGAGGATTTGCTCAGGATAAGATATAAAATAGACGGAATTTATTACGAGTATTTTTCCAAACCTATGAGTTTATACCCATCAATAATGGCCCAGCTTGAAGCTATTATTAAATCAGGAAATACGTCAGGCGACGGAGGAGGCCCTTTTTCTATTGATGTTATGGACCAGGTCATAAGGGTAAATGTCCATTTTGCTCCTACTATCTACGGTAAATCTGTAGTTTTAACCCTTATACCTTTTATAAAAGATCCTGTAAAACTTTCTGATATGAAGATCGATGAGAGAATAACTCTAGAACTTGCGAGAGCCATGAAAAAAAATTCAGGTGTTATTGTTGTATCTTCTCCGGGAAAGGTTGAAGTCACAAAAACTCTTTATGCAATGCTCAGAGAAGTATCTTTTACAGATAAAAAAGTTGTTACTCTGGAAGATTTTGTTACCTTCAGAAGAGAAGGTTTTGTCCAGATGGAATATTCTTCTCTCGGACATGGTAATGATTGTGACGTTCTAAAAATGGCACTGGGGCAAAATCCTGATGTATTTATGTTAACTTCTGATTTGAGCAGAGAAAGTATAAGAATGCTTTTTAATGTTGCACTTACAGGAAAGTTAATATTGATAGCCCTGCCTTTTCAGAATGTGTATACATGTTTTTGCTACCTCAAATCTCTCGGTATAGAGCCTTTTGCCATAGCAGGTGTGCTTCAGGGTATTTTTTCCCAGCGTTTATCAAGGGCTCTTTGTTTTAATTGCAAACAGAGTGTTACCGTAGCTGATTTTCCTTTTCTGGCAGATCAGTTGAGTCATAATGTCTGTTATGAAAAGGGAAAAGGCTGTCCCGAATGTAATTTTTCAGGTTATACGGGACAGACACTTCTCTATGAATATTATCTGCCTTCCAGAGAAGACAGAATGAAGATTTTGACTTCAGAAGGAACAGATATATTTGTTCCGTCCAATTATAAAACCATAAAGGAACGTTGCAGGGAAAAAGTACTGGATGGAATTTTACCTGTCAGTGAGATTATAAATATATGAAGCGGGGTGTTTAGAACTTGGATATAGCGGAGTTGTTAATATTAACTCTTGAAAGAGGTGCTTCTGACTTACATCTTACAGTGGGGACACCGCCTGTCTTAAGAATTAACGGCGTCCTTGTCAGGACTGATTATCCCGTCCTTACCAGGGAAACTATTCATGATCTTATATATGATGTATTGACAGAACAGCAGAAAAGTGCTTTTGAAGAAAATATGAATCTCGATTTCTCCATAGAATTTCAGGAACTGGCTCGTTTCAGAGTTAATGTGTATTACCACAGACGAGGAGAAGGAGCTGTATTTCGTCTCATTCCTACAAGAATACCGACCCTGAAAGAACTTGGCTTCCCTTCAATAGTAGAAGAACTGTGCAGGCTGGACAGGGGGCTTGTACTTGTTACCGGCCCTACAGGCAGCGGTAAATCAACTACTCTTGCAGGTATGATTGATCTTATAAATGATGAAAGAGATGATCATATAATTACCATAGAGGATCCTATAGAATTTATCCATGAACACAGAAGATGTATTATCAATCAGAGAGAAGTAAAGGTTCATACCCTTACTTTTTCCGATGCTCTCAGAGGTGCTCTCAGAGAAGATCCCGATATAATTCTCGTAGGTGAACTTCGTGATCTTGAAACAATACAGATGGCTCTTACTGCTGCAGAAACGGGACACCTTGTTCTTACTACCCTTCATACCAACAGTGCGGCAAAAACTATAGATAGAATTATCGATGTCTTTCCTCCCCATCAACAATCTCAGGTGAGGGTACAGCTCTCTGAAACAGTTGAAGCTGTTGTAGCTCAGACCCTTATGCCGCGAGCCGATGGCAGAGGAAGAGTTGCTGCTCTGGAAATAATGACAGGCACTCCTGCTATCAGGAATTTAATTCGTGAAGCCAAAACCTTCCAGATGTCATCTATTATTCAAACTGCTATAAAATGGGGTATGCAGAGTCTGGATCAACATCTGAGAACTCTTCTCAAACAGGGTGTCATAACATGGAAAGAAGCCTTCAGAGCGGCTCATGATAAAAATACATTCAGTCAATATTCTACTGAAGCACCGGTTGTTGCACCTGCAACAGAAGAAGACGAGGAATCCAAGAGTGCCCAGTTTAATTTCTGGTAATAGTGAGGTACTTATTATGTTAACATGTGATACTCAGGATTTCGCTGAAGATAAGGAGGTAGTTTTATGTCCATAAAACTTCATGATTTATTGAAACAGGCCGTAGAAGATGAAGCTTCCGATCTTTATTTGAAAGCAGACAGTCCTCCTGTAATAAGGGTAAATGACAGACTGAAACGTATCGGTTCTGAAGTCCCGAATTATGCCGATCTGGAAAAATTGGCTATTCATCTTATGAATGATTATCAGAAGAAGGTTTTTCAGACTCATCCCGAGGTGGATCTTGTATATACTGTTCCGGCGGTAGGGCGATTCAGAGTAAATATCTATCGTCAGAGAGGGACAGTTGGCTTTGTCTTCAGAAGGGTTAATCTTAAAATTCCTTCTATAGATGATTTATATCTTCCTCCTGTAATGAAACAGTTAGCTCTTGAACAGAGAGGGCTTATACTTGTTACAGGTGCTACGGGAAGCGGAAAATCTACCACTCTTTCAGCTATGATAGATTATCGCAATTCCAATATGGAAGGCCATATAATTACTATAGAAGATCCTGTAGAATTTATTCATAAGGATAAAAAAAGTATTGTAAGTCAGCGAGAGGTAGGTATAGATACCAGATCATATTCTGAAGCTTTAAGGTATGCTCTTCGTCAGGCTCCTGATGTAATACTGCTCGGAGAAATGAGAGATGTCGAAACAGTTACATCTGCTATATTTTTTGCAGAAACAGGTCATCTTGTACTGAGTACACTTCATTCTACAAATACAAATCAGACCATGGAGAGAATAATGCAGTTCTTTCCTGCCGACTCACATCAGGAAGTATATTTTCAGCTTTCAATGAATCTCAGGGCTATTTTTTCACAGCGTCTTCTGCCAAGAGCCGATGGTATGGGCAGAATTCCTGCAGTTGAGGTTATGGTAGTCACACCCAGAATCAGAGATTTGATAAGAAGAGGGGAAACTGATAAGATTAAAGCCACTATTGAAGGAAGTAATGCAGAAGGTATGCAGACCTTTGACCAGCATCTCCATGAACTTTATAAAGCAGGACTTATTACTGTGGAAGATGCACTTATGAATGCAGACAGCAGAAGTGACTTAAGGCTGAAATTAAAAGGTTTTTCTACGGGAACTAAAATGGTTTAAATGGTGACGCGTCACGCGTGGTAGTTGATTTTTTACTAGAAAAATAAAGGTTTTTAGATATGGCTGATTCTATTAAAATAGTTGCTAGTAACAGAAAAGCAAGACATCTTTATGAAATCCTGGACACCCTGGAAGCAGGTATTGTTCTTAAGGGCAGTGAAGTAAAGTCTCTGAGACAGGGAAAGGTAAGTTTTGTAGATGCCTTTGCAAAGGTTGACAGAGGTGAAGTATGGCTTTACAATCTTCACATACCTCCCTATGAAAAGGGCGGATATGTCAATCATGAACCTCTCAGAACCAGAAAATTATTACTTCATAGAAGAGAAATAAGTAAACTTCAAACACAGACAGATGCTAAAGGTTTAACCCTTGTTCCCCTTAAGATTTATTTTCGCAAAAGCTATGCCAGAGTTGAACTCGGTCTGGGTAAAGGTAAGACACTTTACGATAAGAGAGAGTCCATTGCAGAGAGGGATACAAAGAGAAGGCTTGAAAGGGGAAAGAGGGACGGAGGAGAGTAGGGAATAGTGGTCAGTGAATGATGAAACCACGCGTCACGCGTCACGCGTCACGCGTCACGATTCTCAATTTATACTTGAAATCAATATTTCTCTATGATATAATAAATTGGCACAATGATTAATTAACATGGGGGCGTAATGGTTTCGACAGGGAATGGAATGTTAAAGCAGCAGGCCGAGGTGCCGTTGGCCTCGTTAAACAGCGGTAAAAACAATAAATGCCGATAATTATTACGATGTAGCTTTAGCTGCTTAATGCAGCTACATCCGCTCTGGTTTCGTCAGTTGAGCCGGATGCCGGGTGTCACAACAGACTGACTACTTTTACAGGAATGTCCCGGCCTGTAAGGGGAAACTGAGAGACTAAGGAAACTAATTCCCTGACTGGAGGGATATAGTTCTCACGAAAATTAAATCCAGTCTAAGCTTGTAGATACTTTTACCTGAAGTTCTTTGGACGCGGGTTCGACTCCCGCCGCCTCCACCAGTTTTATAGCTATCAGCAGTCAGCTATCAGCAGTCAGCTTATTGTGCTGATAGTTGATAGTTGATAGCTAAATGCTTATTAATGAGAGGTGAAAGTTAATGTCTACGTCTACAACACCGACCAAGAGAAGAACAGGCAGAGTGACAGATGTTTCCGGAGAGGTAGACCTCAATAAACTGCTTAAAGAAATGATTGAAAGAAGAGCATCAGATTTACATCTGAAAACAGGCAGCCCTCCTATGATGAGAATCGACGGAAATCTCTATCCTGCATCCCATACAATACTCACCCCTGATAGTATAAGAGCAGCTCTGAGCGGTATCCTCACAGATAAACAGAGGACTACCTTTGAAATGGAAAAAGAACTGGATCTTGGATACAGTGTAAGAGGTCTGTCCCGTTTCAGAGTTAATATTTATCTTCAAAGAGGAACATGGGGAGCAGCATTCAGAACTATTCCCGCCCGTCCTTTTACCCTGGATGAACTAAAACTTCCTACCGTATTAAAAGATCTTGCAATGAAACCAAGAGGACTTATCCTTGTTACCGGTCCTACCGGCTGCGGCAAATCTACTACTCTGGCGTCTATAATCGATTTTATTAATGAAAATAAGAGATGTCATATTGTAACTATTGAAGATCCTATTGAATTTTTACATCGTGATAAACGATGTCTTATAAGTCAGAGAGAAGTAGGGCCTGATACAAATTCCTTCAATGAAGCTCTGAAACGTGCCCTGAGACAGGATCCTGATGTTATACTTGTAGGTGAAATGAGAGACCTGGAAACAACTGCTATTGCCATTTCCGCTGCAGAAACAGGACATCTGGTTCTTGCTACATTACATACTACCGGTGCAGCAGCTACCATAGATAGAATCATAGATCAGTTCCCATCACATCAACAGGGACAGATAAGAATTCAGCTTGCTTCCATTTTAGAAGGTGTGCTGTCACAGGTTCTTATGCCCAGGGCAAAAGGGGAAGGACGTGTCATGGCTATGGAGATCCTTACTGTTACACCTGCTGTCAGAAATGTAATAAGAGAAGAGAAAGTCCATCAGATAATGAATATAATGCAGGGTGGAGCAATCCACCATATGAAGACCCTGGATATGGCTTTAAGAGATCTCTTTGTTCAGGGAATTATCAGCTATGAAGAAGCTTTCTCTAAAGCTCAGGATCCGGCAGAATTTAACAGACTTGTAGGACATGGAGACGAAGAAGAAGGATAATTAGAGTTTAGAGTTTAACGTTTTTTTCTTAACCATCAACTTATTTCAACTTTAAACTATTTTTTTAAACTATTTTTAAGGAGAGTAGAAAAATTGAGTACTGAATCTAAACCTATGAATCTGGAAGAATTGCTGCAATTAATGGTTAAGAGAGGAGCATCAGACCTTCATCTTGCCGTAGGAAGTCCTCCTACATTCAGAATCGATGGAAGACTTACACCTGTAAGCAAGGATCTGCTCAGGCCTCAGGATACGCAGATGATGCTCGAACCTTTGCTCAATGATATGCAGAAAATGAATCTTCTGAAAAATAAAGAATTTGATACAGCATACAGTGTCAGAGGACTTTCACGATTTAGAATAAGTATTTTTTTCCAGAGAGGAACCCTTGGAGCTTCTATAAGAATTATGCCTCCAAGGCCACTTACACTTGATGAACTCGGACTCCCGGCACAGCTTAAAAAGACTCTTGCTTTAAACAGCGGCCTTATAATTATTGCAGGTCCTTCCGGAAGCGGAAAGACTACAACCCTTGCTTCTATGATAGACTTTATTAATGAACACCGTAGCTGTCTCATTATAAGCATAGAAGAACCAATAGAATTTTTACACCGTAATAAGCAGAGTATAATATGTCAGAGAGAGGTTGGCCCTGATACCAATTCTATTCTGAGTGCTCTTCAGAGCGCTCTCCGTCAGGCTCCTGATGTTGTAGTAGTTAGTGATTTAAGAGATGAAAATATAATAAATGAGTGTATTTCCATTGCCAATGCAGGTGTACTGGTAATGGCCAATCTCAGAACTTCAGGAGTTTTCCCGGCTATTAACCATATAATTGATAGTTTCCCCGAAGATAAAAGGGATAAAACCAGAGCTTTACTCACTGCATGCCTTCAGGGTGTCTTTTCTCAGACACTGGTAGCAAAAGCTAAAGCCAGAGGCAGAATTGTTGCAATGGAATATATACTTCCCTCGGCAAAGATAAAGAGATGTCTCAGAGAGGGAGATATGATTAATTTTGAGAAACTCATTGATAAAGAACCTGATACAAAATCTCAGGCCGCAGCCCTGAGAGATCTTTGTAATAAAAAAGTTATAACAAGAGAAGAAGCTATCGCCAATGCTTATAACCCGACTGAACTCGAAAGGATTATAGATAGAGCTTATTAATAGCCTTTAGCTATCATCAGTCAGGTTTCAGCTTTTATGGAACCTCTATAACACAGGTTCTTAAACGTTATTTTTCAGAGTGATTCAAATAGTCAGAATTTTAAATGATAGTTAATTGTTGAAGATTTACTGATTTTTTGAGAATTTTATATCTGCCAGAACGGAAATTATACGTTAGTTGAAAGTAAAACACTCACCGGGATGCCAGTTTATTACTGCAGATACATTACTTGGAATCCTCCATGAGACCGAGTAATTTCTGAAGTATATGTCTGTAATCCGGATTTTCAAGAAGCTTGTTTGTTATAGCTTCCTGCATATGGGAAAATCCTTTGTCTTTCATAAAATGTTTGCCAAATTCCTGTCCCAGTACATCTTTTACCATCTGAGTGGCAGCTTTTTGAAGAAAATCTTTACGTTTGCTGTCCATTTTTAGCATCTGAGATTTTGCCATAGTTAAAAAAGCCTGATGCTTTTTCGATGGAGGTTCCGGAGGAAAATACATATCATCATCCATGGTAAGACGGATAAAGCTTGGATTTTTACGACTGATATTATCTCTGGGTTTACTTATGTCCATTTTTATCATTTCCTGTGAAAGGAAATGTTCTCTCTGGCGAGAATAATCAGACGGAGTTTTAGGTTCATTCATAGAATTATTGATCAAATTCCTTCCTTAAAATCGTGACACGTGACTCCTAACAGGTGACGCGAAATAAAACAATAAGATATTAAAGTTTTATTCAATCCCTCAGTAATTTATCACTACAGAATTTTAAAAAGTAAAGACTTACGTCTAAATATTAACAAAAATTTAACATTACAGGTTTTATGAGAATCGTAACGCGTTACGCATTACGGGAGAAACATATACTCATTCATTGTTGTAACCGAACCGGTTATGACTGTATATGATTTACCACCTGTGGTGTGCTTCATAACCCGGAGTATGTCTGAATAAATGGTGAGATACAGCATCAGTCAATTGTGCATGATAAGATAGAAGCCGTGAATAGTGTGCCGGTTAAATTGAAAATATTTAATTACTTTCCAGTTTTTTTATTATTGAAGTCATGTTAGATTTCATAATAATACTGAAGATCCCTTCTTTTTTTCTGGCATTTTTTATAGGTTCTATAGCACGTTTATCTCCCAGTTTGCCGAGCGCTTCTACTGTTCTTATTCTAACAGTAGGATCCCTGTCTTCTAATTCTCGTATAAGCTCAGGAACTATTTCTTTATCACCCAGCATACCGAGTGCTTCTATGGCAGCCAGTTTTACTGATACTTCTGACTTTAATTCTTCTGTTACAGGTTTTGCGGCTCTTTTATCTCCTAAAATAGCCAGTGTTTCTATTATTTTAATTTTAATATCAGGTATTTCTGTTTTTAGAAAATTTATGAGAACTTCTACACTGTTACTTTTCTTCAGTTTACCAAGACTTTCTATTATTCTCCATCTTATATCTTCTTTATCTCCATTTTTTAACTTTGCTACGAGGGCCTCTGAAGCCTCTTCACTACCTGTTTCTCCAAGTTTTATTACTGCTTTTAATCTCACAAGGCTGCTGGTATTATTCAGATCTTTTATATATTTATTTATATATTCATCCAGTGGTTTTTCCTCTTTTAGAGGTTTTATATGTTCATCCAGTGATTTTTCCTCTTTTTGAGGTTTTATATGTTCATCCGGTACTTCCTTTTTCAGAGATTTATTCTCTAAAATATTCTCTAAAAAATTCTCTTCCTCTTGCTGTTCCGGAATTTCTTCCTTTACTATTTTATATCCACAGTATATACAGAATTTTTTCCCGGTTATTAACTTTTTTAAGCATACAGGGCAGGATTGCTCATCAGGCAGTTTTATTTCTTTTTCTCCTGTTGTTTCATAGATACCTCTAACAGGTTTTTCTTCTGTTATTTCTTCTTTGATTTTTTCTGCAGGTTTTTCTTCTGTATCCGATAGAAGATCTTCTGTTTTTGCCGGAAAGATTTTTTTCTCTGCCAGGGGAATCCGTACTGAAGGATATTTTTCTTCTACTTTTTTCTTAATTATCCCATCAGGTGTCGATACCCGGTAACTTTCTTTTTCTTTCTTTTCAGATACCTGTTCTTTTTCTTCTTTTATTATAGTCTCTTCACCTTTCCTGGTCCCCACGGGAGGTGTCGATTTCCAGTAAGTTTCTTTTTCTTTCTTTTCAGATACCGGTTCTTTTTCTTCTTTTATTATAGTAATTTCACCTGATGTTTCTATCTGCTGCTCCGGTGTTATTATTGCTTTATCTTCTTCAAGTTCATCTATAATATAATCTATTAAGCCGAATAATTCATCAAAAGAATCTTCTTTTTGTTCCCCTTCTTTTTCTTCTGTATTTAGATCACTTATAAAACTATCAATGGCATTTACTATGGATTCAAAGGATTTTATGTTACCGTCTTTTGCGAGACCTGTAATTTCATCTTTTTCCTTTAATGGAAGTAATTTTATATCATGAGTTGAAAGTAATTCCATTACCTGTTCTATGGGAAGATTGTTTGTATCATATTTTTTTCGGGCATAGAGATCTATCACTTCTTTGAAAGGCAATTTTTTAGTTTCTTTACTTTTATTGAGATGGGCAAGGTGGTTGCCTGATAACATTTTATCTTTAATATGTTTTATTTTAAGTTTTCCTTCTTCCCTTTCTGTTTCTTTTGCCATGGGATTGTCCAGATTTTTTGTCTTGCTTTTTGACAGAAGTTCCATTATTTCTTTTTTCTGTGATAACAGTTTATTTTTAATTTTCTTTTTATCTTTCTTTTTCTGTGGAACAGCAGGAAGAGCTATTGTATCATCGCTCTCTAATGAAGAGTCTTCCTGTAATTCTTTCTCTGTCATTTCTTCAAACTTATTTAGAACTGATTTTGCCGTTACTTTTACCAGAGAATCTTCGTCTTCTAAAAGTTTTTTTAGATGAATTATTGCTCTGCTATCTTCAATATTTCCAAGAGCTTTGGCAGATGCCCATCTTACATAAGCAGACTGATCCTTTAATAAATCAATCAGATATGGTACAGTTGTTCTGTCTTTGATTTTTCCAAAGGCTTCAGCTATAGCCCATCTGACATAAATATTTTCATCATTGATGATTTGTATCAGATGAGGTACAGCTGTTTTGCTTCCTATATTGCCGAGAGCGTCTGCAGAAAGTTTTCTTACGTAAATACTTTTATCGTTCAGGGCTTTAATAAGATGATTGACAGATGTTTCATTTTTTATTAATCCGAGAGCTTCTGCGGCAAACTTTCTTATATTTGTATTATCACTGCTCAGGGCGTCTAATAAAGGAGTAATATCAGTTCCTTCAGGAAGATTTGATATTTTACCGAGTGAAGATTTGACACTTTCCGTATCATTGTATCTGGTATGTTCTATTAAGTCTCTCAGAGATTGTTCATTCATAAAGAAAACCTCTAAAAATCAGAATACAGGAGATAGGAGAATTCAATAAAGCTCTTTTATTCTGACTCCTGTATTCTGGGTTCTACTATATATTGGCTTCCAGCTTTTTTATTGCATTATCCATTTCTTTTTTCATCGTGAATTGAAAGATACCGGCTTTTTTTCTTTGTTCTCTTATAGGTTCTATTGCTTTAGGATCTCCCAGTATGACCAGAGCTTTAACTACTTTTAATTTTACTGCATTATTCTTATCCCTCAGTCCTTTACTCATAAGAGTGTCTACTGCCCGTAAATCTCCTATGGCACCAAGAGCTTCCACTGCATATTCTCTGACAAAATCCTTTGGATCATTTAATAATCTTTTGATTTCTTCAACAGCACTTTCATCTCTGAGCTTGCCGAGTGCTGCTGCAGCTCTCCATCTTACATGAGGGTCAGCATCTTTAAGAGCTTTAATAAGAGGCTTTACTGCAGCTCTATTGCCCGATTTACCTAGTTCTTCAGCAGCGTCTTGCCGTTTTTTCTTATCTGCATCTCTGAGTTGTTTTATAAGATCTTTTATAAGTTTTACATCATCTATAAGTTCATGGGGCGGTGTGTATAAAGGTCTTTTGAAGGTCGGCTGCAGTAATTCTTCCCTGGAAATTTCGTATTCATCACTTCCATCCTGAGGCATATCATCTGAAGGTGTCGGTATTTCAGCAGCTTCTTCATCAAGTAATGCTGAAGCAATATCAGATTTTATTTCCCGTTCCGGCGGTATTTCACCGTAGCCTTCATCAAGTTGTTCTGTAGTGGCACTTTCCGGATGAGGATAGGCGTCCTGTTGTTCCTGTTCCCGGTATGTTTCTTCTTTACCCCATTGTTCTGTATTTTCATAACCGGCCCGTGTATCTTCTGAAAAATCTCTTTCTGATACAGGATTTTCTACTGTTTCCGGTATGTATTCCTGGCTCTGTGCTATATCACCATAAGGTGCCGGTTGTTCAAAATCTTCTTTTCTTTCTTCAAATCTTTCTTCGAATTTTTCCTCATAAGAAGAAGGTAATTGCTCTGTAATTTTTGAAACGACTTCTTCTTCCTGCGTTTGAAACTGTACCGGCGGCTCCGGTTCTTCATAAATCTGTTCCGTAACCTTCGATGCCGGAGGTCCGAATAATTCGTCTTCCAGAGAAGGCAGAGCTGAAGGCGGTGTGCCGCCTCCTCCTTCCTGGAGATTTTTTATCGCTGTCTGTGCATACATACTTACAAAGAAATCAGGATCATTTAATGCTTCTTTAAGATAGGGAAGACCTCTCTGATCACCGAGTTTCCCTATTGCCACCGCACTGCTTGCTCTTACTGAAGAATCTTCGTCTTTGAGTGCTTCTATAAGACCGTCTACGGCACGTTTATCTCCGAAATTCCCCAGGGTTTCCACTACTGTTTTTCTTATACTTGAGCTTTCATCTTTTAATAGAGCCAGTAAAGACGGAACTACTGCAGGGGTTCTCAATTTCTCAAGAGCCATAATGGCATTACCTCTTACAGAAGCTTCCACATCATAAAGAGCTTTTATAAGTGCATCGGTAGATCTCGGATCCCCTATTATTCCCAGTGTTTCAGCAGCTTTTCTTCTTACTTCAGGATCTTCGTCCTGAAGTACTGTTACAAGAGGATCGACTGCTCTTTTATCTCTTATTTTGCCAAGAGCTTCCTCTATAAGTATTTTTAATGGTATTTCTTTTTCGCAGAAGAGTGCCTCTACAAGGGAATCTACTGCTCTTGCATCGGCAAGTTCTCCCAGTGAAACTATGGCAGTTTTTCTTACTGATTGATCTTCATCCTGAAGAGCACCCATGAGAATGTTAAATATTTTTTCAATATCGTCAAAATCTTCTTCTCTTATTTCTTCTTCTCCCTCGGCATATTGCTCTTCCTGAGGTGTTTCTACTTCTTCTTCATAGGGTTTCCCGTAAAGCTCGTCTTCCAGCGAAGGAGGTGCTTTTGTGGCACCTGCCCCGGATGTGCCTGAAGGCAATGAGCCTGACGGTGTTTTCTCTTCCGGTGTGTCTGATTTATCTTTTAATCTTTTCAGTGCTGCCTGGAACGCATTACTTCTGAGTATGCTTTTTGTCTTTTTTACCTGCGTTTCTTCCGGCGTTGCAGGAGATGTTTCAGGCGTTTTACTTCTTTTTTCACGCATTTTCATTAATGCCTGTCTTGCTATTTCGGCAGAAGTAAGAGGTTTTGTTACAGCAGCTCTGTCTGCCAGGGGTAATTCTCCTCCCCCTCTATCCTCTTCCTGCAGGTATTCTGCACTCTCCTGTATTTCCTCTTCCTCGGCGGCAGATGGGAGAGTGGGACTTTTTGACTCCGATAATTTTGGTTTCCCCATAATTTTTCCTTTGCCAGTCCCGTCTCCGTCACCGGATTTTGCAAATAACCTGGGTTTGGCTCCGACACCTTTCGGGGTAAGTGGAACTGTCGGATTTTGCCTTGCTCCTGCCCCTGCCTGTTCTTCTATTATCTGTTCTTCTTCTGTCCCCTGATCCTGCCTTCTGGATTCAAGCAATTTTTTCTTTGGTTTAAGCTCTATTACCTGACTTGGTGCTTCCTGTGGCTGAGATGTTCTGGGTATTAACTGCTGTTTCCCTTTACTCAGAGGTATAAGTTTTTCCGTAGGAGGAGCTTTCAGGGAAGAAGCTGAGGGAGAAACTTTTGTGTCTTCAAGGGCGGATAGTTTACTTATTGAGCCTTTTGCCGAAATTCTTACCATGGCGTCATCATCCTTGAGAGCATCTTTCAGAGGCTCTATGGCTTTTTTATCCTTGAGTTCTCCCAGGGCTTTTACTGATGCCCATCTTACATAGGATTCTTTATCTTTCAACATCCCTATAAGAGGATCAACAGCCCTTCCATCATTCAGTTTTCCCAGTGCATCCACTGCAGCCCATCTGACATAGAGGTTTTGATCGGACAGTGCATTTATTAAAGGCCCTACAGCTGATATATCCTCCAGTTTTCCGAGAGATTCAGCTACAGCTTTCCGGACATAAATATTTTCGTCATTAAGTGTATTTATTAGTGGTTCTACTGAACATGGGTCTCCTAATTTTCCCAGAGCCTCAGCTGCAAATTTACGTACAGACATACTTTCATCAGATAATGCATTTATAAGAGGTTTTATAGATCTATGATCTATAAGCTTGCCCAGCCCTTCTGCTGCAAATTTTCTAACTAAAGAATTATCCGAACCGAGAGCTTCGATAAAAGGGTCAGCTTCTGTTTTACTATCTAATTTGTCCAGGAATTCTGCTGCTCCCTTACTGGCTGCCGGCCCCTGACTTTTTAATTCCTCTATTATCCTGTATATTTCAGCACTCTCCGCCATTTTCAGGCACCTCCATAATTACTCTACTTATTGATTACTGCCTCTGAGATATTTTGTTGTTTAATTATAAAATTAATGTTTCCATATGTCAATTAATTTATATGAGAATGATGAAGTTTACAACTTCACTGGATGTCGATTCTCATACCCGGTTGTGACCGCGCCGGTCATGTCTGTCAGTGTATTTAAATGAATTTTCGCATTGCACTTTCTATGAGATTTAACACATAATTATTTTTGGATTTCACAGCCAGTTTATAGGCTTTATCCAGTTCTTCTGTATATTCCTTTATTTTTTTTCGGGCTGCCAGAGCAAGAGCCATATTATACTTTATACCGGCATTATCCGGTGCCAGTTCTGCCCCCATATTGTAATAATAATATGCTCTGTCAAATTTTTTCTGTTCGTAATACAGATTTGCCAGTTCACAGTATATATCAGCATCATAAGGATTAATATCTATAGCTTTTTTCAGGCATTGAACTGCTTCTGCAATTTTGTCAGTTTCAATATATATTTTTGCCAGATTAAAATAACTGAAATAATTACATGGATCAAGTTCCAGAACCTTTTTATATATTTCTCTGGCTTTTTTTATTTCTCCCTGTTTTTGATATATAAAAGCCAGATTGTAATTCAGAACAGGATTATCCGGTTCTATCAGAAGAGCTTCCTGAAAACAATCCATTGCTTCGTGGAATCTGTTCTCTTCTGATAATATAGACCCCATATCAGATAATATATATATATTCCCTGGCTCTAGTTCCCTGGCTTTACTTAAATACTTAATGGCTTCCTGAAAATTATTTTTTTCATATAAAACCAGTGCTATATTTTGATGAATATTAACATTATTTTCATCAAGTTTCAATGCTTTTTTATAATTTTCCAGAGCCTCTTCTCTATTGCCTGTTAATGCCAGCAAATTTGCCATATTATTATAAGCTTCCGCGAAATTTGAGTCAATATTAAGAACTTTTTTATATTCTTCTATGGCTAATCTGTATTGGCCTCTATGAGTCAATTTTATGCCGAGATTATAGTGAAAGTTCTGCTCTAATATTCCTTCCTTCTCAGGTAAAATTTCCTCTTTAGAATTTTCTTCAGAGACCTCCTTCTTTCCTGCATCTTCTGTGAAATTTTCCATTTTCTCTTTTAAACCGGCTATGTCAGGTAGTTTATATTTTTCTTTTACCGGTAATGAAGGTATTTTATCCGTGTCAGACATATTTATTTTTTTTATTACAGGAAGTTTTTCCTTGACAGGATGCTCTTCTTTCAGGTCAATCCTATTCCCTTTTATTACCGCAGGTTTCGCCTTTACCTGGGGCTCTTCTTTCAGATCTATTCTATTCCCTTTTATTACTGCAGGTTTTGCCTTTATTGCCGGCTCTTCTTTTATTTCCCCGAAAGATTTTGACTTTATTGCCGGCTCTTCTTTT
>JAKPQU010000060.1 GCA_029555925.1 Bacillota bacterium
TAGTTTCATAACTATCCATAAATAATGACCTCGTAATGCGTAAAGCGTAATGCGTGATGCGCAGGGATTAAACCCGTCACGCGTCACGCGTTACGCGTCACGACGACTTAAATTCTAATAAGTTATGAAATACACTATATAATCATCCGCAAAATTCTACTAAAAAACTATCTGAAAGTCAATATTGATAGCGCTTTTTTATGAAAAGTATTATGATACCGGGGATAAGGAACAAAGGTATTAAATATCTTATTCTTCCGAAAGAAGAAGCATGTGAAGATTTAGACGTTTCTGTATCGGAAAATCCTGTTTTCCCTCTCTGAGGTTCTGTATCGGAAAATCCTGTTTGCCCTCCCTGAGATTCTATATCGGAAAATCCTGCAGACAGATTCTTATTACTGAAATTTTCTTTCACAGAATAATTACGTCCTCCTACATTAATACTTAATCCCTGTCCCGGTTCATATGACGGCATAGATGAACCTTTATTATTCCTTACATAGTTCGATGCGTGAGATACGTCATAATATCCTCCATCGGAAGGTTTCCCTATTATCTGATTCGGTATGTTTTTATATCTGTCGGAATTCTGTGACCTGTCATCTTCTGCCACGCCCTGGTCAGCAAGGAGCATTGATGTATAAGGTGTAACAAGATTAAAGTTCTGCCCCAGTGATATTATTTCATTTTTCCATTCACTTTTTTCTCCTTCCTGTGTTATTAGAGAAAAAAGATACTCAATCCTTCTCCCTGCCCATAATCCTGGAATTGAACCGGTCTTTTCATCTGTAATTTCAGGAAATTCTGCCCTGCAGGAAAATCTTTTCTCTTCCTGATTCAAATAGCCTTTGAGAAGTATTTCTCCCTTTCCGCTCTGTTCATACTGTCCTATAAGAACAACCTGAGAACCAATAAATAAATCAGGCATATTGCCGGGATCTGGATAGGACATGACAGGAGAAATACCTTTAAATTCAAGCTTCAGATCGGTCAGAGTTGGCCTGCTTATCTGCTTATAAAAATTACTGAGTCTATCTTCAAGTTTTGCCGTATCTTTTATCTCTATAAAATCACCTCTGTTCATTTTTGCCACCCTCTCCATCAGGGTATTATCAACCGGGCCGACGCCAAAAGTAAAAATCCTGGCGCCATATTTATTGGATTTTACTATTTCATCATAATCAAAGGAGCCAACATTATGCATGCCATCTGTAAGGAGTACTATTACTTTCGGCCTTTTATTGTCACGAAATAACCTGAGTGCTTCCAGAAGAGATTTATAGATATTTGTACTACCATCAGGATATGTATAATCAATAAAATCGGATGCTTTTTTTATATTTTCCCTGGAGGCAGAAATCAATTCTTCTTTATAAGCTTTTATTCTGTCATCAAATATTACTATATTGAACTTATCATCTCTGTTAAGAAGTGTAAGACAATACTTGAAAGCATCCCTTGCCTGTATCATCTTATTTTCATTTTCCATACTTCCGGAATGATCAATAACAAATATTACATCTCTTTTTGCTATTTTACTCTCATCTGCCTTCAGAACAGGGGTGAGTAACAGCATAAAATATCCAGGATAAGTATTTTTCTTATAGGTAAGAAGATTTATTCCTATATCTCCCGGCGATACCTCATAGGAAAGAGAAAAATCCCTGTCAGGAAGAACTTCTCTTTTTTCATAGATAACTTCATAATTATAATTATCGGTCTTTCTTACTGAAACACCTCTGTGAGAGAGGCAGGAAACATTTGTTACAGGCATCTGAGAATTTATGGTAACCTTTATGGCAAGGTCTTTAAGGTTATCTTTTAATTCTTTCACCGAAAGGGGATAATTGAAATAGCACTGACCGTCTTCATACGTTAATATTTGATTGTAAACAAATTTTATAACCGTTTCCGATTTTGCTCTTATGGGATTAACATGTGCCTTAAAGGAATTTTTTCCGCCATATTCTACAAGCGCCAGACTGGTATTTTCAGGATTTCCTCTGCTATAAATCTCCTCTGCCTGCTCTTTCTCCTTTACCTTTGCCTCCACCCAGTGAGCTTTATCCCACCTGGCAAAAGATACAACATGGCCATTTTCAGGAATAGGAAAATAATAGATTCCTTCAAGATCTCTGTCCGTACTGTTATAAAAGGTCTGCTCTACCTTTACTGTGGCTACCTGATTATTAATATCTACTGTTACATACTGAGTTTTTATCCATAATGGAGGCATGTTCTCAGGGACAAGTATGGCACCTGCAAAAGCGTCTGTTACTGAGAGAAAAATAGTTAATGCCAGAATTAACAAAATTTTATTCATAATATAAAACTCCTTTTGATATAAATTTTCACCTTTTTACCCATAGTACCAGTCGAATTATACGTTAGAATCTTCCATACCACATTCTCTTGACAGAAAAATATTTTTATAGTATTATATTAGTGTAAACAAGACACTTAGGTAAGTGTATACAAAGCACAAAAAAGGAGATTAACATGATAGCTTCGATAATACCTGAACATATAATAGATTTCATAAGAAAAACACTGGTCGATACAAAAGGAGAAAGGAGAGAAATACTGTTAATAATAGATATGCTCAATGATTTTCTCCATGAAAAAGGATCTCTTTACAGTGAAAGACATAAAGCTCTTGTACCTGAGATGAAACATTTTCTGGAGAAGAAATACAGTGAAGGAGCGATCCTTATATTCTGCTGTGATGCCCATATAAAAGGTGATGAGACAAGATATCCTGTTCATGCAATGTCAGGCTCATGGGGAGCAGAAATAATAGATGAATTTAAAGACTTTTGCGGAAAAGAAAGAGTATTTACTATATTAAAAAGAAGTCCTGACGCTTTTCTCGGAACATTTCTCCAGACAATTCTGGAGTTCTTAAAACCTGAAAAACTTACAGTGGTCGGTGTATGTACAGATATATGCGATAAATCTACCGTTCAGGGAGCTGTTTACAGAGGTTTTACCGGTATAAGAGTGGTAAGTGATCTTGTAGCAACCTTCCATATACCTGAAATTCACGACGGAGATACTTTACACAAAGCAGCACTGGAAGAAATAAAAGGGAGCCTGGGAGTAGAACTGATTGAGTCATCGGGTGAAATTTAAAAATAATAAAAGATTATATATAGTGTATTTCATAAGGCAAATTATTTTTCTTCGTAAGAGCCTGTCAGGCAGAAGCTGATAAATGGTTACTAACAGGCATGACCGGAGGGGTCACAACCAAATATGAGAATTAGAAAACAGTGAAGCATA
>JAKPQU010000061.1 GCA_029555925.1 Bacillota bacterium
TAGTTTCATAACTATCCATAAATAATGACCTCGTAATGCGTAAAGCGTAATGCGTGATGCGCAGGGATTAAACCCGTCACGCGTCACGCGTTACGCGTCACGACGACTTAAATTCTAATAAGTTATGAAATACACTATAAAGCTAAATAGTATAACATTTTTTTTATATAAATGAAAAATTGATAAAAGTTTGCCTTGACACATTGTTTATTCCCCTGTAAAATTTATATATATTTTATTAAAATTTATTGATAAGGACAGGATGTTTATGATCTTTGAAAAGGGAGATTTTATTCAGAATAAATATCAGGTAGATACAATACTGTATTCCGATAATGAAGGTGTTATTTATAATTGTAAATACAGAAAAGGTTATAAAATAGTAAAGCAGATTCATTCTTCAGAAGATAAACAACCGGATAATTTAGATAAACTTTTTTCTGACAGATGCAGTGAATTAAAGAAATTAAACCACAGGAATCTTGTTTTGATAGATGATTTTTTTATAGAAGAAGGTTCTTATTTTGTTGTAATGGAACAGATAAAAGGAAAAACCCTTGAAGAAATCTACAAACATGATTATAAAGGCAAAGTGTTTCCTTCTGATGTACTGATGCAGTATATGTTAAAGGTCTGTGACGGATTAAAGTATATGCATGGCCAGAAGCCTCCCGTTTTATATGGTGCCATGGCGCCGGGAAAAATTATTACAGGAGGAGGAGGGGTTGTTAAACTCCTGAATTACGGGCTTGGTGCTACAGTCAGACATGGATTTAATAAAGGTGTGAATGGCTTTGCTGCTCCGGAACAGACAGGTGAAAAAAAATATGATATTTCTTCGGATATTTATGGAATAGCCTCCCTTATGTATTATTTATTAACTGGAAAAACATACGAGGCAGGTACAAAAAAGATAGAAACGTTAATGAGTTCTAATAAGAATGTGTCAAAAAATCTTGCCGAACTCATTGCAAAGTGTTTATCCAAAAAGATTTCTAACAGACCTGATATAGGTGATTTTTCCCGTCAGTTGTCGAAATTATATCTTTCGGAAACAGTGCTGAAAGCAACAAGGGGCTTTTCTATGGTATCTCAGGATGAAGATGAGGAGGAGGAAATAAGTCCTTCTGAAGAAGAAGCTTTTGTTGAAACAGAAAAGATTAAGAAAGAACCTTCTGAAATTTCCGATAAGACTGAAAAGATTAAGAAAGAACCTTCTGAAATTTCCGATAAGGCAGAAAAGATTAAGAAAGAACCTTCTGAAATTTCCGATAAGACTGAAAAGATTAAGAAAGAACCTTCTGAAATTTCCGATAAGACTGAAAAGATTAA
>JAKPQU010000073.1 GCA_029555925.1 Bacillota bacterium
TTGCCTTATTTAATTTGTTTTACAGACAATAAATTAGCCCTTATTTAATTTCTAATACTATAGAAAAAACGAATTTTTCTTCTCCAGAGCCTGCCAGGCAGAAGCTTTTTATGGATACCCTTTTACCTGTAGCGGTACTTACGAAGAAAAATAATCTGCCTTATTTAATTTGTTTTACAGACAATAAAATAGCCCTTATTTAATTTTTAATTCTATATAAAAAACTAATTTTTCTTCTCCAGAGCCTGCCAGGCAGAAGCTTTTTATGGATACCCTTTTACCTGTTACGGTACTAAGGTTTTACTAAATATACAAGTAATAGAAAGTTCCTGGCTCGGAACAGATACAGTCGATGCTTTTCTCAAATTCCCCCTCTGGTTATCATAATCTGCGTTCCTCTGTTCATATTTATCGATTTACAGTGCTGAACTATCTTTTTAACTAATTTTGCGAAATTATTTTTAATATTATATTCCATTTCAGGCCCTAGAGTTTTGCCGTAATTAAATTTGTCACCTATTATGAGATGTGTTATATTCTCCGATATTATTTCACAGATAAGAGCTTCTTTCAGGGTTTGAACCGTCTCGGTTTTTGTTCTGGAACCGGTCAGAAGTGAGCCGAACCCTCCGGTAGCGTGGCTCAATGCATGTTTTACAAATTTTTCTCCGACACCGGCCTGTCTTTTTACTGTCTTACTTTCTGCTTCTTCAACTCTGTATACATTTACCTCTTTTATAGAATCCCAGGATAACTGATAGGTCTGAGGAGGATAACCTTTCTCCATTCTCATAACCTCATCTGCAAAGATAATAACTCTTACACCTGCTTCATCTATATCTATATTTCTCTCAGGCGGCGGAATATTGGCCAGTATATTCAGAGGTTCTTCTCCCTCAAGTAAAGGCCCGCCGCATTCCATGCAAAATTTATTTATATCGGGGTTAACAGTATTACATTGTTTGCATTTCAATTCCGGCACAAGTCCTTCCAGACTGGCACCGCAGTAAAAACAGCTTTTCTTCCCAAATTTTATTTTCCTTCCGCATTCACGACAGCTGACTGTATCCATGTTTTAGACCTTCCTTTCTCTGCTGTAATAAGTGAGTAGTAAGCCACTGCGACTCACTACTCACTATAATCGTGACGCGTAACGCGTGACGCGTGACGGGTGGTTTCGTGAGGCGTAACGCGTGATGCGTAATGCGTGATGCGTGGGTTCGCCGGTACCGGGCGACCACAGGCAGTCGCCCCTACGCCTCACGCCTCACTCACCTTTAACCTGTGCTTTATAATATGCTCCGGGAATAAAATATTTCCCGGCCACTTCCACTACTTTTTCGGCAGTAACTTTCTTTATATTATCTACATATTGAAGAACATAATCTTTATTTACCCCGTAACATGCCGCTTCTGCCAGGGCAGCAGTCCTTGCAAGGGTTGTCTTTTCCCCTGCCAGATAAAGACCGGTAATATAATTTTTCCCCTGAGTCAATTCTTCTTTCGAAGGCGGGTCTTCATAAAGTTTTTTAAATTCTTTCACAAGAAGCTCTTCCGTAAGACCAGCAGTATCGGGCGATGTGGCAGCATAGGACATAAAAGTGCCGCCTTTACCATAAAAATGATTGTATGTATGTATCACATAGGCAAGTCCCCTCTTGCCTCTTATTTCATTCCAGAACCTTCCTCCGTCACCTGTTGTAAGTCCCCTTATGACCTGTAAAACAGGATAATCCTCATGACCTGAAGGAACAGTGGCATATCCTATGGCTGTAGAAGTCTGGTTTCGTTTCTTTAAAACAATATGTTCCACAGGATTATAAACAGGTTTAATGACATAATCAGGTGTAATGGCCTTCTGCCCTGACGGCAGTCTTTCAAGAAGGTTCATTTCCTTCATTATCTTATCTTCCGTAAGATCTCCTCCGAAAGCTACTATAAGATTTGAACCTTTAACCATCAGATCATGCCATTTAAGGAGATCATCTCTTTGAAGTTGTTTTATTACTTCTTCCATACCTTCAGGAGGTAATCCGTAGGGATGGCCTCTGAACACTTCCTGTGAAAATAAAGACAGACATTGCTCTCTGGGACTGTCTTCTATTCCCCTTATCCTTGCAAGAATCTTTCTTTTTTCAATTTCTATTTCTTCTGAAGGGAATGACGGATGAAGTAATATTTCCTGGAGTATTTGGAAAGATGTCCTGAAATTCCACGAAGTGCCTTTCAGTATAAAACCGAAATAATCATTCTTTATGACAGGTCTCACAGATACGCCCAGTGTCTCCAGTTTCCCGAGCAGTTCTCTACCGGTAAAATAATGGGATCCTTTCAGCATTGCAGACTGCATAAGTGATGTTATGCCGCAATTTTGTATATCTTCCTGAGATTTTCCTCCTCTTAACAGCAATGCTGCAGTAAATATGGGAATACGCGAGTTTTCAAGGAGTAATATTTCCGGGCCGTTAGAGAGATTGAATTCCTTTATTTTATCAAGAGGCTTCCCTTCAGGAAATAAAAGAGTTAAACTTTTTCCTTCCAGAAGTACCTGTTCATCTGATTGATATGTTGTTTCTTCTGCAATCTGAAGGGCCTCTTTGATTGATGGTATTAAATCTTCAGAATCTCTTTTCTCAAAAGAATCCTTTTCAGGAATAATAGTGCATACGGATATATTGTCAGGTCTGAGATATTCCTTTGCAATTTTCAGAATATCCTCTGAATTAAGGGCAAGTATGTCGTTAAGATATTTATCACAGTTCAGGAAAGAACCGGTTCTTATTTCTACTATGCTTTTGAAGCCCACTTCCTGTCTTATATCATCATGAAGGAATAATATGTTATTCTGTATAATGCTTCTGGCTCTCAATAATTCCGACTGTGTAACTCGATGGGATGCAAGAGCAAAAATTTCTGCCATGACTGCTTTCTCCGCATCTTTTAACCGTTTTGTATCGGTTTTCATGAATATATTGAACATAGTATTTTCATCGAAATCAGAGGCACTGGCAATTATTTCATCTACGAGGCCTTTTTCTTCCCTTACCTTCAGATTAAGTCTGGAATTAAATCCCTGTCCCAGGATTATGGCAAGGAGTTCCATTGCCCCGTTTTCTTCCTGAAGATATTTCGGGGAATGAAAACCGCACATCCAGTAAACCTGTCCCACCTGGCGCCTCATTTCCATATATCTTATTTCATGCTGTGGAGGTTCTGCCGGGGAATAAGTGCCTGATAACTCTCTGTCAGGAAGAGGAGCAAAAGTCTGTCGCACTTCATGTTCCACTGCATCATGATCGATATCGCCTGCCACCACAAGAATATAATTTCTAGGTACATATCTTTCATAGAAATACTTATCTAAATCCCCGGGAGTAAGTTTATTTAGAATCTCTTCCGGCCCAAGTCTCCATCTTCTTCTGCGGTTAAACTTATAGGCAACGGAATAAAGTTTTTCTCTGAGCATGGCCTGAGGCATATCCATTTTACGTTTACTTTCCTGTTTTATAGCACCCATTTCACTTTTAAATACTTCGGGATGGAATACAGGTTTGCCGAAACCGTCACAGAGAATATCCATTGCCATCGAAAGATTCTGGGAAGGCACTGTAAGAAGATATTCCGTATAATCATAGCTTGTGCCTGCATCATACATGGCTCCTGCCATTCTTCTGTCTATAGAAAAAATTTCTTTTTCCGTTCTTTTTTCAGACGCATGCATCAAGTTATGTTCCACTACATGACTTATTCCTACCAGTTCATCAGGTTCCCAGCAATAGCCTGTATTTGCATGGACTGATACGATTACAACAGGAAAATTTCTGTTTATTATAGATATGACCTTCAGACCGTTTTCCAGGACGTAATATCTATAACTTTCAGGTAAATTATTATTCAATGTCAACATTCCTTTCATGTCAGCTATCAGCTTTCAGCTATCAGCAGCCGGCAGAAAAGCTGAAAAGTGAAATGCTATTTTATTAATTTCATTATAAGGGGCGCCATATCTCCGGGAGGAAGAATATATGTTGCACCTCCGAGTTTTATAGCTTCTCCCGGCATACCATGAACGACAGAGCTTTCTTTATCCTGTGCTATGGTAATAGCCCCTTTATCTTTCATCAATTTTAATTCTGTCGAGCCGTCCGTGCCCATACCTGTCAGAAGAATACCTATTGAAGCAGAGCCGTAAACATGTGATACGGATCTGAAAAGAGATGATACAGACGGACATATATGCTCACCTGTTACAGCTTTTCTGAGGCTTATTAAACCATCAGTACCGACTTCCATCTGAAAATCATCAGGAGCAAAATATATGTGTCCTCCTTCAGGTCTTATACCATGTGACGCAAGATGAACAGGGAGTTTTATATCGCTTTTCAACCATTCCACCATACCTTCTATAAATCCCCTGGCAATATGCTGGACAATAAACAGAGGTACATCTACGGAATTAGAAAGACCTGATAATAAAGTACGCAGCACGAAGGGGCCTCCTATAGAAGAACCTATGGCAATTACCTTTATCTGACTGTTCTTAAATTTCAATGATGGCTCATATCTATATACAGGTATTTCTTTTTCTCTTCTGCTCCATCTTTTTATAACCTTTATTTCTGACATTAATTTCAGGGTGCTAATAAATTTTTTCTTCATTTCTTCAGTATTTTTAAGTTCTATAGAGGGTTTTTCCAGTATGCCCACTGCACCTGCTTCCATAGCTTTAAAAGTCATCTGTGCATCTTCAGGATTACAGTAGGAACTGACTATAACAATAGGAACAGGAGCATTTTCCATAATTTTTCTTGTCAGGTCGAAACCATTTATACCGGGCATATTAATATCCATTGTTATTATATCAGGTTTTTTTCTTTCCAGTATGGAAAGAGCCTCTTCTCCGTTCCCTGCCACACCGATTAACTGTATATCAGGGTCGGAAATCAATATTTCCGATAAAATAAATCTCACTGTTTGAGAATCGTCAACTATGAGAACTTTTATCATATATTTTCCTCTGTATATAAGTGAACCGTAATGTGTGATAATCGTGACGCGTAACGCGTAACGCGTGACGGGTGGTTCGTGATGCGTGCCATTACCACTCACTTTTCACGACTCACTACTCAAATTAACTTTTTTATAACATTTAACAGATTGCTCTGGTCAAAGGTACTTTTTACTATATAAGCACTTGCACCGACATCTATCCCTCTTTCTCTGTCTTCCTGTGAAGAAAGGGAAGTCAGGAGAATAACGGGAAGTTCCGAAAGTTTCTTATCGCTCCTTATTTTTTCTGTCAGTTGAAAACCGTCCATTCTGGGCATTTCCACATCTGAAATAACAAGATGAAAATTTTCTTCTCTTAAAGCTCTGTAGGCATCAATACCGTCAACAGCCGTGTTAACATTATACCCCGAGGCTTCAAGAATATTTTTTACAAGTATTCTGGAAGTAATGGAATCATCTGCTACCAGAATTGATTTATGTTCTTCTTTTCTTTCTTCCGTAGCTTTTATCCTTCGTACATGAGTAATTTTTAAAGCAGATTTTATCAGGTCAGATGTGTTTAAAATTGGAATTACTTTACCGGCAGTTGAAATAGTTGCACCTGAAATATTTCTCACACGGACCAGCTGTTTCCCCAGGCTTTTTACAAGGATTTCCTGTTCTGACACTATCTCATTTATACAGAAAGCAACAGTTTTGTCTCCCCTGTGAATAATTACAAGTGTAATAAGATCAGCATTTTCTTCTATTCTCTGCGGTAATTCCAGTATATCCTGGAGATAAACAAGAGGAATAATTTTTTTATCTATTACCACAGTTTCTTTATTCTCAACTGTTTTTATATCACTCTTTTTTATTCTTAGAATCCTTTTTATATCTATGGCAGGTATGATAAATTCTCTTCCCGACACACGAACAAGAGAACCTCTGAATGTGGCAAGCGAGAGGGGAAGAACTATTTTGAATGTTGTTCCTTTGTTCCGTCCGGTTTCAACTGTTATATTTCCACCCATTTTCTCAACAGTTTCCCTTACTATTGCCATCCCCAGGCCTCTACCTGAAATATCCGTAATGATAGGACTTGATGAAATATCGGGTTGAAATATAAGTGAAACAATTTCATCTTCTGAAATTTTATCTGAAATAATACCTTTTTTTATGGCTACAGATTTAATTCTTTCCACGTCGATTCCTCTGCCGTCATCTGATATTACGATACTTACTTTCCCCGTATCAAGCTGTAAAAGACTGATTTTTATAGTACCTTTTTTATCTTTATTTTTTTTCTCCCTTTCCGAAGGAAGCTCAATACCATGATCAACGGAATTTCTCAGGAGATGAATAAGAGGGGTTTTCATTTCTTCCAGTATACGCCTGTCTATTTCAATATCACTGCCTTCAATGAATAACTCCACTTCTTTATTCTGAGCCTTTGAAATATCTCTTATCATTTTCGGAAAAGATAGGGTAATAGATGAAAAAGGCAGCATGAGAGTTTTTTTCATTTCTTCAAGAAGGGTATCTACAAGAAATGTAACCGAACGAGAATCCATGAGGGAAACTTTAAGAAGAGCGGAAATCTTATTTCCAAGTAAATTGATGTAGTTATTGTTAAATTCCAGAAATTCTAAAAGTCTCTTATCTAAAAAATTTTTTATATCTTTTTCATCTATCATTCTGGAAAAAGTTTTTATGCCGGGGACAATCTTTTTTCTTTCTTTTTTCCAGAGAACTATCATATCTTTAATATCTTTCAAATCGGAAGAACGCTGCCTGGCAGAGAATTTCACAGAGAGCAGTTCCTCTGCATGAACCATAAGGTTATCCAGTTTTGTCGCAGATATTTTCACAGCTTCAGAAGAAGTTTTACCTTTAATGACCGTTTCCATGTCTTTTGTAACAGATTCTACTTTATGTTTTTCTTCCCGGACCTCTTTTAAAGGTTCGTTAAAAGATTCCACTTTGTCTGCATCTATTTTTTCCCTCAAAACATCACGTTTTTTTCCTGTTTCTTCTGTTTTTAACAATTCAAGTTCCTGAATTAACCCTGAAATATCTTCCCCTTCGGAAGAAGCAAGAAGCTTTCCCATAATATCAACAGCTTTATGAAATATATCAAACATCTCACTGTGTAAAGCAAGCATATTTTTTTTCAGGAGAGAAAAAATATTTTCCATAGAATGGCAGAGAGTTTCTATGGAAGTCAGATTAACAGCTCTGGCAGCGCCTTTCAGGCTGTGAGCTTCTCTGTATATTGTTTCCAGAATTATCTTTTGTTTTTCTTCTGACCTTTCTTTTTCCAGTTCCAGAAGTGATGAAGACATAACATTAATTCTTTCTTCTCCTTCTGATTTAAAGGCAGAAAGAAGCATCTGAAGAAATTCATCATTCATATCCATAGTCAGTACATCCTTATTATATAGTTAGGAATGGCAGTTAAATAAATGTCTCAAATATATTAATCGTGACGCGTAACGCGTAACGCGTGACGCGAGGAAAGAGACAATTAATAAATTTTCATTCCTTAGTACCGTAACAGGTAAATTCGTAACCATTTATCAGCTTCTGCCTGACAGGCTCTTACGAAGAAAAATAATTTGCCTTATTTAATTTGTTTTACAG
>JAKPQU010000081.1 GCA_029555925.1 Bacillota bacterium
AATCCTGGTTATCCTGCTTATTCACATGCAAGGGGTTATGGGCTCTTCGCTGTTAATAACTTTGGACAAAAGGCATACGATCCCAAACAGGAGCAGTTTATATATAAACTCGAGAAAGGCCAGTCGGTAAAGCTTGTTCACAGATTCTATGTTCAATCAGTTTCAGAACTTACGCCTGAAGGGGCTGAAGCAATATTCGGCGAGTTTTCGAAAGCCTATTAATACAGGAACAATAAAAAATTACAAAAATAACCGCAAAGGGCAAAGAGCCTTGTAAAAGACAAAAGTGATTAATTTTGTCCTGAGTAAAGCCAAAAATCTTTGTATCTTTATCGGCTTAAAAGTTAATATTTTAAATATCTTATTTTAAAAAAGTTACAATATAATAAATTATAAATTTACTAATCGAATGAAAACGACATTTAAGCTTTCAATGTTTTTATTATTGATCTTCACAGTTTTCTATCCCTGTAAGGGTGTAACTAGAGGAACTAGTAATGCTCCGGTGATACGTGAGCTATATGAAATAAGAATTTATCATATAACAGGAAAGGCGCAGGAGGAGATTATGGATAAGTTTTTGAAAGATGCCTTTCTTCCTGCACTTCACAGGGCTGGTATAGAAAAGGCCGGCGTATTTAAACCGGTCGAAACTGATACTGCCTATGGGAAAAGAATTTATGTTTTGATTCCTTTCCAGTCGGCCGACCAGATGGTACAACTTCCCTCTGTACTGGCTCTTGACCAGAAATACAATGAAGACGGGAGATTTTTCCTTGAAGCTCCATATAATAATCCGCCCTTTAAACGATATGAGAGTATTTATATGCTGGCTTTCCGTGATATGCCCAGGTTGCGGCCTCCTGAATTCAATACTGCTCCGGCAGTAAGGATTTATGAATTACGAAGTTATGAAAGTGCAACGGAAGCAAAAGCTGCTAAGAAGATAGAAATGTTCAACGAAGGCGGTGAGATGAAGCTTTTCGAAAAGCTGGGCTTCAATGCGGTATTTTTCGGTGAAGTGCT
>JAKPQU010000085.1 GCA_029555925.1 Bacillota bacterium
ACCTGATTTAAACCTTCTGCTTTTCTCTGCAATTCATCCATGGCTTTTTTCTTTTCTTCCAGTTCTGCTCTGTGTTTCTCTTCTGCCTCCTTCTGGATGGCCTCGCCCCTGGATAATAGATCTTCTTTTTCCCTCTCCAGGGCTCCCACCTGTACCTTTAATGTGTCCTGTTCCCTCTGGAAGTCTGGCAGGGCCTTCACTTGTTCCCTTAAAAGTTCGTTTTCCTGTCTGAGTGTTTCTTTCTCTGCCTGAAGATGTTTCACCTCATTCTCTAAAACACCACATCTATATAACGCCTGTTCTTCTAAAGGCTTCATTAATTTACTCGAATAATTAGAAATAATTTCTTCTACTGTTGATTTTATTAGTTTTTCCGTAGAGATATTATCTTGGATATTATCTGATTTTATCCGGTTATAATCGGTTATTATCTGGTTATTATCCGATTTTAATCGGTTATAATCATCAGGTAAAATTTTTTCTAATTCAGACTTCTCAACATATAAAATATTTTTACCGTTCTTTACTTTCTTCTTTGTCTTAACTTTTCCTTGCCGGATGTATTTATAAGTAGTATTTACTGTTATCCCTGCTATCTGGCTAAATTCCTTGATTGTTAACATATTATCCATAATTATCCTCAGTTATTATCTAGATATTATCCGATTATAATCGAATAGTATCTATGAAATATAAAAACAGTCGAATTGCCTCATAACAAGACATCTCCGACTGTTCCTATTCTGTTTCAGGTATATTCCACAGAAGAAGAGGAATTTCCTGCTGTCATCCATGGTACGGATCCCCGGCTCTTATGGTGCAGAAGTTTCATTCCCTTCCCTGGGTGAGAGCTCCACATTAAAAAAAATGGCTATATATCAGAGTTTTTCTTGTGGGTGACGGTCCACCTGTCCGGATTAACGGACCTTCTGAGAGTGTTAAACTCGGCTCTCTGCCTCTATTTCCTATCTGTAGAGAATTAAAGGACAGCTCACCTCTATAATTCATGTGCCGGAATTACCGATTATAATCGCTATTTACGAGTCGTTCATCTATAAAAGTATGGAAATTTAAGGTTATATATCGATTGCAATCGATAGTTTAATTACAAAATATTAGATGAAGTCATCCAGAAAATACCGCATTAAACCGGCTTATACTGCCATTCATAAGAATTGCCCTATATTAAACATAGGTCGTGATTGCCGGGAATATGGCCCGTAATAGGTCTGGAAGGCTCCTGAGTGCCGGTAATTCCATCTGTGGCATCCAGGAGAACAGGCATGGTAATTTTGCAGATAATGGCGGTTTTGGGGGCGTCCAGGTTATACATAAACCCCTGGAGGTAAATCTATCAATTCGCAGTATATTTCTCTTAAATGCCACTGTCCGGGGTCTAATTTAATAATTTCTTCTAAATATATATCAAATAATTCATCTCTTTGCTTTTTCTGTTCTTTATTGAGTGGCATCTGGTCTTTTAAATTTTGAAATCTCTGCCAGAAGGTATTTACCATCTCTTTTATTTTTCTTTCTTCTGGTGTCAATATTTTAACTTTTAATTCTGCAATATTTTCTTTTAAATACTCATACTGAGGGTCTAACTTTATCAAATCATCATAGTAAGAGTTTATTACTCTTAATTCTTCTTCTGATATAGGTTGTTTATTTTTTAAATGCTCTATAAACCCTAAAATTAACTCATTTAATTCTTTAATACCCATGATAATATCAACCATTTTTATTATATTTTAAAGTTAGGCCATTCACGAAAACTTTTCAATTCGTGAGGTGAACACCCATTTTCTTTGGCAGTTTGTGTTAGTTGATTATTAAATGCTGTATATTCCTCTGATAATGGAGATGTCATATATAATATCTGTGGTAAATTAGAAAATCTTTTTTTAGGTTTGTCTGAAAAGGATAGATACCTGAAAGTGCATTCATTAAAAAATTGAACAAGGTAGTCTTTAGGAAAACCAGGAAATGATTTAAGCCAGTCAATACAAGTCAATCCTATAGATGGGTCTGCTTTAATTAGTAATGAATGTGCTATTTCTTCCAAACGATAAGCATCTGCTTGATGTTTTTTGGAGTTATCAATAAATGATAAACCCCATCGAATATATGCAACTGAAAATATGAACATTGGCCAAAGAATAGTTACTCCAAAATATTCAACCTTCCGTAAATCATCATCTTTATAAAAAATATGTTGGAGTCTTTGCCCTTGAAAAGCATGTCTAATATCGTAAAGGAATGCATTTAAGATTAAATCATCTTCAGTAAAAACAGGTGCTTTCAACACATCAGCTATTGTATCATACAGGTTATGTAAATCCCAATAGTCACCATAAATCGTTATACCTCCGAGTCTCTTAGTATTTTCACCCATCAACATAATTTGTCTCCTTAAGATTTACTTATTTTCATATGAAAGGATATTTAACAAAGCATCTTTCCCATAGGCTTCTTCAAAATTGCTATTTCCTTCTATAAGACATTTTAATCTGTTTTCTAAAAGAGTTTTTATTTTCGACAGAATGTCTGAGTCTATTCTCTGTATTTCTGCCAATTCCCTTGCCACTTTCACTTGAAGATTTCTGGGGAAACGTCTAAGTATATCTGACGCCTGCCTTGCCTCTAAATAAGAAAGTATAATCGCTATAGCATGTGGATGATCTTTTTCAAGCAAGGAAAATATAGTATTTGACTCAATCTGACTTAAAAAATCAAAAGGTCTATTGAGAGGAATAATGTCCACAATATCATCATCTTCATTATTTTCATTATCTTCGTCATTATCAATTTCTGTATCTTCTTCGATTATCTCTGGCTTGTATCCCGGAAAAAACTCATTTATAACAACATTTCTTACGTCAGGAGGTATGTAAGGTAATTTTGCAATTTCTAAACTTATCTCCTTAATTTGTTCTTTATTAAAATCTTTTGTAATTTCGCTTATTATTTTATAAGGAAGAGAGGTTATAAGAATAGCCGTCTTCTGATTAGTATTAAATTTAAATTTCATAACATACCCTCCCACCTTCATTATACCGTATCTAAACTCAAAGATCACTTATCATTATTATTTTTCACTCCCTTTAAAAGATAGTCAGGAGGTTCAGGAGTTTTTATATTCGGGTCTGGCTTTCTTCTTCGGTTTTTTGGGTCTATCCTGGGAGGAGGAGAAGAAGAATTTTTATTGTTTTTATATATTTCATCACAAAAATTACCATGAGCATGAATAATCTCTCTAATTTGCTGACTAGAAAAATTGTTTTCAATCTCAATAAAAGAACCTATTCCTTCTTTACAGAGTATGAATATATGCTCTGTAAGAGTTAGATATTTCCCTCCAGATTTTGAAGGTAAAGGAATTTCAGAATTAACTTTTGATAAAGCAGAAAGAATTAAATCTTTCTCTCTGTCAGTGAGCTTGTGTTTTTCAAAAAGATGTGGAAATAAATAAGCAATTTGAGTTACGGCGTTAGAATTACCAACTTTATCATGAAAATCAATTTCTTCTCTCCGAGTGAATTCTCTTACTGTAACCTTTCCCTGAGAGGTTTCAACTGTTTTTTTTCTTAAACTTCTATTTGGTTCAAATTTTAATACATGGTTTCTTGTTTCCATTATATCAACAACTCCTTAAATTAATCTTTCTGTCCTGTTTTTGTCCTGTTTTTGTCCTGTTTTTTATATTTCAAAATGCTTATTCTGTCTATGTTTTACTGAGTATTTTAAAGTTATAAAACTTCACATTACCGGCTCCAGTTCTGGAAGTTAAAGAATATTTTTGCTTTAACTCTTCCTCATGCTGTTTTATCTTTACTCCGAGTGCTCTGACATCTGGTATATCAAAATCCTGGGAGATTGCTTTTAAATCGTTATATAGCTCCCTGGCTGTTACCTCCTGCCCTGGGTGAGATGTGATCCACAGATGAAGAATAGAGAGGAAAAGATCTTCTTGTTTTAATCCATCAGAGATTGATTTAATTTCCCGCAATTCTGCCTTAAGTTGTGTAACTTCTTTATTTAAAATAAGCAAATTCACTATAATTAACTGCTCAAATTTTTCCTGACCCGTCCATAATGAATTTTTTATAGCTTTTTCCCAGTGCTCCATAAAGCCTTCAGGAGTAAACTTTATATTCAATTTTTCTTCAAATCTCTTTAGTTTATCCACAAGGTACACCTCCGTATTGTACTAATTTTGTACCAATTTTGTACTAATTTTTTTACTTCAAAATGCTTGTCATATCTATATTTTTTACATTTAAAAAAGGAAGAATTTTATTACTTTTTATTAATAATTTCAATCCAGGCTTTTAAATCTTCCATAGTCTGCCACTGTCCAGGATAATCCTCAAATATGCTCTGTAATTCTTCTTCTTCATTCTCACTAAAGAAGTAATCCTCATCTTTATCATGTACTACAATCATTTTACGATATTCTTCTATAGTGCAAATTTCCACCATATCAGGCGTTAAAGTTTTATTATCTTTTACAGGAAAAATTAAAATTTTATCACCTCTTACAATAACACCTGAAAAAAACTGGACTTCAACGTTAATTTCTTCTTTAGGTTTAAGCTTTTCTTCTATTTTCTTTACTCTATTTAATAGATTATTCATATCTTAAAATTTCCTTCTTCTGCTCTTCCATTCTCCAGGGCTTCAACTCTCTTTTGAAGGTCTGTAAGCTCAAAGGCTTTTAATAATACTCCCAGAAGATTACCTTGACATCTGGCAGATGATTCCGTAATATCTCCGTCTCTTACCTCATTAACAATTCTTGCAAGCAATCTCTTTACATCTTCCGGTTTATTCAACCTGATTTTATATTTATACTTTTTTTTCTCCTGTTCCATCATTACATTACTCCTCACTATAAAGAGTTTTTATACTTCTACTATAACGAATTTTATAGTCAAACTGATAGTTTATAGCTCATTTTTTCCATCTATTTCCACAATATGAAGTAAGATATTCCATAAGGTATTTTATATCTCCAGGATCATGAGTCTGTGTTTCAATAACATTTATAACTTCTCCCTTATCATTTTTAATCTCTTCTCTGACAGTAATATCTTTAGGTAAACCTTTTTCCAGAAGTTCCCTTTTACTTTTTCTTCCTCTTTTTGCCATAGAAAACTACTCCTTAATATTAAGCAATTTCTCCATATTTCATAGCATCAGAAGTCAAGCCCTGTATATAGTATTTCATCTGTGTTGAAGCGTTTATAGTTCGCTCCCCTACATTTATATTGTAATTTATTTCGGTCTTTCCAGCCGCACCGCTATAATTAAAAGCATTGCCACCACTGGAAGCAGGAACGTTATAAGTTTGTCCATGAGTGCTCCCTATAGGATATGTCTGTCCTTGAGTAGAGCCTATAGGACTTTGATTTGAAGAGACATTATATGTATTGTCTGTTTTTACTGTAGTGTTCTGTTTCTGGGGCGTATCCACATATTGTTTTAGATAATTATCCCATCCTTTCTGATAATTATTCATGGCCTCATCTGCTCCAAGTCTATAATAATCTAACTGGTATTGCTCTTTCAGCACTTTTAAAGCGTCGAAATCCGTAGATTGATTTACTTCTCCGCTATGTCCTGATTGTGCTGCCTGATTACCTGGCATGTTCCCATAATTCCCTGACGGCTGTCTACCTGATCCAAAACCAGTTGTCCAGCTCGGAGCTTTACCTCCGGGCAACATTGTTAAAGCTTCATCGGGAGATAAAAAATTAGGTGCATCGGCTCCTCCGGGTAATCTTTCTGCAAGTATATTACCAACCTGAACCATTTTTCCGATTAAATTATCAGCCTGTTTATTTGCTTCCTGGAGAGAATTATTCATTCTGCCCACAGCATCTGTGGTTTTATCTGTATTACTGGTCAATGAATTGGTACTATCCACCATATTTGAAAGAAGTTTATTTGAAGTTTCATATTCAGTATTTATGCCCTGCACTGACAGACCCGCTTCTTTTGCATCTTTTTTTATAGAATTAAATATTTCAAGAGATTGAAGCCCTTCCTTTGTAAGACCTTCCACGCCACCTTTCAAAATCTGATCAATAGTGTTTTTAGATGACCGTAAGTTTTTTTCTATGAAGGTCTTTATCATAGAGTCTGCCTGCTCTATAGATATTTTCCCCTCATTTACAGCAGTCTCCACATAAGTTAATAAAGCTTCTTTCCGAGAAGAATAAGCTGCTATTTCCGTATTTGCATTATTTTCAATTTGTTTTCCTATTTCTTGTAATTGCTTCTTCTGTTCGAGGTATAATTTAAGCGTGTCGTTCTCAGCAGTATTCAGAGTTTGTCCTGATTCTAACCTGAGCTTTAAGACTTCTCCCTGCTGTTCCATAGAATTTACGATTTGTTTTTGTATGGAAAAGGCTTCCTGTAACTTTTTTATATCTGCTTCTACATCACCAAAAATGGAAGAAGCTTTACCTGATTGATTGAATTGTAATAAAGCCTGGAGAGTCTCTCTTTGTTTTTGAATGGCCTCCTGCTGTTGCTGTGCCTGTTCTTTTTCTATCTGGAGAATATACTGACCTGCTGCCGTTCTAATTTCCTTCTCTTTTTCTATAAGAGCTATTTTTTCTTTATGAGTTTTTTCATTTGCTTCACGGGATTTACTCAGATAATCATTCTCTATCTCCAGTTTTAATTTTGTATTGCTTTTTAATTCTTCACTATGTACCGTTAAATACTGTCCGATTTTTTCATAATATTGTTTTTGTGAGATGGTACCAGCTAAAAGGGCATTGTCCAGGGTGCTTTTAAAAGTTTGATATGACTCACGTTCCTGTTGCTCTCTCTGTGAAAGTATCTGTTTTTCTTCTGCAACCTGCTTCTTTTTAGCCTGAGTCAAAGCTTCAGTTAATTCCTGCTGCTGTGTATATGAAAGTTTATAGGTTTTCCAGTATGTTTGAAGATGATCGTAATCGTCTTTATAATACTGCAGTTTTGTCTTGAAAGATTTATCATCAATTTTACTTCGTTCATCGGCATCCTTTTTTGAGGCTTCACTCAGTTTTTTCATACCGTCAATTGTAGAGTCAAAACCTTTATTTAAAGCGTCAAACATGCCACCCCATGATTTTTTTGCATCTTCGATATGAGTAGAGGATTGTTTTAATCCCTGAATAACATCGGATTGGCTTTGTGCAGTTTCTTTAAGTTGTACGTCTATTTGTGCCAATACATCCAGAGCTTTTTTTTCTGCAGTCTCCTCTGTCTTTGAAAGGGTAATTCCTTTTTCTCTTTTATCATTTACGCTATCCAATATGCCGGAAACTTTTCTGTAAACTTCTCCCAGAGCTTCACCCTGGGCAATATGAACACCTGTAAACATACCGGTTGCTATGTCAATTTCTCCCTCTTCTCCTTGCCCGGGAATTGTAAATGGTGTCTGAGAAGAATTTGCTACAGCGAGATCTCTATAATTTCTTATTTTCTGTTCAATGTCTTTGAGTTTTTGCTCTATATTCCCTTCTATGACGATTTTCATCGGAGTTTTGTTTACTTCATTTATAGCCTCTTTTATATTCTTAAATCCACCTTCAACCTTTTTGGTTTCAGATACAATCCTGTCTGACTTCTGCTGTTCCAGTTTCTTCCAATACTCCACACCTGCAATAGCCGCTGCTCCTATAGCAATGGTAATAGTTGCTACAGGGAAGGCCAGAGCTGCTGCCGATAATGCCCGGAAAGCCATTGTAAGTCCTTGAACTGCCGGTGTAGCTACTGAAACAGCATAACCTATACCGGTAATGCCTCCTCCAACTAAGACAGCATCTTTTATAAGTTCTTTATTTTCCCGGCTTAATTTACCGAATTCTTCCGTTACTTCTGCTGCTTGTTCCATGAGTGATGTAAATATAGGTAATAATTCTTTTCCTATTGCAATTTTAGTAATTTGTAAAGTGTTATTATATCTGGTAACAGCATTTTCAAATCGTTCTGCGGAATCCTCTCCTTGAGTTGCTGCACGTTTTGCTCCTTCTTCTAATACTTTAAAAGCTGCTTCCATGGTACGTGTTGACTGTGGTACGATTACCCCCGCCTTTGTAAATTCAGCCCCGAATTTCAGAAGTTCTTCCCGGGTAATCCCGAATTGAGACATTATAGCAGTCATACCGCCTCTGGTTCCTGTCAGTGCCTTAGAAAAAATGGTTGCTGCTTTTTCTACACCCACACCATAGGCATCAGCAAAATCTGAAATCAAGGGAAGTGTTTCTTCAACATTTAACTTAAATTTTGTTATAGTCTTGCCGGCTTCATATAAGTTATCTAAAGAAAATTCCTGAGAGGACATAGCCAGTTTATTTATAAAATCAATTGTCTTCTCTCCTTCTTTAGCTGAACTCGACAGCCTGATTATTGCATTTTCATAGCCTTTGGCCTCATTGGCTGCTTCTATGGCATCCTTACCGAAATCGTATAATTTTTTTGATAATTCCTGTACAGCTACTCCAACTTTCTTAAAGGACTCAATTTGCTCCGGAGTAATAAACTTAATACCTTTTATATTATTCTCTAAGTCTTTAATTGCGTCTTTGGCTTTCTGAGTATCAATTTTAAACTCAGGATTTTTCTTAATTACTTTATCTACATTTTCCAGATATTTTTCTATCTTTTCTATATTTTTTAGAACTGTGTCAACATTCTTCGTTTCAAAGTTTACTTTTATTGCTAAATCTAAATCTGACATTATAAACATCTCCTTTATTGTTACGTTTTTTCCTCAAAATCTTTTAATCGATCAATGCAGTACTTTAATCCTAAAACTTTTTCATCAATTTGCTCTACAAGCCAGTTAAATTCTGGGTTTTCAAATTTAATTGTTGCCAGTCGCGAAAAGTGTTTCAGTTCATTATATGTGTAAAGCTGTCCGTATAAAAAAGCATGAGCAACCTTATAGCCATTAGACTCTATATATGGCAATATATCACTCTGAAAGATCTCTTCATGTTTTTTTCTTGTTTCTTCCTGAATTTCTAAAAGTTCAGAAAGGTTATACTCTTTTTGTTCCAATTTATTCACTCCTCTTTTTATTATATAAATACTTCTCACATAGCGAATATATGAGGCATTCTGATAAGCGACGGTTATCCATGGTAAAAACATGCACAGCAGGATATCTAATCTGCCATGATACAAGGCTCTGAATTATACTCTTTGGGTTCGTCTGGTTGCCATCTGGCGGAATAAGTAATGATAAAAATGAGGCATCCTCCACAATAAGGGCTGCATATTCAAAACAATTCATCCTCTCCCATTCTCTTTCAAACCGCTCCCGATTATGAGTCAAGCTCTGATATAAGTCCTGCTTGCTTTTCCGCTCAATGCAGATACCGGCTTCTGAAAAATCCTCTGTGTCGGTCTTAAAGGAATAATCCCCGGTATGAAGGGTGCAGGTCTGGACATCTACCGGATAACCAGCGAATGAATAAGGACGTTTCTCCCGTTGATCTACAAGTATAGTAAATTCTTCAGGTCTTTTGTTCATGCTGTCGCTCCTCCCATAGTCGAAGCCTCGTATTTGCGGTGTATCGGGTCGAATATACAACATACCTGCTCCATTCCCAGAAAAACGCCAGTCTTATACATACAAGTCCCTAATACGCCATCCGTCTTGTTCCAGTCCACTGGCTCCAGGTGCTTACATTCATAACAGCAATATTGTTCTGCTGCCGGGGTTTTGTCCTCAAATACATGAGGATTTATATTTTCTTCCATATTAAATTCAAACATATCTAACTGCATCATGGCCTTATCTCCTTAAAATGGCATCTCTTCAATGTCGAACTTTTCTGCTATAGGTAGATCTATTTCTACCACAGGAGGAGTATATGCTTTACAGCAGTGTTCTTGCATTGGATAATACCTATCGTTCACCACAGGACAGATATAAACATCAGTTTTATATTCTCCAGTAAAATTCTTGCAGTCGGAACATTTTATTTTACCTTCAAAACATCGTTTTTGAGGTAAATTTTTGTCAAAAAAAGGTACTTTTGAGGTATTTTTTATCATAAAATTCGGTGGAATTTCACTAATAATGTTGTTATTGTTTATAGATAATGTATTCTCTGATGACTTTTCCTGTTTTTTCTCTGAATGTTCCTGAATAGAATTACAATCAGGGGCATTGATTTTATTAGGTTTTTCTGAGTTTTGTTCCCCTTGTTCCTGATGTTCCCCTTTTTTCTGATACTCTCTCACGTAGGCAGTACCATGTAAAACTTTCCCGAAAGAAGGGGAACAAGGGGAACAAGGGGAACATTCTGGATCATCTTCTTGATTATCATGAATAATGGCTATATTTTTATAAAAATACTTCTGCCTGAATAAACCTGATGTTCCTTTTTCTTTAACGAACCCTCTTTCTGTTAATTTTATTCCAAAAGCTCTTTGAGATATTTCATCTTCTCCGTTTTGCCTACACCATTTTACATAGGTATTATATAAATCTGTCGCTAAAGCTTTATACTGTCTTTCTCCTGTTATACAACATTCCTTCAAGAAATCAGCTAAAGTGTCCATCTCTTCTCTATATGCCTCTGTTGCTTCTTTGATCTCATCAGTAGGTTTCAATCCTTCTTGCAACCATAACTGACAACCATCTACAGCCCATTTAAGAATACCCTCTTTTTCTGCCTGTAGCTTTTCAAGTAAACAATCGTCTCTTTCTTCTTCAGGAATGGTTACCGTGAAAGGTACCAGTCTTATCCTTCTCCAGATAGCAAAATCAGTGTTTTTAATAGCCGGTTTATGGTTCGTGGCAATGAAAATCTTACATTCCGGCCTAAATTCAAAAAACTCTTGAAATAAAAATCTTGCACTTATAACATCATCACCGGTGAGTTGTTTAACTAGTACCTCTGCAAAATGCCCTCCTTCTTCAGTTTCTACAGAAGAAACGAACCTGGCTCCTTTTAATTTAGCAAGATCATTTGTGGCATTACTGCCGGTATTCTTTTTTATCATAAGTGTCTGTGAAGGGGTCTGCTGAGAGTAATCGCCAAAAATATTGTTTATCGTGGTAATAAAAGTGCTTTTTCCATTCTGTCCTGTTCCATATAGGATAAAAAGGCATTGCTCACGGGTACTGCCGGTAAGAGAATAACCTATAGCCTTTTGAACAAAACGGATCATATCCTTACTGCTGTTAAAAATTCTATCAAGAAATCTCTCCCATGTCGGGCAGGTGGCATCTAAATTGTAGGAAACATTGATTTTCTTTGTGATATAATCTTCTCTTTTATGCTCCCGTAGCTCACAGGTATTTAAGTTAAAAGTGCCATTGTTACAATTCAATAACCACTTATCCCGGTCAAGATCATCAGTTTTAATAGGGATGTTATCTTCACTCTGAGCCAGTTCAATCATAGCCTTTCTTCTTCGGGAGTCTTCAGAGGATTTTATGTGTTTAACAAAATCACTCCTTTTTTTATCATCTTCGATACCTTCGGCTATTTTATAAAAGCTCCTCACCGTTCTTTTTGCCATTTTCTGAAGTTCGCCGGTTTCATCTTTTTCCCACTTCTGGCCTGTCCATATCATCCAGCTTTTCCATAAATAACAGTAGCGTATATCTTTCCCCCACTGCTCGACCAATCTTTCACTATTCCAGGTGTCAGTATATAGAACCAAGTCTGAAGTAAATTCTTTTTCCTCCTTTTGCTCTGCCACTGGCATGGAATATGGAGAAGTATTTTTTACCAGCTCCTGAAGTTCTTCTATTGTATGACCGGCCTGTAACCAGTCCGTTATATCTTCTCCATGTTCATCTTTTAATTCAAGTCCTGGAAGTTCTACAACCTTTATTTCTCTTGCTATCCCTGAGAGGTTTTTAAGCTTTGTTTCTATGAATTTTTTCCCCGGAATATCATAGTCATAAAGGATAACTACTCTGGCATTTTTAAACCATTTATTCAGACAGGCTTTCCATCCTTTAACTCCACTCATATTCGTAGTGGCTATTAAACCGTATTTTCTGAGTGTATCGGCATCCTTTTCACCTTCAGGGAGATAAATAATCTGCTTCTGCTCAATGCCTTTAATAAGTTCAGGTAATCTATACGGTACTGCTGTTTTACCGTTCATTCCTGCTTGATATAGGCCATCTCTTACGTGGGAATATGCACATCCTTTTTGTCCATCGTTTCTTCTCTGACTGAGTAAATAGGGTAAATTTTCTTTACTTCGATATTCATAAACATCTTTAGTCCATGGCCAATTTTTTATTTTTTCTAAAGTATGAAGTTTCCCGTTACTGGACTGGTAACTTTCTTTATTCCAGTGTTTTTTAAAGAGATCTTTTTCTTCAATCTCTATGGCCTTCAAAATTTCAGATGTCGCTTCTTTACCGCATACATGGCAATTCATCAATACTCTATCATCTGCCAAGGTAATAGTTAAAGACTGGTTCCTGTCTCCATGCTTATGGCAGGGTAAAGGGCATGATACTTGAAAACTGCCATTACTGTTTCTCTTTATATTCTCAAATTTATTCAAGATTGTATTGAAGTCCATCTTTCACCTTTCCCTCCAGCTTATCACTGGAGGGATTTCCTTCACTAAATTATTTTCTTAACCACTTCTTTTAACTTTTCAATAAAACTCTGCTTCCGGCTCTGAAGGACCTTCTCTAATAAATTTTCAGGTCTATCATTCAGGCAATATGGAACAATATGAGAACCCTTTTTTGTTCTAACCTCAGCCCATCCAGTTTTATCACGCTTGGGGTCATTTATTACTGTTACATGAAAATCACGCAATATGATCATCTCCTTTATTTGTAACAAAATATAACCGAATATAATAAAATCTTGCATTTCTAATACTAAAAATGTTATAATGTAATAGAGTTTTTTAAGTTTTTGCTTTTTCAGTATGCTTTCTGCCAGGTCGCTGAAAGCTTTTTTGCTTTTATAGGCCATTGTTACTTCCTCTTATGCAGATCACCAAACTTTATGGCCTGCTTTTTATGTGCTTTCTCCCGTCTCCACAGGGCAAAATCCTTAAGAGCCAGTCGATTGCGTTCCTGTAAAGGAAGAGGTTCTTCTTTTTCTTCCTGTTCCTCATCCTCTAATTCTTCTGATAGAAGGTTCCAGTCGTATGATGACATTTATTCAAGCTCCTTAGCTCTACAAAACTGCATAACATGTTTTCTGAGAAATTTAGATAAATTTATTTTTTGGCTTTTCATAGTATCAGTGATAACTTTTTTTTCTTTTTCACTTACTCTGAAATGAATATTATGATTTCTTTTCTCTGCTTCGCTGACTTTTCTCATATGATATCTCCCTCCTATTAACTCCAGTTCGTGAGCAGTCTTGCTTTCTTGACTCCCAACGCTTCTTATTAACCCCCACCATCCTACTTGATTAATGGTTCAGGCAGACCCTACCCGCCCCGTTTTTTTCTGTTATAGTTTATTTATTTATAAAAATATATAAAGGGGAAGAATACTATACTTCTTCCCCTTTATATATTTCTGTGTGTCAATTTATATGTTAACACATTCTATTTAGTTTGTAAATACATGTAATTAATTACAAACTACTAAATAGAAAATTTATAATAACCTCTATATCCATAAGGAATATCACCCCTTAATGAAATAAAATGAATTAAGCCATATCTTTTTTTTATATTCAAGTCAACCGTAATTATGGTTTTATAAAGTTTATTTACACCTAAATTATTCTCAGATAAAAGCAATTTTTTTTGTTTTTCTAAAAATTTTTCTTCGTCTTGTTTATCAGTAAAATTTACAAAATATGGTTCATTATTAATTTCTCGTAATTCCTGTTCTATACGAATTAAATAATCTTCTTCTAAATGTTTAAGTTTTCCGTCTTTTAAAGATGACAGATGTTTACACTTACGTTTTTGTAAATCTGCTATTATTTCTTTTTTTTGATCTTCTGAAAATTTTAAATTAGCACTAGTAAAAAATTTCAATATAGATAAATTTTCCATAACTATATTCCTGATTTTTTCTTCTATTATCTCAGCCTTTATAACAGAAGAATTACATTCTTTTTTATGATAACCTCCACACCTATAATATCTATATTCTTTACCAAAATGAGGTATTATATTATTGCCACAGAGAAGACAAGTCATAATATTATATAATGGAAATTTTTCTTTATTTATCATAATAAATTTTCCCCTTTTTTAACCTTTTTAGTTTTTATTTCCAGTTTAATTTTTTTATTAAATCCAAATTTTCACATGTCCCGATATAATAATCTAAATTAGCAAGATTTTTATGTCTACTATATTTTTTTGTGAGAGCTATATTATAGTCCGATACCTCATATATCGCCGTAACGAAGCTTTTCCTGAAAGAATGAGAATTAATATTACCTTCCAGTCCAGCCCTGTCTGCAGCTCTGGCAAGAATTCTATTTGCCTGAGTTCGATCTATGGGCCTGTTTCCTCCCTGACGGGAAAGGATAAGATAAGTATCTTCAGTCACATTAATGTTTTTCTGTATGTAATATTCTTTTAAATTTGTTACGGCTCTTTTTAAATCTTCAGGTATTTCAAAAGTAATATTCTCAGAATTTTTCTTACTCTTTATATTAATGAATTCCCCGGTCACATCTTTGAATTTCAGTTGAAGAATTTCAGATATCCTGAGACCAAAGTACAGCCCACATAAACAGAGTAATATATCTCTTGTGTTCAATTCTTCAAATAATTTATTAATTTCCTCGTTCTGTAACGGTCTGCAACCTTTCACTGTATATCTCCTGAGTGCACTGTTTCATTAATTTAGTGCACTGATGACCTCCTGTGACAGGCTTATTCTATATTAAACCTTATCTTCTTTATGGCATTTAAAGCCAGTTTCAAATTATCTTCATCAAGACTGTAAAATGTGTCACTCACAGACAGAGACGGAAAAGATCTGTTATATAAATTCAGTGCCAATCTACAAAGGGCCTGACTGCTGGTACAAAAACAAAACTTCTCTTCATCTTCATCCAGTCTATCAGGATGGAACCTGACCATATTATCCTTAAAATCATAGAGGTTATTGATCCCTTTCGAGATTAAATCCGGACAGCCTGCCATGATATAAAACAGGGCTTTCCGTTCCCGGTCTGAATTGTGGATATGGGCCATCTGGCAGTATTCTGTGAACTTCTCACGATGGGCCTCATTTAAAAAATTAATATCTCCCATAGAAATTTCCATAGACGGAGGTTTTAAATTAAACTCTTTACCTATAAGCCGCCTGGCTCTTTCAAGATTACTTTCACTATCCATATTTTCCTCCTTCATAAGCCGGGGTATGTTTAAATAAACGTTTTCTTGAATATATTATACTGATTATAAAACTTATTTCTATTAAGAAATATTAAGAAAATCCCGGAAGATTATTCCTCCGGGATTAAATAATTAACTTTCCTTTTTTTTAGCTGATCTGTCTGCAAAACTTTCAACTTCAGTAGTATCGATTTTTTCTTTCACAATCATCTAACATCCTCTCCATCTTGTACTAATTTTTTACTCTGAAACCCTCTCTATATCTCCTTTTTCTTCTCTGGAATCATAGCCACAATAAAAACAATGGCAATGTTCTATAAAATTCTGTGCATCATTTACCCAATTTTCCAAGGTGAATTCTTCCTGACATCGAGGGCAATTAAAGTTTTTCTTAACTTCCTTTAAAAGTTCCTGAAGTTCCTTTGATAAATCAGTAAATTTTATAGTATTATTCTCTTGATTATTTGTTGGTATTACTATATTATTCTTCATTTTAATTAACCTCATGAATAAAATCTATGACGAAAGTATTTAACATATTTTGTCTCTTTTCCTTTGAAAATGCTGCTGACTCAATCCCTGCCTGAAAAAAATACTCAGCTATGCTTTCAAGTGCAGTAATATTTATAGATAAAATCTGTTTCTCCTCTGGAAGGCAATGAATACATACTTTTGGCATTTTACAATGATTACATGTTGACATCTTCACAAGTCCTTTCTTTCTCTATTCAATTTTTATGTGGCAGGGGCCTGCTGAACGTCCCTGCCTATTTTTTTATTTTCCGTTACCTGATCTATTGTCTCTATAAAGCTCTCCTCCGACTCCCAGGAGAGAGGCACATTTTTTTATGCAGTCGGAACCTGCCGACTTACACGCATCACCCGTTAGAGGCTTTTTACCTATGGCCTGGCGTGTCTGCTTATCGTATATAGTGATATATGTTATCTCTGATTGGCCGTACTGCTCTTTGATAACAGACTTTCCATTTATCTCTACAGACAGACGGCCTTTTACAATAACCTCAACTTCCGTGATGGTCTCCTGGATAATTTCAAAGTTCCAGTTGTAATTAAAGACTTCGTTCAGTTTGTCGATATAATATATCGTTTCTATATAGGTCAGTGTCTTATTATCATATCCTTTCCGGGTCTTCCGTAACTCCACAGGAAAAGGCCGAGTCAATGCATCCTCCGTCGCCTGTGCCTGTGGTAAAGATTCCAGTCGTTTCACCTGATGAAGAAGGACCTGTTTCTGACTGTCATTCAATTCTGTGGCAGTCGTAGCAACCTCTTTTACTATACGTGCTATATCTTTTACGTTGAAACGGGCCATCAATAACGCCTCCTTAGATAGCTGTATATAATTTTGTCCTGCTCATGCTGCAGTTCATGACTCTCACACTTATAGCATCTACCATCTATCAGACAGGGTTCTCCACACTCAGGACAGGTCTCACCTTTCTTTATATCTAAAACTGCATCTTCAAATATATCTATAACCGGCATCTATTTTTCACCTCCCCTGTAAGAAGGTAAACTGTAAATTGCCAGTGCTGCTATTGTACAGTCGTAAACTTCAATTCTGCCGTGCCTTTTAAGATACCATTGACATTTCTCTTCCTGGCAGTGAATATATTCTTGTTTATCATCTTCTATTCCGGGTTTTATGCTGTTCATGCTCATTAAAGGACAGATCATCTTTTATCACTCCTTCTGGCAGGGAGTTCACATAACCCCCTGCCGTATGTTATTTGCACTGCCTTAAAGCCTCTATGAAGGCTTGAAAGACTTCTATTATTTCCTGTTTCTCATCCTGATTAAGCTCTATTTCATCCATATTCCAGGAGAGGAACTTCCTGAATAAGCCTCCGTAATATCTCCTTTGCTTCGCTTTATTGAATGGTATATACATACTCTATAGCTCCCTTCCGAATGGATAACAGTTTCCTGTTAACTCCCATGCCTCAGCCCCCCTGAAAGTGGTATCAAATATTTTTTTACTTTCTTCTTTTGCCTGTTCAGGAGTCTTGCCCCATCCCATTTTCACCCGTAACCCCTCATTGGTCTTATATCTCACATAGTAACCGCCTGTAAGCTCTTTATATATCTTTGCTTCCGGGTATTTTAAATCTGGCATCTTCTCTGCTCCTCCTGTAGAAGAGGGCCTCCGGTACGTCCAGACAGCCCCCTGTATCTATCGTTAAAATGGAACGTCTCTAAAAAAATCCTCTATCTCTTCTTCCGTCATTCTCTCAGGTCTTACCTGTTCCGGTCTGTTTTTTTCGATATATCTTTCGTATTCATTCGGATCATCTTCTTCCCGGTAATCGGGTATGTAAATTTCTGCTCCTGGCATCATATCTGTCACTCCTTCTTTATATTTGAAGGGGCAAGCTTTCACCTGCCCCATTGATTACTACCACCGTGCTATGGCTCTCTGGACTCTCTCTTCTTTCTCAGTGTCCGCCTGCTGTCTGTCAGTTCTGGCCTTCATCCACACTGCAAGCTGATGTTTGCAAATTTCCCCGCGTTCTGCAGAAGGGCAGTTACATTTGACTTCTCCGTTTTCTTTCCATACTCTGTATTGTCTTACTGGTATCTCTTTTGCCTTGCTTCTGGTCTTTTTGGCTCCGAATGAGAGGACTATGTAATAATCTTTCCATTTGCTTACCGTCATATTGTCTTTATCTCGTTCGTATGACTCCCAGCGAACAAGCTTGCCGGTCTTACTGTCGATTGTATTTGTCATTGTGTTTTACCCCTTTCTGTGATATTATTTTGTTGAATGTTTCTTTGAGGTTTCTTACCTCACATCTCAGGCCTGGTTCGTACCCAGGTCTGATTTGCATTTTAAGCCCTGTTCCTGTATCTCGTTCTTTCCTCCTTCCATTTTTCCGGTTTTACCGTGAGCCGGCTTGAACTCCCATCTTCCTTCCAGTTCAGCCCCGTCCCGCCCCGTGTATCCCGTTTTACCCTCCATTTTGCTCTCCCTTTTGTCCTCCCCTTGATTATATAATACTACATATCTTATACTTTGTCAAGTTTTATATAAAACATTAAACTCTTTAAACCTAATGTTTTCAACACTTTGAATTTATTAAAAAATAATTAAAATATTTTTTTAAATTTATGTAAAAATTAAACTTGATATAGTAGAAGATATATGTTATACTTTCCATAGAAAGGGCAATAAAGGATTTTTATTATGAGCAAGCTAGATGTGAATATATGCCAAAAATTAAGAGAAGAGGGCCATACTTATCAAGAAATAGCCGATTACTTTAAAGTAAGTAAGCAGGCAGTTTTTGATCTTCTTGATAAAGCCGGTTCACCCAGAAAAACAAAATATTCACAGTATTATGATGAATGGGAAAGACTTTATAAATCAGGCATAGGAATATATGCTATATCAAAAAAATATAATTGTTCTCTTGGTGCAGTTCATAAACATTTAAAGAAAAAAATTGTTATTACAAGAGAAATGAAGAAGAAACAAAAACCGGCCCCTGAAGTAGTATCCACGGAAGGAAAAGAGTGATATTATGCCAAAAAAGAAAACCTCCATAGGGGGACAGATAGATGAAAGATTTGATAGACTGGAAAATAAAATTGATAAACTAGACACCAGGGTTGATAAACTGGAAAATAAAGTTGACGATGGCTTTAAAACCTTATTCCAAATGCATTTTGAACAGAATAAACATATGGAAGCTATGGAAGGTAGAATTAATGATAAATTAGATAAGATATTATCTTTCGTCTCTAACTTGGTTGTCACCACAGAAGGGATTAAACAGGATGTATCCGCTCTAAGTGAAAGAGTAAGAGAACATGAAGATAAATTAGAAAGTCTAGCAGGATAGGTGCTATTATTGGATTAAGCGATAATAAGGAATTTATAAAAGTGGTATAAATGCTCGAAGAGTTCTTCCGTCGCCGGTAGAACCCTTCCCATCAAAGCAATTATATCACTTCCATCATACATTTGTCCATACAAAAATGAAAACTAAGAAAGGAAGTGTATATAAAATGGCAGTAAATCTAGAGATTATTGTCAACAAATTTCAAAATGTAAGGAGGAGTAGCAAAGGAAGTTATCAGTGTTCGTGTCCTCTACCGGCACATAAACACGGTGACAAAAGCCCATCACTAACCATTACAGAAAAGGAGGATAAAATTTTATTATTTTGCCATGTCTGTGGTGAGTCTGCGACGCCGGAAATTTTAAAGGTCGTAGGTCTTGAAGAAAAAGATCTCTTTAAGAAGAACTGGAATAAGGAAATTTCTCCGATAAAAGGAGACGGTAAAACCTATTCCCTCGACTGGATTATTAAAAATTCTACTTCACACTATTTTTACAACAATCAGCAAAATGAACCTGAAATACTGAAAATCCGTTATAAAGATAAACACACAGGGGAGGAGGTAAAAGGCTGCTATTATCATTATGCCGGATGTGACCGATGGATAAAAAACCTCAACGGGAAAAAGCCTCAATTATATAAACTGCCAGAGCTTCTTCAGGCCATAAAAAGAGGAGAAGAGTATATATTCGACGTTGAAGGTGAGAAAGATGTGGATACTTTAACCAGGCTTGGCCTTACTGCTGTAACTTCCGGCAGTGCAAAGTCATGGAGAGACGAATTTAAAGAGCATTATAGAGGTGCAAAAACGGTAATTATTCTCCCTGACAATGACCATCCCGGAAGGGAATATGCAGAACAGAAGGCAAAATCCCTCTGTGGAATAGTAAAGGAAGTAAAGATTGTTAATCTCCCTGGCCTTAAAGACAGAGAAGATGTTACCGACTGGATACAGGCCGGTCATTCAATAGGTGATCTGATAGATGAAGTGAAAATAACCCCTGTATATTCACTGCCAGTAATACAGTCTATCCCACAGGAGCAGAAAAAAGAGGCTGCAACCTGGAAACCTCTTGAAACCATATCTGCAGAAGAATTTTCTAAAATCCAATATCCACCTATCAAATTTCTGGTTCAAGATATTCTGCCGGAAGGGCTTTCAATTCTCGGTGGCAGTCCCAAAATAGGTAAAACTTTCTTTGCTTTAAATATGGCCTTATCCATAGCTCAGGGCGATATTACCCTTGGGAGCTTACAGACAGAAAAGACCGGCGTAGCCTACTTTGCAGTAGATGAAAAAGACCAATACGTCCAGGAGAAATTCAATAATATCAGAGAATTCCAGAGAAAACACAATATACCTGAGAATATGGAATTCGGCTTCAAGATGAATCGACTCTCAGAAGGCGGTTATGAGCAGATTATTGATTATATAGACAGGAAACCACAGATTAAATTTATAGTTATAGATACATTGGGAAGGGTCAGGAAGCGTTCAGGAATGGGTAATGCTTATGAAGTGGACGTAGAAGCCATAGGACAGCTTCAGGACATCTGTAAAGAAAAGAATGTCTCTATGCTCCTGCTACATCATAATAAAAAGGGTAAGAGTGAGGATTTTATTGAAAATCTTTCCGGCTCAATGGGTATCTCTGGAACTGTGGATACAATCCTGGCCCTGGAAAGAAGTAGAGGAGAAACAGAAGGGACATTAAAGGTTACTGGTAGACTTATAAAAGATGAAAAAGATCTCTCTATTAAATTCAATAAAGACCTGCTTTCCTGGGAAATACTGGGAGACTCAGAATTATACCGCCAGAGTAAAGAAAGAAAAGAGCTTATAGACATTCTTCTTAAAGAGAATTATCCTATGACAAATAAAGATTTACAGGCAGTGACCGGAATGAATTACAGCACAATAAAGGGCTTGACTTGGCGAATGGCAAAAGATGGAATCCTTCTTAAAATTAACAATGGAGCTTATGTTATTTCCCCATCAATTTTATGGGATAAAAACTTAAACCTGTTAAACCCGATAAACTTGTTAAACCCCTTCAACCCTTTAAACCCAGAGCAAAAAGATAATGGATTGAAGATAGATATAAATAGCTTAAACCTCAGAAAACTCAATATTGAAGTTGAGGAAGATGAAGTTGATAGGGTTGAGGTAGATATAAAAGAGGTCAACCCTGAAAACCTTAATAATGACGGTCAAAAGAATACTCAGGTTGATAGGGTTGATGCGGTTGATATAAGTTGCTCATTAAACCAGAGCATTTTTAATGATACATCTGATAAAAAAGTAACCTGTTCCGACTGTGCCTATGGAATAGGAAAAAGTAAGATAGGGCTTTATAACTGTTCTTTAACTGGTAAATGTGATTATAGAGGTAATGAGCTGCATAACTGTAATAGGTTCAGTCCTGTTAGTATGGAGGAGGAAGAGATAATAGAGGCTCCGTTTTAGAAAGGGGAGATAGCTTTATAATATATCCCGGCAATAGAATAGAACGAACTTATACATATACGTCTAATAATAATCAATTCTCTTTAAGGGTAATTTTTGATAATAATGAGATATATTTTAACGTGAAAGATGTGTTTAAAATTATTGGAATTAATAGAGAACCCTTCGAAGTAAAGAAGATGGCAAAAGGTTCACAGAAAACTTATCTGATGAAATTTGCCGGTAGGAAGCAAAGGTTTATGAAAATAGAGGGTCTTATTTTCTTTGCTGAAAAATATGT
>JAKPQU010000114.1 GCA_029555925.1 Bacillota bacterium
GGAGTATTCTGCGGTCTTTAGGATAAAAGCTATAATATTTTTGAATTTTTGTGAAAAAAAGCAGGAGAATCAGACATATTTTGTGTAATCTTAACATAAAACATTCATAAGAATCGTAACGCATAACGCGTGACAGGAGAAAGAACTTTATTACATGCTTATGATCGGGTCAATAACCTGTATAAAATATCAAGACACATAGAGAGGGAAAGGTGTATCTGTTATGAAAAGCAGAGATAATGATACAGTAGAGAATAAAAGGGAAAGCACGATATCGGATGAAGATTTTCATGTAGAAAATATTCTGGAAAAAGCAGAGGCCCTTCGTAAAAAAGGTCTCATAGGGGAATCTATTACTTCCTATAACCAGGCATGGGAATATTTCAAGAATAAAAATAAAGTTAAAAAAGCAGCAGAAGTATATGAAAAAATCAAATTCCTCAAAGAAGATATTCCTGCCCTCATGTCTATGGCCTCTCTTTATAAAAATACAGACGATTTTGATAAAGCTATTGAGTGTTATCAGAAGATTTTAAATATTGACGGCAATCACCGTGAAGCTTTAAAGGAATTCAGCCGATTAAATTTCGAATTGAACAAATATGATTTCATTATGCCATGTCTGAAAAAATTATCCATTATTGAACCGGATAATGTAGAGGTTTTTCTGTGGACCGGTTCTGTCCTGGAAAAACATGGAAGAATAAGAAAATCTGTAACAAATTATCTTAAAGCAGCAGATAATGCAAGAAAAAAAGGCATATATGAACAATCAAGAGAAATCTTAAAGAAAATCTTAAATATTTCCCCCAATAACATGGAAGCTCTGGAGAAACTGAAAAAAATTGACCGGGAAATAGAAGAAGTGGGAGAAAAAAAAGAAAAACTGCCAGAAATACTAGAAAAGCCATATGAGAAGATTGAAACTGCAGAGAAAAAAGAAGAGCGAAACGACCTGGCAAAAGCAACATCGGAAGAAATAATAGAAACAGAAGATTCAAAATATACTGTATCGGAAGAAACTCATGAAGAGCACATTGACGAATGTGGCGGGGCACAAAAAGTATATCCCGTTACTTCTCCGAACAGGCTAAAACAGGAGATAATAGAACAATCAGATAATTCCCAAGCAGAGGAAGAGAGAGAAACATCTCCAGAACCATTGGAAAAAGGAGAAATCTTCGAACTCACAGACAATGATAATTTACATATTGAGCTGATTGAATATCTTCTGAGTAAAAAAGGTATGCCCTTAATGCTTGCTATAAACAAAAACAGTCATAAGTTCGACCATAGATTTTTTGAAGTTTTCGATTATAAGAGGAAAGAAGAAGAGAATCCGAAAAAAGCAAGTATGCTGAACTATATTAATTCACTTATATCCAATCTGCATATTCGAGAAAAGCTGGCTGAACAATCAGAGCAAAAAGAAAGGGAAAAACCTCCGAAAAAAGAGATAGTACAAGAAGAACAGGCACATGAAAAATCATATAAAGAAGAAAGATATCTGGATACAATAACTGATACAGGGAAATCATCTGTATCAGAAGGTAATAATTTTTATCTTGATTTACTTGAGAATCTTCCGGAAAATCTGCCGGATAAAGAGATAGAAGAAGACCTCTATGAAACAAATACATATATAGAAAAACCGGCAGATGAAGAAAACCGGTTAGAAGATTTCGACAATGAACCTGCAGGAAATGAAGATATAATCCATAACAAAAAGGATGACTTTTATCTTGATTTACTCGACCGGTTAATATGGACTGAAGAAAATTCATTAATCCCTTTTATAATGGAACATTTAGATAATTTAGACAAAAGGTTTTTTGAAATTCTGGATAATAAACTGAAGCATAGCACGGAAGAGAGTGATGAACATAAAAATTCTTTAACCTACCTCAATATGGTTATATCCAACCTGAATATCAGGGACAAATCAGATGAGAAGAGATTATACAAAGAAAAATCCCCGTCTCAGCCGTCAGAAGATTTAATAGATTTACAGGGAGACATGATTATTTCCCGGGCAGAATCTCTTATTAAACATACACCCGAAGTGACTGTTATAAAACCTGAGGATTCATCTTTAATAATACAGTTTTCGGAAGAAGAGGACATAAAAGGGAAAGAGATAGAAGAAAAAAAAGCAAAAAAACCTGTAAAACTGGAATTTATCGATGAATGTTTGAAAAAAGTTATTGCTGTCGGTGCCACAGAATTACATCTTACTACAGGAGAGAAACCTAATATCAGATTCTGGGGAGAACTTCAACCGGTGGATATGCCTGTTCTAAAAGAAGTGCTGTCAGATGTTTTAATAGCTCAGATGCTATCTGATGAAGAGAAAAAAGAAATCGAAGAGCATATGCATGTAGATTTTATGTATAATTTCACGGATCATGACAGAAAAACCCGACGGTTTAGAGGGAATGCCTATTATCACCGGACAGGTCTTAACATAATTATGAAGCTTATGCCGGATAAAATACCTTCTATTAAAAACCTGGGACTGCCCGAAATAGTTTCGGCTTTCGGACGATTCGAACAGGGACTTGTACTTGTAACCGGCGGTTCCGGAAGCGGCAAGACGACTACACTCCATGCTCTGCTGGATCTTATAAACAGTGAAAGATATGCCCACATAATAACAATAGAAGACCCTATCGAGTTTATCCACATACCTAAAAAAAGCATAATAAGACAGAGGCAGATTGATTTACATACAAAGAGTTATTTGAAAGCCCTTAAAGCATCTATTTCCGAAGATCCTGATGTTATACTTATAAGCGAGCTTCGCGATCCTGAAACAATAGAGCTTGCCATGGTTGCAGCAGAAACAGGATGTCTGGTATTGTCCTCTATGAATACCCTGAGTTGTGCATCAACTATAGAACGTATTATAGATTCTTTTCCTCCAGAACAGAATCTTCAGACAGGGGCTATGTTATCAGAATCATTGAAAGCCATAGTAACACAGCAATTACTTCCATCCAGAGCCAGATCCATAAGATATCCTGCAGTCGAAATTCTTACAGGCTGTACACCTCTCAAGAGTCTTATAAGAGAACAGAAGATTTTTCAAATTAATTCATTGATAGAAACCAACAGAAGCATTGGCATGCAATCTATGGATTCTTCTATTTTATCACTGCTGAAAGATAAACTGATAACAGATGAAGTAGCAATGGAGGCTGCTACAGATAAAAATAATGTGAAAAATTTTAAAGCGAGCAAAACTGTTGGTACCACACAGGAAGTCATATCTGTATTAAAAAAAGACAGATGTGCTGCCCTGGGAATTATCACAGATCCTCCTGTAAACAATCAGGGTAAAATAATAAAAGCCAGTCTTTCACCGGATTATACCCTGAAGGATCTTTTTAAAGTTATGGTTCAGGAAAAGGCTTCGGACTTACATATCGCCGTGGGACTGCCTCCTAAAATGCGTCTGAAAGGTGAGATAGCGGAATTATATTTACCGGCTGTTTCTGAAGAAAAATCATGGGAATTACTTTCAGGTATTTTTTCAAAAAAACAGATGGAAATATTCAGCAGAGAATGGGATCTGGATTTCACCTATGAAGTATCAAATATAGCCAGATTTCGTTGTAATATGTTAAGGGAACAGAACGGGGTGGGAGCAATATTCAGAATAATACCGCCTGAAATCCCTTCTATGGAAATACTCGGATTGCCTGAGGTTTTAAAGAAAATAGCCTGTTACAGACAGGGACTCGTTATAATAACAGGGCCTGCAGGAAGCGGAAAAACAACTACCATGGCATGTCTCCTTGATTATATAAACAGCACCAGAAGTGCCAATATACTGACAATAGAAGAACCTCTCGAATTCATACATAAAAATAAAAAAAGCCGCATCTTTCACAGAGAAATAGGTATTCATGCAGCCAGTTTCAGAGAAGCTGTCAGAGCAGCCAGAAAGGAATCTGTCGATATTATAATGATAGGAGAAATGATGGAGAAAGATACTCTTATGGAGGCTCTTCTTGCTGCAGACATGGGGAATCTTGTACTCGGCATTATGCATACAACAGGTGTAACAAGAACTGTAGAAAAAATAATTGAAACTTTTTCAGGTTCCATGCAGGGACAGATACGCTCTATGCTCTGCAATTCCCTGAGGGCCATAGTAGCACAGCAGCTTATAACTACGATGGACGGCACATGGAGATGTGCAGTTATAGAAGTGGCTATAAATAATCAGAGACTGGCAAATGTTATAAGAGACGGTAAAACAAAAATGATTGACAGTGTACTTCACAGCAGCCGTGAAGAAGGGATGCAGAGCCTTGATCTGGCTCTCATGCAGCTTGTGAGGGATACAAAGATTGACGAAGAAACTGCAAGGCTTCGTTCCTCCAATCCCCGTTCTTTTATTATACCGAAGGAATTTAAACCGAAATGGTGAAGGCGTGACGCGTAACGCGTAACGCGTGACGGGAGGTTATAGCATCCCGTCACAGAAGGATAGATTTCGTGCATTATGACACATAGATTTGCCGGAAGGTGATGCGTAATACGTAACGCTTGATGCGTGACGCACAGGGAGAGATCTTCACCCGTTACGCGTCACGCGTCACGCGTTAAGATTTTAAGACTCAATCGTTTCCACATTGGCTCTCGGCAATATAACAGTTTCACCTGTTTCCAGTTTGACTTCCACCACTCTGACCTTTGTTTCACTTTCCATTTTGGTCAGATTATGAGGGAGACTTACAACTGTTCCGAGTACTCCGAAATAGGGTTTTCTTATTACTCTCACAGGGCTTCCCGGATCCATACCGAGCTGTTCCCTCGACTCATGCTCCTGCTGTATCTCTTCCATGGTATATTTTTCCAGGAGAGGAACTATTACTTCCGGCCTTATAACACCGGCCCTTATCTGAGTGGCTCCATTTATGGAAGTTTTCAGACCTTCGCTTCTTTTTAAAATATCATAGGTTTTTTCTGCCATTTTTATCTGGCCGAACCCTTCCGTAACTACGATTGTAAGGCCTATCTCTTCATGGCCTGTAATGGCAACGCCCAGATCATAACCCAGCAATTCTTTCAAATCTTTATCATCGAGTCCTCCTACAATAATACCTTTTATACCCACTTTTTTCGCTTTCTGTATGACATCATTTGTTACAAGAGAACCGCCGACTATTATCTTACCGGACAGATCTTCTTTAATATCATCAACAGTAAGAGGTTTATCGACTGATTTTGAAACAATTTCAAGTGGCCCTACCACCTCTCCTCCGACACCGAAAATACCCTGTATATAGGTTCCCCAGGTTTTAACATTTACTCCCTCGGCTTCTATAACTTCATCTACCACTCCGTCTACATAGGCTGCTATTTCTACCGGTATGGGAGCTTCACGGAGAACTAACTGACCTGTAACACTGGATATACTTTCTACCGTACCGTTTATGGGTGATGTACATACAGATTTAAAAAGTCCGAAAAAACTGCTGCTTTTAGCTATTACTTCATCGATTTTTATAGGGTCTCCCTCTTTTTTCAGCATACAATCTTTAATTTCGGCAGGAGTAATATTCAATTTATTGACCACATTGACCATATGAACATTTCCGGGCAGGTCGGTTCTGGCAACAATTTTATCAGAACTCACTTTATCTCCTTTTTTTACAACTACCTGCCCTCTCAGAGGAAGCCTTCTTTCTTTATATATAATGGTTTTTTCTACTACTCTTAATCCTGGTGTATAGGCATGAGCCATAAAATCATCTCTCCTTTATATTTGTGACAGGTGATAGGTAAGAGGTGAAACTTTTCACTTTTCACTTTTCACTTTTCACTTTTCACTTATTTATCTTGCAAGAACACCCTGTCTGGGATATATATCCATAGCATCTATCCATGCCTGTAATTTTTCTATTCTCTTTTTCTTATCTTTCGGCAGGTCAAAAGGCTGTCTGCCCCGGCAATCAAAGATAATACCGACAACACCGCCGTTTATTTCTTTAGATTTCGGCTGTCCTTTACCTTCTCCTACATCAAAACCTTTTACCGGGTACAATTCTACCGTTGCTTTCGTATCCACTTCAAGAGGTATAACTTTTAAATCTCCATACTTGAGATCCAGTTCCTCTTCTTTACCGCCCGGCATTTTTATTTTTGCTTTGAGAACTGTTTTACCTTCTTTTGCTTTTCCTACAGGAGCAATACATGTTCCGATACGTATGAGGCAATCTTTCAAAAACACCTGTGTTGCCGCTTCAGGATGAACCTTTGCAAGAACACCTAACTGGGGCATCATAAATATGGAGTCTACAGTAAGTTCTGTTATACCTTCAGGCAGATAGGCATCCATCATCATAAGGGCAGACTGACATCTTCTGGGTGCATGGGAAAGAACTCCGCCGCTGCCTATAATCATATCAAGACTCATAACATCTACGAGACTTTCATCGCCTGTACTCTGACTGAATATATCTGCAATAGTTCTTTCCTGCTGAACGCCTTTCAGTCCTACAGCCAGGGCTTTATGCTGTTCGAAGGAAATTCTGAGGGCTTCTCTGCATATGGCCTGTTCAACTACCAGTTCATCAAGTACCTGTGGTATTGTAGTGGGTCTTATCATTTTATTTTTTATTCTGTTTCTCAGATCCCTTTCGTCCATATCAAAAGGAACCCATTTCATAACATTTTCCATACCTGCTTCGGCGAATACTTCTGATATACTGTAACTCATGCCCAGATTTGCACTTACAGTTCTGTTAAATACACCCTTAAAGACGGAAAATACATCTGTTGTAGCTCCTCCTATATCTGCTCCTACAACCTGAATGCCGTATTGTTCCGATATTCTCTGCATAATATCACCTACTGCAGCAGGTGTGGGCATTATATCTACATCTGTCATGGCCATAAGTTTTTTATATCCCGGTGCCTGTGCCATAACATGTTCGAGGAAAAGCTGCTGAATTTTAAGCCTTGAAGGCATTAAATTTTCTCTTTCCATGGTAGGTCTTAAATTATCTGTAATATCAAGAGCAGTTTTATCTGCCAGAAGTCTTTCTATTTCTTTCCTTGCGTTGACATTGCCTGCATATATAACAGGAAGCTGATAGGAAATACCCAGTCTCGGCCGTGGATTGGCTGCTGCTATAATTTCTCCCAGTTCCACCACATGAGAAACTGTGCCTCCGTCCACACCACCCGACAGAAGTATCATATCAGGCCTTAAATTACGAATCCTCTGTATCTGTTCATGAGGAAGACGTTTATCATTTGTGGCAAGGGTATCCATTACAATGGCACCGCCGCCGAGAGCGGCACGGGCAGCACTTTCTGCAGTCATATTTTTCACGACTCCTGCTACCATCATCTGGAGTCCTCCGCCGGCACTGCTCGTAGAGATATAAATATCAACACCTTTATCTCCCTTTTTAGGTTTTATTATTCCATTTCCGTCCAGTATCTGTCTTCCTGCCAGCTCACCCACTTCTGTTACTGCATTCAATACTCCCTGCGTTACATCTTCTACGGGAGCTTCAACAGTTGTAGGCGCTTCGCCTCTTACAATCAGACGAAATTCATCGCCTCTTTTTTCTATGAGTATGGCCTTTGTGGTAGTACTGCCACAATCTGTGGCAAGAATACTTGTGATTTCTTCTTTTTTAATGTTCATCAACTTACCTCCACATTAAATTTTTGGCTCTGTCATAAATTTTGTATAAACCTCTATAAAAACCTGTTTCCGATAAAATTTACACAAAAAGTCTTAAATTCTCAAATTTTATTTTTCCTTCCTGCTTCCTGTGTTTCTATGTATTGTATGAGTAATTCCACATTATTTTTATCTTCCATTAAAGCGGCTATTCTGTCATATTCCTGAAAATTGAAAAATGACTGAATAAAAGGCTGCATAAAAACAAGAAACTGACTGCCTATAAAACTCAGAGGTTTGGAAGATTCCAGAAAAAAAACAGCCATTGCAGTAAGTCTCCTTGACACAACAAGACCGGCCAGTTTTTCTATAAGTTTTTTATCTTCCTCTGTTATTGGCAAGACAATTTCTCCTTCACAATATCTAAAATTTCTCTCTCTTTATCTTTATCGCACAGAAGATGTATACTTCTGTAATTATCCATAGTACAAGGTTCCATATAAGGGGACAGAAAAACTCCCCTACCTGTCTTAACATATCTGCGAAATCTGTTCCATGGAAATTGTTGAGCATAAAATATATTTTTTATTATAATCTCATCCTGTTCCAGTATATAACCGGTCGGGAAAAACATACTGTTCAAAGAACATATAAAGATTACCATTGAAAGGATACATAAAAAAAGATCTTTAAAATTCCAGTATACTGCGGCACAGAAGAAAGATCCGAGAAATATTATCATCAGTACATGCCGTAAATTAGTTCTTAAAGGGTTGAAAGTCCAGGCCAGCATGACCGATGGCTTGGACTTGTCATCCCTTTCTTTTTTTCTTTTTTTCATGTTACCTTATCAGTTGTAACCAGTCTCCCAGTAAAAAGAGCATTCTTCCTATGAGAAGTGATATACGGGCCATAATCGTATAACCGAAAGAAGCGCCGAAAGAAATCATAAGAAAATATATGCCTATTCTGGATATGCCTCCTACAACTCCCCTGTGTTCCACAGAAAAGAAAAAGTATATGAGGCCACAGAACACTCCTCCAACGATAACCCAGTTACAGAAAGACATCCAGATAGATTTGAGTATATCTCCGTCAGGACTCATAACCCATAGAGGTACCATTGTACCTTTAATCTGAGCTATAGCATTTCCCTGAAGATATGCTATAAGGTTAATTCCTGCTGACAGTCCCACGACAAATGCCAATGACCACCGGCTTATCCAGGCGATGCTGGGGGCAAGTCTGAGGAGCATAATTATACCCAGTATGCCCGGAACTATATACCAGAGATGATAATCAAATTTTTCAAAACCAATGGCGAGATTATCTATAAGATTTGGTTTCAGAGAATTATAATATTGCATTGCTACCCAGTATCCGGCTGAAACTCCGACAAAAAGGTATTCTGCAAATTTATAAAAAGGATTATCTTTATAGAGGAAACTGTATATACAAAGTGTCAGAAAGGCGGCAACCCATATCCCAACATTTTCTATATTAGTAGGCCATACAATTGCCAGATCCATTACCATAAACAAATGCCTCCTTACTTAATCTACTATACCGAGTTTCTGTTTCTTTTTTTCATAGAAATAACTTATATTGGCCAGTATGATAAATAGAATGATTACCATATGAACAACAGACTGAGCTCCCATACCTGCCGAAGCCTGGCCTTTGATAGCAAGCAGGGTTTCATATTCGGACGCACCTTTCATTCCTCCGAGGAGACCGAACATCTGTCTGGCATCAAGGTAAGGATAAAATTCGGGAGCACTTACTGCAGTGCAGCCTCCTGCCACGAGAACACCTGTCTGTTCATGACCTATTATCGTCCACTGTTTAAGTCCGGGATCACCGGAAGAAAGACTTAATACCGCCGCAAAATCAGACAGACGGGTAACATTATTCAATACAGGGAATTTATCGAGAGGTTCATTTTTACTGTCAGTGGGAAAGGTATCCCGGAAATTGGTGCAGAGTTTCTGTATAACTACATCACCACCGCTTTTATATCCCAGAAAGACATAATCAGTACCGTACTGTTTATTGAATTCTTTTGATTTCTCTATAAGAACCTGTTCACCCAGTGCCGAACCTGCAGGCCACAGAGCAATACCGACAACCTTCAGATTTTTTCTGAACAGGTGTGTTATAAGCCCAACAGTCATAGGATGGCATTCAGGTTTAGTCTGAGGATCGTAATCAAAAGATATAAGTACTTTCGACTCCGGAGGAATTTTTTCTATGGTATCATAAATTCCCTGAACTTCTCTGGTAATTTTCTTTGATGGTATTCCAAATCCTGTAAGAAGAGGAATTATAACAGCCAAGGCAGTGAAGAGAAAAATTATTCTTCTGTCCAGTGTTTTCAAACTATTAAGAATTTTAGCTAAAGTCTCCATATATCCTCCTTAATCTCCACCGAGATAAGACTTATCTATACCGAATAATATCTTTATGGAAGTAGAAACTACTCCCAGGGCTATACCTATCATGATGGCTCTCTGCCCTGCAGTAGTGGGGCAATTCATAAGCCAGTCAGCAATATCAGGGAATCTGGGCCATATCCATTCTCCAAGGGGAACACGGCCGAGCATAACAAAAAAAGCTGCTACAAGTAACAGCGTTGCCTCTCTTGACTGGGCACGGAATGCTCTGAATGCTGCAGAAGCTATAAAAAAGGCCAGTAGAGAAAACATAGTTGAACCCATAGGGGAATAAAGGTGTCTGAATATATAATTAAAGGGAGTTCCTATGCTTATACCGCCTATAAGTCCTATAAAAGCCGTGGAAAAAAGACCGACGAGTAATACGATACTGTATGCCCATCCTTCCGACCTTCTGGATATTTTATCACCATGAGCCTTTATCAGACTTCCAACACCGAGTAATATGGCAAAAGCTGCTATTATAATAAACCAGCTCTGAAACATTTCTCCTATCATATTAAAAGGCGAATGGGGTACAAAATAATACAAAAGGTATCCGAGTCCTGCAATGACTGTTATTATCATTGGAATCTCACGTTTCATAACAAGCCTCCATTTTATTTAGTAATAAACAGGTTTGTAAAAGTTTTAATGCCTGCAGTTTCCAGGATACAGCCTATTATAATAGAGAAGAGAAATACTAATTTACCAATATCCTGTCCTTTAAGACTGCCAAGCTGTTTCGGGTCTCTTGAAAGATAAGCAGAAGCGGCAAATAATTCTTCTCCTATAAGTGTATAATCGCAGGCTGCAACAAAAAAGGGCAGCTGTGATGGCATAGCTGTACCTGCCATCTGTATAGCGCCTGTAGAATGTCCTGTTTCAGCAAGTATCAGTGATTCTGCATAGAAACAACCCATATAAAAATTGGCAGCAGGCTGTTCTCTGACCATAATACCATCAACACCTGCCACAAAACCGAACTGATCATCAGTAAGATAACGGATATTATCTGGACGAAAAGCATCAGGCCTTCCTGCTCTTGTATAGGATTCCTTTACTACTTCCTGGGCTGTGCTCATAACAAGAGAAAATCTTGTAGGAACCAGTATAGGTGTATCATACTCGGCAGTTTTCTGAGCCACATAGGAAAGTATAGACAGACCAGCAAGGGTCTGTATATCATTCATATCAGTAATACCGGGGATATAAAGTACAGGTTTACCCATTTCCGTAGCTCTTCCCACTGCATCATCCAGCGCAGAAAGTCCTGCTATTCTGCGTATAAACAGTTCCTGTCCTCTCTGAGCACTGAATATAAAATAGAGTATAAAGCCGGACAGGAGTACTATGGCTATTAACATACTCAATCTTCCTTCATTGAACCATCTTTCATCCTGCTTGGGTTTTTCTTCTTCCGTAGCAGCAGGGGAAGGAACAGGAGTAACTGGAACTGCTGTCACAGATTGAGCAGGTGATGCTTCAGCGGAAGGAGTAGTAACAGATGTTGTCTCAACTGGAGACATCTGTGTTTCAGGACTGGAAGTTACCTGTGCAGAAGGTACCGGAGCGGATGTATTACTCTGAGCAATATCCCGGGGTGACAGACAAAAAGCATAATTACAGACGGAAAATAGCAAGAACAGGATCATACTTGCTATGAATAAAGGTTTTTTCTTTTCATGCAAAATTGGACACCACCTTCTTTCTTGAAATACTGCCTCCTGAAAAGGGAGAGCAATGTTAGAGACTGTCATATATCGTAACGCGTGACGCGTGACGCGAAAAAGAAACCATTTCCGGTGTATACAACTTATATTACAATCTCAATGTTCATAAATATATCGCTTAAAAATTCTATGATATTCTTTTTAAATCCTTTATAATCTCATAAAATTTTTATATTTAGGGACTGTAAGAAAATAACTCTGGCAAATTATGGTTTTTGTCCTCCCATGACGCGTTACGTGTTACGCGTCACGATTGTAAATATAATAAGGTTATTTTTTTACAACCCCTTATTAACCGGTATTAACCGGTGATAAAATATTTTACCCCCTGCAGATAAGTGCAAAACCTTCAGGGTCAAGGCTTGCTCCTCCTACCAGGAGTCCGTCTACATCTCTCTGTGAGAGAAAAGAAGAAGCATTATCCGGCTTGACGCTTCCGCCATAGAGAAACCTCACTTTAGAAGCTACGGAATAACCGTACGTCGATGAAAGAAGATTTCGTAAATATCCCGTAATTTCATTGGTCTGTTCAGGGGTTTCAACTTTACCTGTACCTATAGCCCATATGGGCTCATAGGCTATTACGAATTTCTCTATCTGAGAAGGTGTAAAAAAAGCTATGGCTTCTTTCATCTGAGTTGTCAGGACGTCTCTGGTAACCCCTCTGTCTCTCTCTTCTTCTCCTTCACCTATACATATTACCGGCACAAGCCCGTAATGTTCGGCTTTTTTAATTTTGGCATTTATTATCTTATCGGTTTCGCCAAAATATTTTCTTCTTTCCGAATGTCCTATAATAACATAGGTGCAACCTGCTTCTTTTAACATTTCAGCAGAAACTTCACCGGTAAAAGCACCTTTTTCTTCATAAAATAAATTCTGTGCTCCCAGCTTTATTGTCGAACCGGCAAGTTCTTTTCCTACGGAGTAGAGGGATGTAAAGGGGGGACAGAGCACAATATCCCTGTCATAAATTCTACCGATAAGGGATTTGAATTTACCGGCAAAAGCCAGGGATTCCCTGACAGTTTTATGAAGTTTCCAGTTTGCCACTATAAGGGGAACAGGCAAATAAATTACCTCCTAATTTACCTGTAGGGGCGTTCAATTGAACGCCCCTACAATCAAATTATTTATCGTCCAGTGCATCAATACCGGGCAGTATTTTCCCTTCCATAAATTCAAGGGATGCTCCGCCTCCGGTAGATATATGGGTCATCTTGTCTGCAAATCCGAGTTTTTCTGCTGCAGCGGCAGAATCTCCTCCGCCTATCAAAGAAATGGCATTTGAATTATGTGCTATAAAGGTAGCAACTGCTTCAGTGCCTTTTGCAAAGTCATCCAGTTCAAATACTCCGAGAGGACCGTTCCAGAATATCGTCTTTGCATCTTTAATAACAGCGCCGAATTTATCTATAGTTTTCGGCCCTATATCGACTCCCATCATGTCAGACGGGATGTCAGTAATATTTACAACCTTATGGTCTGTACCTTCTTTAATCTCTTTTGCAACTACAATATCTTCAGGGAGAAGGAATTTCACATTTTTTTCCTTTGCCTTCGCCATAAGCTGTCCTGCAAGGGTAAGACTCTCTGTATCAAGGAGGGACGTACCTATTTCATGGCCCATGGATTTCAGGAATGTATAACTCATACCTCCTCCTATTAGGAGTGAGTCAACTTTTTGTATAAGATTCTCTATTACTCCGATCTTATCTGACACTTTAGCTCCGCCAAGTATAGCGACTACAGGATGTTCCGGTTCACTCAGAATTTTTCCGAGCATTTCCAGTTCTTTTCCTACAAGAAATCCTGCTACAGAAGGTATCTTTTTAGTTGCAGGTATGCCTGCTGTACTTGCATGAGCTCTGTGGCATGTTCCGAAGGCATCATTTACATATACTTCTCCGAGAGAAAGAAGTTCTTCTACAAGACTCTGATCGTTTTTTGTCTCTCCTTTATAAAAACGTAAATTTTCAAGAAGAAGAATTTCTCCGTCTTCAAGATTAAAGGCAAGTTTTTTTACAACATCCCAGTTCATGTCTTCACAGTATTTAACCTCAATCCCCATTAATTCGGACAATCTTATGGCGACAGGTCTCATTCTGTACTGTTCCATTACCTCTCCTTTAGGTCTTCCAAGGTGACTCATAACTATAAGACGTCCGCCATGGTCTCTTATATATTCCAGTGTCGGAAGAGATGCCCTGATACGTCTGTCATCGGTTATTTTTCCATCTTTGAGAGGAACGTTAAAGTCCACTCTTACCAGAACTCTTTTACCTTTAAAATCAACATCTTTTACGGTTTTTTTCATAACCCCACCTCTTTTTCAGACTTCAGAGGCGCCCACCAGTTGAGCGCCACTGAATAAGTCTTATTATAAACCTTTATCAACTATATATTTAACAAGATCAGCAAGCCTTGTTGCATAACCCCATTCATTATCATACCAGGATATAACCTTTACCATCTTCTCGCCTATTACCATAGTCGATTGACCGTCTACAACACTTGAAAGTGGACAGCCTTTAAAGTCTGAAGATACGAGAGGCAATTCTGTATATCCAAGAATCCCCTTCAAAGAGCCTTCGCTTGCTTCTTTAAATTTCTTATTGACTTCTTCTTTAGTGGTTGCTCTGGCAACATTACAGACAAGATCAACAACAGAAACCGTAGGAGTAGGAACTCTGAGAGATATACCGTCAAACTTACCTTTTAAATCAGGAAGTACAAGACCAACAGCTTTGGCTGCTCCCGTTGTAGTCGGTATTATATTAAGGGCGGCAGCTCTTGCGCGGCGGAGATCCTTATGGGGTAAGTCGAGTATTCTCTGATCATTTGTATAGGCATGGATTGTTGTCATAAAGGCATTCTCTATAGTAAAATTCTCATGTAATACCTTGGCAAAAGGAGCAAGACAGTTTGTAGTGCAGGAAGCATTGGAAATAATATGATGTTTTGACGGTTCATACTGGCCTTCATTTACTCCGAGAACTACCGTTAAAACGTCACCTTTACCCGGTGCAGAAATAAGAACTTTCTTTGCTCCTGCAGCCATATGTAATTTTGCTTTTTCAGCATCGGTAAAGAGGCCGGTACATTCCAGTACTATATCTGCACCGAGGTCTTTCCATGGTAATTCTGCAGGGTTTTTCAGGGCCAGAACCCTGAACTTTGCTTTTCCTGCATGCATAAAGTCTCCTTCAAGATATACCTCATCATGAGATTTTCCATAAGTAGAATCATATTTAAACAGATGGGCATTTGTTTCAGGGCTTGTTATATCATTGATTCCTACGATATCAAATTCAGGATATTTATCAAGCAATATCCTCAAGACCTGTCTTCCTATTCTTCCGAAACCGTTTATACCTATTTTTACTGACATAAATAAAACCTCCTGAAATTTAGATTTTTATAATAACCTGAATAATTCTTTTTTAAATTTATAAATCCTTCTTTATAGTTTAAAGTTTATAGTTTAATTAGAGTGAAAATTGAAAAAAAATAGGACATTACGCACCTTTCACCGGTCACTGGTCACTGATAAGCGGTACCGGTATTCTCAGAAGAACAGTAGTTCCTCTCCCCGGTTGACTTCTTATCTTAAAGGTACCTCCAAGGAAAGAGGCTTTTTCTTTCATACTATTTATTCCTGGCATTTTTCTCCCGTTAACAGAGGCTTTTGCATAATCAAATCCAACACCGTCATCTTCTATAGCTACATTAAATTGATCTGAGAGAATCTTTACTCTGACCCTCACACCTGAAGCACCTGAATGTTCTTTTACATTTTTCAATGCTTCCTGTATGATACGGTAAATAGTTGTTTCAATAGATTCTGCCAGTTTCTTTTTAATTCCTGAAACCATTAATTCCGTGACAATACCTGTTTCCAATTCAAATCTCTGTAAATAAATCTCAAGAGAAGGTAATAAATCAATCTTTTCCTGCTCACCGGAGACGGATATTTCAGAAATTTTATGCATTTTATTAATACTTTCACTTGTTATTTTTTTCATTTCATCAATTCTTGTTTTAACCTGATTCAATTCGGTATTCAGGGTATCATGAAGGGCTTCCAGTTCATTAATTGTTTCATTGATGGAATAACCAATCTTACTCTGAGCTTCAGTCATGGATTGAGATGATGATAATTCGGAACTATGTATTAATTTTTCCAGAAGCTGTTCGACAGCCTGATGTTTTTGTTTTACTGTTTCATAGAGTCTAGCATTATCAAGAGCAACACTGGATTGACTTGCAAGAACGGAAAGGAGGTATATTTCACCCTGCGAATATTCTTTGCGAAAACCGTGATTCAAGTAAATTACGCCAAAAGCTTTATTTTTTATAAAAAGAGGAACTACAATGGTAGATACTACTTCAGGTATATTACTTAAAATAAAACGGCCTTTTTCATGTGGCACATCTTTTATAGTCATTGGCTGTTTCTTTTTAATGGCAAGCCTTGCTATACCCTGTCCGAGATTAAGAGGTTCTCTCTCTGTCAGCAAATCAACAGGGAAATTAAAATTTCCCTGGACAGACCATTCATCAGTTTCTTCATCAAGGAGCATTACGAGTCCGCTGTCTGCATTTACTGCTTTTCTCATAGCTTCAATAGTGGCTTTAAGAACCGAATTTACATGTATGGCAGAACCCATAAGAGTGCTGCCTTCATAAAGTATTTCCAGATCATTAACCCTTGTATTCAACTCTTTCACAAGACTCCTCTGTTTTTCCTGAAGTTCACTGCTCTGTTCTATAAGATACCATATAAGACTGGCTGTATCACCTCTTATAATTTCCACAGACGGAGGTTTTTCCCGTTCAATAAGTTCCAGTAATTCCAGGTCGGAAGACAGCATAAAGACAAACTGGAGGCCTTTTATTTTAAGTAATTCCCTCACATCTGTCGTAGAAAAAATATTAAGCTTCTGTGCCAGTACCATACAGGGAGAGTTTATATCACTGTCAGCCACGCCTTTAATAATTATATTATTATCACCCAGAAGAAATTGAATGATGGAAATACCTGCATGACTTGTGCCGACAACAGCAATATTTGTCGGTAAGGAGGGCAGAATTTCCTGTTTCTCTTTGAGCTGTGCTGTTTTTCTACTTTTAAGTGCTTTTTTTACGACTTCTACAAGCCTCTGAGCGCTGAATGGTTTGGTTATATAGTCTGTTACACCTGCATCCCACCCTCTTTTAAGATCTTCTTTTCTGGTTTTGGCAGTTAACATGATGACAGGTATAGCGGCAAGTTCTTTATTTGCTTTTATTCTCCGGCAGACTTCCAGTCCATCAATATGGGGCATCATAACATCAAGAATAATCAAATCAGGAATTTCTTCGGAAATCCTCTTTAAAGCTGTCTCTCCGTTATAAGCAACAATAGTTTCATAACCTTCTGTATCCAGATGGAGTTGAATTAATGTTACTATATTCTTTTCATCATCAACAATGAGAACCTTTTCTTTTTTCAAAGGAGAACACCCTGTACCAATAAGGGCACGGAGATTTACCGTGCCCTTATAAAATTTACTCTGTTGTTTCTATCATAAATATTGTTTTAAATCTTCAATAGTCCTTTTTATATCAAGACGGAGAATACCGAGATTAACATCTTCTCCGAGTAGAACTACGAGTATGGCACCGGAATTACATAATATTAATTTACCCATACTCCCTTCTACCATTACCATATTAAGTTCTCCCTGATTGAGCTCTTCCATGGAACTTTCTGCAGAAGTAAAAACTCCTGCTACAATAGCTCCAACAAGATCTGCATTAAAGGAAGTGGGAACAACACTATCTATAACCAGTCCATCTCTGCCTACAATTAAACTCCCTATTACACCCGATGTTTTATTAAGTTTTTCGAGACACTCCTTCATTATTATTAACTCCAATCTTTCATGTTAGCAATTCAGCAAGTCAGCTTTCGGCAGGTCAGCAGAAAAGCTGAACTGCTGACCTGCTGACTTGCTTATAAACCAAGAAGTAGATTAACAACTCTTCCTGCTGCATTCAAATCTGTAGATAAAGCCTGAGAGATTCCTTCATCCTGTACCAGGGTACATAACATAAGAGGGCCATTTTTAGAACATATTATATTAAGCTCTTTATTATTGACCTGTGATTTAAACATACATCTGTCAACCTCTCCGAGATTTAACCTTGAAACAGTATCTTCGGCTGCATGATAGATATAGGTAAGATAGGCTATCCAGTTTTCAGCAGAAAAGTTATTTGAAAGAGACGAGCTTATTAACAGACCTTCTCCGGAACCAATAAGGCCGTTTACTATACCGGTATTTTCCTGTAATGACTTTAAAAGCTTTGTCATCATCTGTTCACTGGTTTCATTTTCCCTGTCAAAATGTTCCATTAATTCATTCAATCTCTTCTCTACTTTATGTTCATCATATGCAGGTTTATCATCTATAAGAGAAGCAAGGACAAATTCCTTCGACATATGTACAAGAAATTTTCCTTCCATTGCTTCAACAACGATACTGACGGGTTTGCTTATACCCATAGCTTGTACTGCACGGGCCAGTCTTCTATTCAGTTCTACAGATGTAGCTGCAATAATTTCAGATGTTGCCGTATCATTCAATGTAGTAGTGATAATAAATCCCTCATTATTGGCCAGTGTACTTCCTTTAACGCCTTCAAGCTCATCGAGAGGTTTTATAGAAGATTGTATATCAGACACACTTTTCCCGACTACTCCGTCACGGGTAATATTATCTATAACCTCCTGAGCTGTAATAGTTCGTATCATATCGGCAGAAGTTTCACTTACAGATATATCGGCTGTACCTTCTTCTATAGGTATATCATCAAGAGAAAATCCTTCATCAAGGAAACTCATAGCTTCATCAAAGCTGAAATCGGGCTCACCCTCTGAAATATCTGCCATCATATCAGTGTCCATCATATCAGAGCCCATCATATCAGAGCCCATTATATCAGTATCCAGATCCATTATGTCAGTATCCATTATATCAGAACTATCAAATTTCATAAGGTCTTCATCTTTCGAAGAAGATTCGTCAAGGAGCATATTAACATCCGTAAGGTCTGAGAAATCCTCCACATCGAGAGACACTTCTTCCTTTACTCTGGATGGAATAACTTCTACAGGTTTTTTTTCTTCTATTTTTATCAGGTCTTCCTTTATCAGAGCTTCAGGTATGAGATCTTCAGGTTCATCAGACGATAGATCTTCAGGTATAAGATCTTCCAGTTCTTTCTCTATTAAATCCTCTTCTTCAGGTTTTATTTTTATTATTTCTTCAATTTCTTCTTCTTCCTCTGTTTTCTCTGCTTCAAGTCCGAAGAATCCTGCTACGGCAAGAGGTGCCATATCAACATAGGTGCAGGATTTAAAATTCTTTAACAGTTCCAGAACATATTCAACTCTCTTTTGTTCCAGAAAAGACGACAGTCTTTGCGGAAGTTCCGTAATATTATCTATACATATTATATTTAAATCCGGTAAAACTTCTTTAAAATAATCTTTAATTCCCTGCTTTACTGGCTGAGTAGTAATAAGTATTACATTATCTGGCCTGTAAATACAGATCTTATTATAGAAAAGATAGGCATCATACATGGTGAAAAGGTCACCTTTTATTTCTACCATAACAAAACTGCTATCACAGTTAAAGAAGAGATTTATTATATCCACGCCATCTTCCGGACAATCTATAAGAATATCTTCTCCCCAGAGGCCGGCTCCTTTAAGTATGCCGAGCAATCTCACAGCAAGCCAGTAGCTGCCTCTTGTTATATAATGTCCGTAAGGTGTAATACTTATGCATTGATCAATTTTTTCCTGAGAAACAAGTCTGCCGCAGTGAAAACATTTAAATCCCTGCTGTGCTGCTTCTTCAATGGAGGAAATAGAATTGACCCTGTTTATTTGATGACCTGTTTGATGGCAGAACACAATATAATCTATATTTACGAGTCCCAGTTGTTCCATTTTTTGAACCAGTGCACCTACCATAAGTTTTTCATTTTCATCTGCCAGTTCACTGAGACTTACGCTGGGTTTCATTTTTATTTTATTAAGTAATTCTCTTGATTTAACACTTTCAAGATCTACTACTGCCCTGTAATCTTCCTGAGCAGGTGCAAAAACAGGAATATCATTCTTTAAAAGTCTGTATTTATCACTTTTAGGATGATATTCTTTCCATGCCAGATGATGTTCGCTTTTTACCATAGGAAAAATTGCCTGAGTTATAATCTCACAGAATTGATTGAATTCTTTATCATCGCCTGAACCTCTGTTCATAGCAATGACATCAAGGCATTTCCTGTCTTTTCTCACCTGTACATAATACTGTTCCATCTTGCTGCCAAGGAATATATCTCCTTCGTAAATTCTGTCCATAACAGACATCTTTCTGAAGAGAGGAGTAGAAAAAATTCCTTTTTCTTTGTAAGGGCTGAAATCTATTTTAAACTGGGAACAGAGATCCTCCTTGATGGAACTTAAAAAAGGTTTATACTCCCTCCTTAGATGTCTCATTATTCTAAAAAGCATTTCATCAGTAATTGATAGATGAAGCTGCCTCCATTTAAAGTCTAGCACGTTCATCTTCTCCTCTCTATAATAAAAGACCTTTTACTTATTCAAAAATCACAGATGATTTCATAACTGTCGTGACATTACGGGCAGTGATAAATTCAACTATAAATTTTCAAATTTACAATTCTATAAATTTTATTTTTTTCCTTCCTGAATAAAAAAGACTGCTATCTCAAAATCTGAGATAATACTCTGAGCCAGTTTCCGCCGATAATTTTTTCGATATCTTTACAGGTATGTCCTCTTTTCTTTAATAGTTCCGTTATAGCAGGCAAAAAAGATGCATCTGATAATCCGGAAGGATAATTATCTGTTCCATGAAAATCAGACCCGAGTCCTACAGAGTTGTAATTACCGGTTAATTTAACAATATATTCTATATGATCTGCCACATGTTCTACAGTTACAGGATTTTCTCCCAGGAAATGAGGTACAAAGGTAATACCTGTTACACCTCCCTTTTCTGCAATGGCAAGTATCTGTTCGTCTTTCAAATTTCTAGGATGGTTACGGATGGAATAGCAATTGGAGTGAGAAGCTATAACAGGTTCACTGCTCACTTTCATTACATCCCAGAACCCCGGCTCAGCCATATGAGAAACATCTACTATCATACCGAGATTATTCATCTTCTTTACTACTTCTACTCCGAATTTTGTGAGGCCTCCCGGGTTATTGCCGACCGATACACCATCGGCAAGTAAATTTCTATTGCTCCATGTAAGAGTCATGGCTCTCACACCGAGTCTGTAATAGGTGTCCAGCATAAACAATTTTCCGCAGAGTGCTTCCCCGCCTTCTATGGAAAGGAGGCACCCGAAGCGCCCATTTTTCACAGGTTCAAGGTCATTACGTGATAATATCAGTGAAATGTCACGATTTTCCTCTTTCCATTTGTAAAATAAATCTATCATCTCAAGGGTAAAAGGAATAACAGAATGGGGAATCAATTCCTCAGGTGTATAGAGAGCAAAAACCTGCAGATTGATTCCTCCCGAAAGTAAAGGTTTTATATCCAGAACAGACGGGTCATCTCTGAGGACTTTACAGAGAGTATCTGCGTGGAAATCCACAACAGTGGTATTCATATGAAAATTCATAGTTTCATCTGTCATAAAAAATCTCCTTTATAATCGTGACGCGTAACGCGTAACGGGTAGCAATACCGGTCACTGACCACTGCTCACTGCTCTACCTGCTTCCTTCCTTGCTTCCAGAGCATCAGGATCATCAGGTTCCAGTTCAAGAGCTTTATCAAAGCACAAAAGGGCTTCTTTATATTTCTTTTCTTCTGACAGTAAAAGCCCTTTATTATAAAAGGCATTGAAATATTTTTCATCGAGTTTCAGAGCCATATCATAACATTTTTCAGCTTCTTTATATTTTTTCTGATAAGCCATCAGAAGTCCTTTATTATTCCATGGGACAGGATCTGTGCCGTCAATGGCTATTGCTTTATCGTAACACTGAAGCGCTTTCTTATAATCTTTTTTTTCCGCAAGAGCAAGACCTGTACCGTTCAGGCCATAGGTATTTTCAGGGTCAATCGCCAGTGCCTCATTATAACATTCTATAGCTTTATCGTATTTTTCCTCTTCACAGAGGAGATCACCTTTGTAATTCCAGGAATCTAAATTTTCCGGATCAATATTTATGGCTTTATCATAACATTCCAGAGCCATGTCATATTCTTTTGTTTCAGAAAACACATAGCCTTTGCCGTTCAGAGCATAAACATTTTTTCCGTCAATCGCCAGTGCTTTATCATAACATTCTATAGCTCTCTCATATTCTTCCTTTTCCAGATAAACATCACCTTTATTATTCCAGGCGAAAACATTCTCATGTTCAAATTCCAGAACCTTATCATAACATTCTATGGCTTCATCATATCTTTCCATTTCTGCCAGTGTATCGCCTTTACTGTTTAAAGCATATATATCATCGGGCTCTATGGCCAGAACTTTATCATAACATTCTATGGCTTTATCATATGCTTCCTGTTCACAGAGACAATCTCCGCGGCCGTTCCATGCATCACTGTTGTTCTCATCAAATTCCAGTGCTTTATCATAACATTCTATAGCTTTATCATATTCTTCCTGTTCATACAGGGTATCACCCAGGCCGGTCCATCCGTCTATATTTTCCGGGTCAAGTTTTATTACCTTCTTATAACATTTGAGTGTTTTATCATAAGCTTCCTGTTCGTATAAAGCAAAAGCTTTTCCGAGCCAGGCCTCTACATTTTCACGGTCCATTTTTATTGCCATGTCAAAAGCTTTCACAGCTTCATCATATTTCTCATCCTCAATCAGCTCTTCCCCTTTTTGAATAAAATCTTCAACAGTTTTTGCCATAATAATTCTCCTTTTATTAATCGTGACGCGTGACGCGTGACGCGTGACGCGAGGATTCAATTTGCGACCGGCTCTGTAATATTTGGAGCACTTACCAGCAATGGTATCTGAAAATCAGTATTTACTGAAATAACTGCAGAAACTATGCCCTCTCTGTCAGATCAACGCCAAATCTTTCGATCATTTTCTTTATTACAAATTCTCTGTTATAGACATTCTTCTTTCCGTCCTGTTCCTGCCATACGGAATGGCCTGAATGGCCCTGCCAGGGATGTCTGTAATATTTATTTCTCTGTTCCTGTCCGGGAAGAGGATCGGAAAAATTATAACCATGTTTTACAACCTGTTCAAACCAGTATGCCCCTACATCTCCGTCATCATCATAATTACCGAAAAAACATCTTTCTCTGTCAGTAATAAATTTTGCCGCTTCAATATTGATCATACAGCACCACTCATTTATTCTGCATGCCCTTTTATGGCCGGAAGATTCCGAAATTGTAAGAGGCCAGTTTTCTGACGGATATATACCTTTCATGATCTTCTCGGGATTACATGGTGAAGGGCCTTTGCCGAAATCACATCTCCAGCACTGTCCCAGTTCTCCTATTATAGCACATTTATCTGTCATATTATCCAGATAAAAGCCGATAATATCATCATAAAATTCTATATCGTCATGAACAATAAACACATAGGGTTTATCTGTACTGTTAATGGCCCACTGATAGCGAATATCTTCCTCTATGTGAAAAAGTTTTTCTTTTCTGAAGAGATCCAGAAATTTATGATTCAAAAACTTTTTTACAGATAAATAGGAAGGTCTGTAATTATTTACAAAAGCACGGTACCATCTGACAGGACTTTTATTTACTCTGACACGAATCTGCCAGCCGGAAAAATATTTTTTCACCCTGTCATTCAGGTAAATCTCTTCCGGATTATCCCCGCTGCAGTCATCATTTATATATAATGTGTCAATATGAAGGCCGGAGCATTCATGTAAACACATGAGGGTATATAAAAGGGATTCAGATTTTTTATACGATTGTACCGATAGATCTATTTTATGTTTCATCAGGAATATAAATCCGTGTCACGTCACGACCACTGAATTTCTAATAAGTTATGAAATACACTATAAAATAGATTATGAAGATAAAAATACACTTTGTCAACTATTGAGGATAGCTTACACAATAAGTCTCTCCTCTTTTAAATCGGTGTTTTTTCCTATTAACTCAAAATGTTTATCCATATGAAGTAACAGAACATCATATCTTATAGCCACAGAAGCTATTAATATATCCCCGGAAGGTACATTTATACCTTTTCTTTTTAATGTAAAAGCTATTTCAGCCGCTTTTTCCCATACATCGGCTGTTGTATCAAGATATATAATGGCTTCGAGATTATTTTTTAATTGCTCATATTTTTTCAGAGTCCCGGCACCGGAAAGCAGTTCTACCATAATTATTCCGGTAATAAAAGCACTGTCGTCATCTATGGCTTTCAAAATCATTTCTTTTATTTTTTCATGGCAATCTTTCTTTAAAGCCTCTATCCATAAGGAAGTATCTATAAGTATTTTTTTATTCATCCTGCCTCATTCTCTCCAGTTCGTCCTGATTAAGGTTCAGATCAAAATTCCCGATCATGGATTTGAGATTTTCTTTTTTCTTCTGTCTTATAAAGGTTTTCAATGACAGCTCAACAAGCGCTTTCTTGGTGGAAACATTGGAAAGTCTCTGTGCTTCTTGAAAAAGTTCATTATTTATATCGATAGTTGTTCTCATAACGCATCACCTCTATGCATAATTTTAATTCATTTTTATATGCAAGTCAAATGATTTTGAGACATATATTCATTACAACGAAAAATGAGAATATTTTTTCTTAAAAAAAACCATAATTATATTTACAATTACATAAAAACGACTGATAACATATATGTTATATAATCCTATTTTCTTCTTCTTATCCAGAATATTCTGAAGTCTTCCTCAAAGAAGGAATTATATTTAACTTTATAGAATGTTTATGAATATTTTTATGTGTTAAAGGACATTATAGAAATGATCTGTTTTAAATGCGGAGAAGACAACCGGCCGGGTACAAGAATGTGTGTTATTTGTAACGCAAAATTGATATGCCCTCCTGTAAGTGATAACGATACAGGAATTGATATAAAAGAATTCGGCTCAAAAGGTGATCCATTCGCTATAAAATCAAAGAAATTCGATTTCTCCTATAACTACAAAACAGGGAATTTCATGAAACTCATAGAAGTAGTTGAAGGTATCCTTTCAGGAACTAAACAGGAAGATGATTTAAAAGCCTGCCTGTCTGTTATAGAAAAAGGTGCAGACAGTTATCTTTACAAATCCCTTCCCGGGATAAGAAAAAAGATAGAAGCGCCTGCTGCTGCAAAGTACCGTCATATTTTAGAAAAAGCGGCCAACCTCACAGAAATGGGGTTTCATAAATTCCTGGAAACAGTAGAAGAAATGGAATTTTTTTTCCAGAATAAAAGAAGTGAGCATCTTGAAAAAGGTCTCAATATATGTCATAAAGCAAATAATCTTGTAAGTTACGGATGCGTTCTTGCTGAAAAATTTGAACATGGTGAAGATATAACGGAAATAAATAAAGAAATAGATGAATATTTAGGGAAAGAACATATTTCTTTATAACCCGGGCTATTATAAATTATTTAGATAAACTGCCTGTACATAATTTTTATCTAAAGCTTTATTTTACATTATCAAAAATGAAAATTCCTATACATTTAAATTATTAAGGAGGTTTAATATGTTAAAAAAGTGTTTATTTCTGTCTTTTTTATTCTTACTTTCTTTTACCTGCTGTTTTGCCCAGTCAGAACCTGATTTAAAACTCTATGATCAGGCAATTGAACTGGAGATGACAGATCTTAACGGAGCCATAGAAAAATACAATGAATTACTAAAAATCAAGCCTGATTTTACCGAAGGTTATGTAGCACTCGGACGCTGTTACAGGAAGGTAAAAGATTATGATAATGCCATAAAAATATACAATCAGTTATTAAAAATAAAAGGTGATTTTCCCATAACCTATGAAGAACTTGGATGGATTTATCTGGATAAAAATCAGACAGATAAATCTCTGGAATATTTTCAAAAAGCATGGACTCTTGCGCCGGACAACGGTTATATAGAAGCCTGTCTCGGCCTGCTTTATATTGAGAAAAGATTTTATAATATCGGCATAAGCCACTGCACCAGAGCACTCAGAATTGACAGGGATTGTGTTCCTGCCTATAACAACCTGGCAAGGGCATATTACAAACTGGATAAAATTGATGAAGCAATAACATATGCAGAGAAAGCAATAGCAATCGACCCTGATTACGCATGGGCATACAATAATCTGGGAACATGTTATTACAAGAAAAAAGAATATGATAAAGCCATAAAAGCATTGAATACAGCCCTTAAGATCTGTTTTGACGGAAAAGATACGTCTCACGTAAATGTTTTCAGAATATACAATAATCTCGGCCTTACCTATTTCGGACAGGGACAGCTCGATATGGCCTTTCTCCATTTACAGAAATCCATAGAAGCAGATCCAAATAATCCCGCCGCATACAATAATGTAGCCTGGTTCTATGCACAGAATGAACTTAACCTGGATGAAGGATTGAAACTGGTTCAAAAAGCTATAGATATGGAACCTGACAATGCCGTTTATTTAGACACACTTGCAGAATTATATTACAGGAAAAAAGATTACGGGAAAGCCATTGAAACGATAGAGAAGGCAATAGAACTGGATCCGAAATCAGAAGTTTACAGAGAACAGAAGAAGAGATTCGAAGAGAGAAAATAGTGAGTGGTGAGTCGTGAGTAAGAGTAAACTTCTACTCACGACTCACGATTCACGAACTTATGCAGGATCGAGTTCTACATTGCAGTTGGGACATTTAACAGAGGTCAGGCCTCTTACTACGATAGTATTACAACAATTTTTACAGAGTATTTTCTCGCAGAGGGGACATTTCCCAAATCTTATTACATCAAGCTTCTGTCCTTTATATTCTACGGAAGAAGCCTTTCTGGAAATAATACCGCCGCAGTTCGTACACCTTAATTTATCACCTTGCAGAAAAGAACTCAGAGAAGGGCCTTTTACTCTGGAAAGCTTTTCTATTTGATCTGAGAAGAACGTTGAAAATCTCTGAAGCAAACTTTCACTGGGTATAAAGGACGGCCCGCCATCCATTTTAAATTTCCTTTTAAGTCGGGTTAATACTTTTGAAGCTGCAGTTTTTACAGACTTATCACTGTCTTCTTCCGCCACTTCCGTAAGGGCATCAATTGAAGTTTTAGATTCAAGCTCACCGAGGAACTCTATTGCCAGTTTCCTCTTATCAGGTTCAGGATCACTGAGGAGCTGCAAAAAATAATCGACTCCGTCTGCGCCGAGATGTTTGATTACTTTTTTTATCGTATTACGGCCTTTTTCCTTTTCCGATGAATAATCTTCAATTAACACAGGTATTATTTTATATCCGAATTTGCAGAGGTTTTCTTCGGCGAGAACTGCAGTTTCTCCATCTTCTTCTATTAATATCCTGACAAGAAATTCAATTGCCTGGGGGCCTCCTATATCAACTATGGATTTTATCAATATCCTGTTTAATTCCGGATCGGATTTATTAATCATATTTCTCAGATTATAAAGAGCATCTTCTGCTTTTAACCTGCCCAGGACAGAGGCAATGTTCTTTTTAACTTCCGGCATTTCTTCCTCATCGAGAAGGTCTATAAGAGGATTTACAACCTCTTCATTTTTCATCTTTCCCAAAAATTCCACACAGGCTATTCTTATTTTCCAGTTTTCGTCTTTAAGACCTTTAAGGAACGGTTCTGCTCCGAGATGGAGCAATTTATCCAGTGCAGCAAGAGCATCTTTACAGATCTCGTCACTCGAATTGCCTATAGCTTTAACTAAAATAGACGCAGAATCCTTTGTGCCTATAGTAGTAAGGAATTTTACCGCTCTTTTCCTGTCTTCCAGGTGAGGGCTGCCGAGTTCCTTCCCTATTTCCTTTAACATCGGCACAATCGCCCTGTCTATTTCTTCAAGTGCAACCATGGCTGTATTCCTTACCTCTTCGTTAAGATCGAGTCTCTGAAGTGTTCTCAGATGGGTAATGGCCCGGAAATCTCCGATTTTCCCGAGAGCCATGGCCACGGCAACCCTTGTATCTTTGTTTGTATCGGAAAGAGCTTTAATAAGAGACGGCACTGCTCTTTCATTGCCTGTTTTACTTATGGTTATTGCAGTAGCTGTCCTTATATCAGGATTGTAATCTGAAAGCAGTTCTATGAGATGATCTACAACTTCCGCTTCCTTACGGGTTGCCAGAGCTTTTACTGCATTTAGTCTTACAGAGTCGTCCTGATGCTTTAAATCAGATAATAATTTTTTAATATCATTCATAAAAAATATCCTTTGTTTTTAGTAGTATTTGATGAGAGTTATTTTACTGATATAAGCATAAATAATATATATGCTCTCGTGACGCATAACGCTTAACGCGTTACGGGAGGAAGATTTTTACTACATGTTTATGCTCAGGTCAGTAATTATATGCCACTCATCACAGATGAACATTTAGCTGTTATTAATCCTTTACCATAAAGGGTCTTTAATGCAAAATTCGCTGATGTTATAGTTAGTTTCATAACTATCTATAAATAATGACCTCGTAATGCGTACAGCGTAATGCGTGATGCGCAGAGATTAAACCCGTCACGCGTCACGCGTTACGCGTCACGACGACTTAAATTCTAATAAGTTATGAAATACACATAATTATACCATGAATTATACTTTATTATTAAGTACAGGTCAATTTCATAAAAAATTTTCTATTGTTTAAAAAAGGAAGTCATATATTTACGGTGAATATTTTTTTATGAGACTCAATTTAGATTATAATATACTTCCCGGCCAGAACAGGTTTTTTCTGGATTATATTTCAGGCACAGGTGAAGCGGCGAAATTCTTTTCTTACGGCCCCTATGATGTTCAGACAGCATTAAAGAAAGGACATAAAAATCACAGAAGATCCGAAATTACAAAGATTATTACCGGTTATAACTTATTCCTGAACAGCCCAGACGAGGCAATAGAAAATGCGAAGAAACTGTCAGACGACAGAGTTTTTACTGTAATAACAGGCCAGCAGGCAGGTTTTCTCGGAGGCCCTCTTTATACTGTATATAAGATAGCCACTGCAATAAATGTTTCGGAACAAATAAACAGAGA
>JAKPQU010000140.1 GCA_029555925.1 Bacillota bacterium
TTTTTACTTATCTGGTTCTGGTTTATAAAAACCTCTGCAGCAAATGCTGCTAAAAAAGCCTTTATAACTACGAAAATAGGAGATCTCGGTATATCCATTGCCCTTATGATAATACTGTGGGCTTCAGCAAGGTACGGAGATTGTATGACTCTTAATTTCTTCACCCATGATAGGACAAAAGGATTTTTTGATATGCTGTCACTTATACCCGGGTGGGTGTTAACTATTATAGCTCTCTGTTTATTCCTGGGAGCAATGGGAAAATCGGCACAGTTTCCTCTCCATGTATGGCTTCCCGATGCAATGGAAGGCCCTACATCTGTGAGTGCTTTAATACATGCGGCTACTATGGTGGCGGCAGGTGTATATCTTGTAGGAAGAGCCTATCCCATATTTGCAACAGCAGTTATTCCTCTCATAGTAGTCGCCTTTATAGGTGCATTTACTGCCGTATTTGCCGCTACAATAGCAGTTACGGCAAATGATATAAAAAGGGTTCTTGCCTATTCCACACTGAGTCAGTTAGGTTATATGATGTTAGGCCTGGGAGTGGGAGGATATACGGCAGGATTATTCCACCTTATAACACATGCCTTCTTTAAAGCCCTCCTTTTCCTTGGAAGCGGCAGTGTAATACATGGAATGAACGGCGAACAGGATATATGGAAAATGGGAGGCCTTCATAAACATATGAAATGGACATGCTATACCTTCCTTGTTGGCACTCTCTGTCTTATAGGCTTTCCTGTAATCACAAGCGGTTTTTACAGTAAAGACGAAATCCTTGCTTCGGCATTCACATTCGGAGAAAGATGCACTCATAATATGCCTTCATATATACCGTCATATATAGGTTATCTGGGTTATATTCCTTTACTTATGGGTCTTGCAGGCGTATTTCTGACAGCCTTTTATATGACCCGTTGTTTCAGCCTTACATTCCTTGGAAACAAAGTTCGTTCCGATATTCACCCTCATGAATCATCACCTGTTATGTATGTCCCTCTCGTTATACTTGCAATATGTTCCATTCTCCTTGGAGCAGTCGGTATTCCGGGTATGAGCCTCTTTCACAGTTTTATTCATTTTACCGGAGTGGAAGGTATGAACACGGGAGGAATTTATGAATTCGGAGCAGCAGAAGGACCTAACTGGATTATAATGATTATTTCGGTATTGCTGGGATTTACCGGTATAGGTTTCGGATATGCCTTCTACGGAGTAAAGGTAGTTAAACCTGAAGAAACATTTATGAAACCTGTTTTAGAACCGGTTCACAGACTGGTCAATACAATAAGTGAACAACTTGTTAATATTGCAACCAGAGTACCTGCAAAAATTATGCTTATTCTGACCCTTCTGTATAAACTCATCCATATGGTAGTTAAAAATAAATACTTTTTTGATGAAATATACAGATATTGCATCATATGTGTAATACTTATGATTGCACAGTTCTGTTATGTTATAGATAAATTTATAGTAGATAAGTTTGTAGATCTATGGGCATATATTATGCTGTTTATAAGCCGTATAAAGAGATGGGTAGACGACCATATCGTAGACGGAATTGCAGTAAACGGCTGGGGATATATAAGTATCCGTGGAGGTAAATATCTCACATGTATTCAGACAGGTAATATACAGCAATATATCATGGCCATATGTCTCGGTATAATATTTCTTGTTATTATAGGTTCTGTAATTGGTTCATTCGGTTCGATGCCATGGTTATCAATAAAATGGTATCAATAAAAAGGCTTTTATAGAATTTTACGTAAAATTTATGACAGAGTCGAAATTTATAAAATAAAAAGGAGTTGAGGAAATGTTAAGTGCTATTACATTCCTGCCATTACTGGGAGCACTCATAATATTATTCCTGAATAAAAATGATAAAGAGTATATAAAAATCACCTCCCTTATCTCAAGCGGTATAAGTCTTGTACTATCACTGATTATCTATGTTCAGGCTAAAACAGATTTTTTTCACCTTGCCAGTGGAAAAACCTTTGAATTATTTCAATGGGAAGGGCCTTTTTCATGGATCAGATTCGGCTCTCTCGATCAAAACGGTTTTTCCATAAATTATTTTGTAGGAGTAGACGGAATAAGTTTACCGATTGTAGTTCTGACTACATTACTCACATTTCTTTCAATTCTCTATTCAGGTAAATATATAACTCACAGAATAAAGGAATATTTTTTCCTCTTTTTACTTTTAGAAACAGGTATGCTGGGAGTGTTTATTTCTCTGGATTTCTTTCTCTTTTATGTATTCTGGGAGGTCTGTCTGGTACCTATGTATTTCTTGATAGGTATATGGGGAGGCCCGAAGAAAGAATATGCGGCAATAAAATTCTTTTTATATACACTGGTAGGCAGTATGGGTATGCTGGTAGCCATATTGATACTCTTTTTCAATACCAGTCCCCATACATTAAACATGCTGGAAATTACGGCCCAGAATCCCCTTGCAGGGAAGTTTGCCCTGGGAGCTCTTACATTCTGGCTTATGTTCATAGGTTTTGCCATAAAAGTACCTATGTTCCCTTTCCATACATGGTTGCCGCTGGCTCATGTAGAAGCTCCTACTGCAGGAAGTGTAATACTTGCAGGCATCCTTCTTAAGATGGGAACTTACGGTTTTTTAAGAATAGTACTTCCTATGATGCCGGAAGCATCTGCCGTATTTGCCTTCCCCCTGGTGATACTGGCCTTTATAAGTATTGTTTACGGTTCATACTGTGCTCTTGCCCAGACTGATTTAAAAAAGCTTGTAGCCTATTCAAGCGTAAACCATATGGGCTATGTTATGCTCGGTATAGCCGCATCCTATGCGGCTACACCCGGGGGAACTGATGCGATGCAAAAAATAATCGATTTCAAAGCAACTGCTCTTAACGGTGCCGTTATGCAGATGGTAAGCCACGGACTTATAACAGGAGCACTATTCTTCCTGGTAGGGGTAATTTATGAAAGAGCCCATACAAGGGATCTGAATAGTTTTGGAGGACTCGGTGTCAATCTTCCTGTATATGCAGGTTTCTTCATGTTGTTTGCCATGGCTTCCCTGGGACTTCCGGGATTATGCGGTTTTGTCGGGGAATTCCTTGTTTTCCTGGGCGCCTATGGTGTCGGCCCCTATGCTACAGGTCTTATTATTCCACTGCAGATTATAGTGGCTCTGTCTCTTCTCGGAGTGGTACTGACTGCAGGTTATATGCTGTGGTCTGTACAGCGTATATTTATGGGGCCTCTGAATGAGAAATGGAAACACCTGAACGATATGAGTGTAGTAGAGCTGGGGAGTCTTACACCACTTATGGTTCTCACGGTATTACTGGGTATTTATCCTGCCCTTGTTATCGATATGATAAATAACAGTGTATTATATATTCTCAAGACTTTGAATCTGTAAGAGTTATTAAGGAGGAATATACTTGTTTATAACTGTACAAAATCTGGTGCCTGAAATAATTCTGTGTGTCGGAGCTCTCCTGATACTGTGTATAGATGCCTTTTTTCCTGAAATAAAAAAATATTATCTCGGACTTGCAGCCTGGGTATTCACATTTCTGAGCTTTTTAAGTCTTTATTTTTTAAGAAATACTGTTATTTTTCAGGGAAGTTATTCGACAGACGGATTCGCTCTGTTCTGCAAGGCACTCATATTTATTGCAGGTTCTGTAATACTCCTGTTTTCCATAGCCTATGTATACAGGAACATTCATTATAAAACAGAATTTTTTGCTCTCATACTGTTTTCATTGATGGGTATGAGTGTCCTTGTGTCATCTGCTGATCTGATACTCATCATACTGGCCTTTGAGTTTGTAAGTATTCCAAGTTATATACTGGTCGGTTATCACAGAGATGATATTAAATCAAAAGAAGCAAGTCTAAAATATTTCCTCTTCGGAACCGTATCTGCTGCTATTTTAATTATGGGTGCTTCTTTTCTTTACGGTCTTACGGGAGAAACAAATATATATCATATAGCACAGGCTCTGTCCGGTACAAAAGAATTACTTATACCGGGATATAAATGGCTTGCTCTCCTTTCACTTGTTTTAGTAGGAGCAGGGTTTGGATTTAAGATAGGCATGTTTCCATTCCAGATGTGGATTCCCGATGTATATGAAGGAGCCCCCACACCTGTGACCGCTTTCCTTGCAGTCGGTTCTAAAACTGCAGGTATAGCTATTTTGTTGAGATTCTTTTTTGTAGTATTTAAAAATAATATTCCCATAAACTGGTGTGCCATACTTCTTATATTATCAATAATTACAATGTTTACAGGTAATCTTATGGCTATAAGTCAGAAAAATATCAAAAGGATGCTCGGTTATTCAAGCATTGCCCATGTAGGGTATATACTTGCAGGAATTGTTGGCATCTATCATTACAGCCAGACAGGAGAAATGTTCAGCGTCTCCCCTGTTCTTGTATACCTTACGGCATATGTATATATGAATCTTGGAGCCTTTGCGGTAGTAATACTTGCAGAAGATATGACAGGAGATAATATAGAAGGATATGCCGGCATGGGAACCAGATATCCTCTTCTTGCCTTTATGCTTACAGTGTTTCTGCTGTCACTCGCAGGACTGCCGCCTCTTGCAGGTTTTATAGGGAAATTTTTCATCTTCGGTGAAATAGTAAATGCATCTTACTATCTTCTTGTAATACTGGCCGTATTAAACAGTGTTATAAGTGTTTACTATTATTTTAGAATCGTCCATTTCATGTATTTTGTCGCCCCTCCGGAAGATGATAAAAAACCTGTCTATTCGTACAGTATTCTCACACTGGCAGCCATGTATATATGTTTTGCAGGAACAATCTTTATGGGAATAAAACCCAACTGGATTGTAGAGCTTGCCAGCAGAGCTTTAATCATTATAGATTTACGATAATAATAAGGGTCTTTCCTCGCGTCACGTGTGACGCGTCACGACGATAAAAGGAGTAAATGTTATGAGTTATTTAAAGGAGATATTTACAGTAGTAGCAGATTTACCGGGAGGACAAATACTGCAGGGTGCAACAGATGTTGTATTTAACTGGTCCAGGAGATCATCTCTATGGCCTATGACATTCGGTCTTGCCTGCTGTGCCATAGAAATGATGGCCGCTGCAGCATCCCGCTATGATATAGACCGTTTCGGAGCAGGACTCTACAGACCATCACCGAGACAGTCCGATTTAATGATTGTGGCAGGAACTGTTACAAAAAAAATGGCGCCTCTAGTTAAAAGACTTTACGAACAGATGCCTGAACCGAAATATGTAATTTCCATGGGAAACTGTGCCAATACGGGAGGTATATATAAATATGATTCCTACTCTGTGCTTCTGGGAGTAGATAAAATCGTACCGGTAGATGTTTATATTCCGGGATGTCCCCCCAGGCCGGAATCTCTTTTATATGGTCTCATAAAACTTCAGGAAAAAATAGATACTGAAAAATTTGAGAAAGTATTTTATTGATTTTATAAAAGATATTTTGTTGATTTTAGTGCAAGGAGAACCATTATGCTTGATGAATTACGCAAAGCCTATAAACAGGCAGAAAAGGAATTTAACGAACTGTTTGGCGGTGCATGGAGCTGTATAATAGGCCTTAAAACATCGGGGAAACATCTGTTCAAACCCACTGTGACTCTCCATTATCCGGATCAGCACTGGGTCATGTATAAAGATACAAGAAACTGGCTCAAATTGATGAAAAACGAAGAAACAGGTGAGGAACTGTGTACAGCATGCGGAAGTTGTGTGAAGGTCTGTCCATGTTCCTGCATAAACATTGCTCCCGGAAAAAAAGCCGAACACAGAAAAGGGCTTATACCTGACATATTTGAGATTGATTTTTCTCTATGCTGCTTCTGCGGGCTCTGTGTGGAAGCATGTCCTTTTCATGCAATAAAATTCTGTGCTGCCTATGAAATGGCACAGTACAACAGAAAAGATTTAGTCTGGAATAAAGAGCAATTGCTTGCTATAAAGGATGATTTCAAACAGACAGAACCGAAACAGATGGTTGACAGATATGTAATTCCTTAAGAGTGAAAAGTGAAAAGTGAAAGGAATGCCCTGGCATGCCGCTTACTTTTCACTTTTCACTACAAAAACGGAAGTTTGACAAGTAAAAATTAGAGATTGGCTTGCAGTAAGGCAAAGAGGTCTTAATTTTCATTCGTAGGCACGTGTTTTTGTAATTCTATATTAGAGATAATTTTATTAGGTATAGGCAACTTTACAGCATTAAAAG
>JAKPQU010000148.1 GCA_029555925.1 Bacillota bacterium
ATGGTTTAAACTGAGGGCTTTATCCAGATAAAGTTTCATCTCATCCATATCATCTCTGATCCTGGATGGATCATTCCTTGCTCCTATTACCTGGAGACTCAAATAATCATAATAACATGAAACAGCCAGTAAATAAGAAATTTTCCCGTTATATTCATTTGTATTCCATATAGAAAAGGCTTTTTTAAAGGAAGCAGGAGATCCGAAGTCGTCTCCGTTTCTGTAAGTTCTAAAAATACCCTGCCTGAGTTGAGTCAGTCCTTTGTTAAAAACCTTTTTCTGATCCTGTGTAATCAGGGTTATAAATATAAAAAAAATTGCTAAAACCACTATCCCGGCAACAGCAAGTTTTGATATTGCAGGATTATTGAGATTATACGGCAGTTGTTGTTCTATTATGGGATGGGGCAGACTTTGTTGTCTGTAATCGGATCTGTCCGGTTGTGAGCTTATTACTGTTCTTTTATTATAACTGCTGTATTTATTCTGTTCCAGAATACATGTTTCATTCCCGGGAGAAAAGTCAGGGCATTTTATTTCTTTATTCATATCAAGCTGTGTGGTAATATTGGATTTATTACAGTTATAGCATATATCGGAAAAATCAGATATTACTTCACCGCATTTATTACACCTCATAAACATCACCTCGTGAGAATTTTTTTCAAAAATCTCCCTGTATGAGATTTTTCCTCTGTTGCAATCTCTTCCGGCGATCCTGCTGCAACAACATACCCTCCGTCTTCTCCGCCTTCAGGGCCGAGATCTATAATATAATCTGCTGATTTTATCACATCCATATTATGTTCTATTACAATAATGGTGTTTCCCTTGTTTTTTAACTCGTTAAGTACCTTTAATAACTGTGCTATGTCGTGGAAATGAAGCCCTGTCGTAGGTTCATCCAGTATATAAAGGGTTTTTCCTGTACTTTTCTTTGAAAGTTCTGCTGAAAGTTTTATCCTCTGTGCTTCTCCTCCTGAAAGAAATGTCGCAGGCTGCCCAAGTTCTATATAACCAAGTCCTACATTCCTGAGGGTCTCCAGGAGTCTTCGTATTTTCGGAAAACCGTCAAAAAACTCAAAGGCTTCCGTTACTGTCATCTTAAGTACGTGAAATATGTTTTTCCCTTTATATTCAATCTCCAGTGTCTCGGAATTGTATCGTTTCCCCTTGCATTCATCACAGGTTATATACAGATCGGGCAGGAAACTCATCTCTATGCTGACATGTCCCGACCCCTGACATTTTTCACATCTTCCTCCCTTTACATTGAAGCTGAAACGTCCTTTTTTATATCCCCTGAGTCTTGCTTTCTGCGTCATAGCAAACACATCTCTTATGTGAGTGAATATATCGGTATAGGTTGCAGGATTCGACCTGGGAGTCCTCCCTATGGGACTCTGATCTACCATTACGATTTTATCTATATGTTCTATACCTGATATACTATCATGCCTGCCGGGGCCTGTCTTTGATCTGTAGAGAATTCTGGCTATGGCAGGATAGAGTATGTCATTTACAAGAGTGCTTTTTCCTGAACCGGAAACGCCTGTTACACAGTTAAATAATCCGCAATAAAAGGTTACATCTATATGTTTCAGGTTGTTTGCAGCGGCACCTTTTACAGTAATGGTTTTTGCCCCGTTACAGCTCTTTCTCGCAGGACATGGTATGGACATTTGTC